>JAUSOF010000004.1 GCA_030656145.1 Pseudomonas sp.
CTGCGGCGCGATTCTATTTGAGAAGCAGTTGCATTATCTTTCTAAAACGATGGATTTACCGCACATTTACACAGGTTCTTTCCCGACTATCTCGCCAGAAGGTGTGGCATCCATGCGCCCGAGGCCATCGTAGGGTGCGCCTGCAGCGGGTGCTGGTGCGCACAGCGCACCCTACTCATTGCTGCCCCTGAGCGATTGCAGCGCCTGCGGGCCGATGCAGGACAGCTCGCGGCAGCCACTTAAGGCCATGCAGACCTCCAGCTCCTCGCGCAGCAGCTTGAGCAAATGCGCCACGCCCAGCGCTCCGGCTGTGGCCAGGGCATGGATATAGGGCCGGCCGATCAGCACGGCGTCGGCGCCCAGCGCCAGGGCCTTGAACACATCGGTACCGCGCCGAATGCCGCCATCCAGCAGAATCAGCGCCTCTGCGCCCAATTCGCCGCGGATGCCGGGCAAGGCGTTGAGCGCCGGCCACTGCGAATCCAGCACCCGGCCACCATGGTTGGAGACGATCACACCCGCCGCCCCCGTCTCTATTGCCAGGCGCGCATCGCCAGGATGCAGAATGCCTTTAAGCAGCACCGGCAAGCGGGTCTGCCGGCATAGCCAGCGCACATCGTCCCAGGTCGGCGCGATGGCCAGCATGCTGTCGAAAACCGCGCTGCCACCAGGCGGCAGCTGAGGCACAACCGGCGGCTTGGCGATATTCACCGCGGCTATGCCGTCCGGCAGGGCAAAGGCCGCACGCTGTTCGCGATTGCGCAGCCCCGACACCGGCGCATCCACCGTCAGCACCAAAGCGCGATAACCCGCCGCCTCGGCACGTTGCGCCAGCGCCAGGGTCGCGGGCCCGTCGCCCTGCCAGTACAACTGGAACCACAGCGGCCCGGTCGCCGCCTCAGCGACATCCTCCAGCGCCGTGGAAGCGAACGAGCTGAGCACCGCAGCGCCGCCCAGCACCCCGGCAGCCAGGGAGCTGGCCAGCTCGCCCTCGGCGTGAAACAGCTGCTGGTAGGCCACCGGCGCCAGCAGTATCGGGTGCTGCAACTCATCGCCCAGCAAGGTGCAGCGAGTATGCCCACCGCGCAGGTCGCGCAGCAGGCGCGGCACTATCGCCCAGTCGCGCCAGGCATCCAGATTGGCCTGGCAAGTCAGTTCGTCCGCCGCGCCGCCTTGCAGGTAGGCCAATGCATTGGCATCAAGGCGCGCCTGGGCATAGCGCTGGTAATCGCAGGCCGCGACCAGATCGGCCGGAATCGCGCTCAGGGGTTCGCTCAAGGTCATTTCAGTCCGCCCACTGGCGCAGCAGGTTGTGGTAGGTGCCGGTCAGGCTCACCACCTCGTCACTGTCGCCCAGGTCGTGGCGCAGCTTGAGGATGGTCATGTCCAGGTCGAAGAGCATCTTGCGCTGCCAGGCATCGCGCACCCGGCTTTGCGTCCAGAGGAAGGAGGCGATACGCGCGCCGCGGGTCACCGGTTCGACGCGGTGCAGACTGGTGGCCGGATAGATGATGGCATCGCCTGCTTCCAGCTTGATCTCGTGCTCGCCGTAGGTGTCCTCGACAATTAACTCGCCGCCGTCGTACTCGTCCGGCTCGCTGAGAAACACCGTGGTGGACACATCGGTGCGCACCTGATCCGCGCTGAAGCGATCGCGTTGCAGGGCGTTATCCACATGGTTGCCATAGCGACCACCGCCGCTGTAGCAGTTGAACATTGGCGGCAGCATCTGCCGCGGCAACACTGCGGAAACGAACAACGGATGACGTGCCAGGGCATCGGCCACGCGCTGCGCCAGCCCGGCAAAGGCCGGGGAATCGGCTGGGAACTGCAGATTCTGCTTGAGACTTGCCGCCTGGGCGCCGGACGTCTGCACGCCATCGACCCAGGCATGGGCCGCCAGCTCGGTACGCAGCGCGGCGACGTCCTGTTTACTCAACACTTGGGGGATATGCAGCAGCATCGACATTCTCTCTACACGTATAGAAATGCAAGAAGCCCGCGCTTGCGCGCAGGCTTCAGCTACGGCTGGTCGCTCTATCAGAAACTGAGTTCGGTGGTGAACATCGCCGAACGCGGCGCGCCGAGGCGGGCACGGGCGCCGCTGTTGTTCAGCGACTCGATGTAGTCCTCATCGAACAGGTTGTACAGGTTCACCCGCAGGTTGACGTTGTCATTGACGCGGTAGGCGACCATGGCGTCCGCCACCCAGTAGGACGGGATGGACGGCATATTCTGGGTAGCCAGATTAGCGCCGGCGGTGATTACCCTATCCTGCTCGGACACATAGCGCGCGCCGCCGCCCAGGGTCAGATCGCCCAGGGAGTAGGAGGTCCACAGGGTCGCGGTCAGGTCAGGCGACCAGCGCACGCCGCTGTTCTCGGCAGAGGTACTGAACTGGTCGATCTGCTTGGTTTCCATGTGGGCGATACCGGCTGAAACCTGCCAGAAGTTGCTCAGTTGGCCGACCACCCCCAGCTCGACGCCATCGACCCGGGTCTTGCCTTCCTGGAAGTAGGTAGCGGTGAAGGAGTCGTAACTGACCTGATTGGCGTTTTCGGTGCGGTAGGCCGCCAGGGTCAGCGCCAGGCGCTCATCCAGCAGGTTCCACTTGGTGCCCAGTTCAACGTGCTCGGTTTCCTGCGGATCCAGACCGACCTGCTCGTTGGACGAGGAAGTAGCGGAGGTCGCGGCCAGGTTGAAGTTGCCGCTGCCCGGCGGGGTCATCGAGTTGGCGTAAGACAAATAGATGCTGCCGTTTTCCAGCGGCTTGAACACCACGCCGGCGTTCCAGCTGGTCAGGTCACCCGACTCGTAGGCACTGCGCGGTACCAGCGCACCACTGGCCAGGGCCGCGCTGTCGGTCTCGGTGCGGAAGTGCTCGAAACGCACGCCGCCATTGAGCAGCCACTGCTCATTCAGGTGCAGGGTATCGAACACATAGAGCGCTGCGGTCTTGGTTTCGCCGTCGGTGTTGACGCCGGTCTTGTAGGGGTCGCCAAGCGCGTCGTGAGCGTTCGGGTTGTACAGGTCGGCGGGCGTAACTGGCACCGCCGCGTAGGCCACGCCGTTGATGGTCTGGGCGGTGGTAGCGTACCCGCGGTTGGTCTGCTTCTCGCTCATCAGCTCGAGGCCCGCAGCCAGCTCGTTGCGCAGACCGAAGGTGTCGAACGCGGCGTTCAGGCTGGTCTGATTGGCGAGAATCTGGTTCTCCTGGTCGACCACCTGACGCGAGCGAGCCACGGTCCAATCTGCGGGGTTAGCCGAGGCATTGGTAGCCAGGGCGTTGGTACCGGTGAGGGTGCGGTCGTTATTGCTGCGGCCCCAGCGCGACAGGTTGCGCAGGGTCAGGGCGTCATTGAAATCGTGCTCAAACTTGACGCTGAACATATCGCCGTCGATGCGCTCGGAGTCGCCCTTGGCGCCATAGTAGTTCTCGGTATCGACCTTGCCGCCGGCATTCAACGCGGCATTGGCATTATAGAAACCCTGCATGCCGATAGTGGGAATACCGCCATCCGGGGTGTTGTCCTGACGTACGTGCTGGGAATAGACATATACCCGGGTGGCGGTGTCCAAACCGAAGGCGATGGCAGGCGCCACGCCGTAGCTGCTGTTATCCACATAATCGCGGCCATCAACATCGCCCGCGCGACGCATCAGGTTCAGACGCAAGGCCGAGTTGTCTCCCAGTTGCCGGTTGATATCGGCGGTCAGGTTGCTCTTGTCTGCCGTGCCGTAGCCGACGGTGCCGAAGGTTTCGTTGGTCAGGGTCGGCAGCTTGGAGATCAGGTTGATATAACCGGACGACGCGCCGCGGCCGATATCCGAGCCCGCCGCGCCCTTCACCACCTCGACCTGCTCGAGGTTGAACACATCACGGCTGACCGCACCAAGGTCACGCACACCGTCGACGAAGGTCGAGTTCTGCGTGGAGAAGCCGCGCATCATAAAGGTGTCGCCGGCTGAAGTATTGCCGTTCTCGCCCAGCTGCATGGTAATGCCGGGAGTGTTGCGCAGCGCTTCCATCAGGCTGCCCGCCCCCTGCTCGCGGAGCACTTCCTTCTTGATTACCTGAATGGTTTTCGGTGTATCGAGCAACGGTTGGGTCAGCTTGGTGTTGGCACTCCTGTTCGCCTTGTAAGGCGCTTCGGCTTTGGAAGTCACGACCATCTCGGGCAGGTTCAACTCCCCCCCAGCAGCCTCGGTCTGGGCAAAAGCTACAGCGGGGAGAGCGGCAGCGATCAACGCGGCCAGGTGACTCACTTTATGGTGCTTGCGACTACGGATTGTCATTGTTGTCCCCAACGGAAAGGCGCCCTCCCCGCACCGCAAGCTGGCGACGCCGAAGGAGGAGCAAGGCAGGCAAGAGTGAAGCGCTGCGCATGCTAATGATTCTCATAAACAAGGGCAATGACTTCTCGATAACATTTTGAAATATTTACTGCACCCGCCAATCCAGCCCGCTCCTCGCGCCTACTGCAGCGCACCGCCGGCATGCGCCAGACCCACATAGCGACGCCATAACCATGAGCGTCAGCAGCGTGACAGCCACTCCCACTGCATCACCCAGCGCTCACCAATCGCGACGCAAGCGCAGTCTACAAATGAAACAGTTTCTCAAACAGAATTGCATATGCTTATAATTCGCATCACCTAAGTCATCCCGCCCACTGCCCGGAGCTTTCCGATGTTGCACGCCCTACCCCGCACTTCCTTGGCCAGCGCCATTGCTCTGGCCAGCGTCTTCGCCGCCAGCGCCCACGCCAACGAGCCGATAGCGCTAAAAGACGTCGTAGTGAGTGCATCAGGATTCGAACAGAAAATTACCGAAGCACCGGCCAGCATCAGCGTGATCAGCCAGGAAGACCTGCAGCAGAAGCGCTACAGCAACTTGGCCCAGGCCCTGGAAGACGTCGAAGGCGTCGACGTGCGCCAGGGCACCGGCAAGACCGGCGGCCTGAATATCAGCATTCGCGGTTTGCCAAGCGAGTACACCCTGATCCTGATCGATGGCCGCCGGCAGAACACCGCGGGCAACGTCACGCCCAACGGCTTCAACGAAACCGCCACCAGCTTTATGCCGCCAATGTCAGCCATTGAGCGTATCGAAGTAGTCCGCGGCCCGATGTCGACTCTTTACGGCTCCGACGCCATGGGCGGCGTGGTCAATATCATCACCAAGAAAGTCGCCAAGCAATGGGGCGCGGCGATCAGCCTGGATCACACCTTCCAGGAAAACCGCGACTACGGCGAAACCAGCAGCACCAGCCTGTATGCCAGCGGTCCGGTGATCGACAACCTGCTCGGCCTGGCCGTACGCGGCAACGTGTTTGATCGGGGCGAGTCCGATCTGACCTTCGATGACGATTCGACCGTCAGCAAGCGCGGCGCCTCGCCGGTGGAAGGCCGCAACTACACCGCCGGCGCTCGACTGACCCTGACCCCACATGAGAATCACGACTTCTCTCTGGACGTCGAGCAAGGCCGTCAGGTCTACAACAACGACGACTGTCAGCTCGGCACACTGGACGGCAAAAGCGCCGGCAGCGCGGTCGACGGCTGCAGCGTCAACCGCCCCACACTGATCAACGGCTACGACGACGAACTGGTCTTCGAGCGCGATCAGTTCGCCCTCAGCCACACTGCCCGCCTCGGCTTCGGCACCCTGGACAGCAGCCTGACCCATAACACCACCGAAACCATCGGCCGCACCATTCCCGGCACCCGTGGCGTGGCTTATACCGGCTACCCGAACATAGTGGCCGGTGATGACCGTGAGCTGAAATCCACCGACCTGATCGTCGACAGCAAGCTGGTCAGCCCGCTTGGCGACTCGCACATCGCCACCATCGGCGGTCAGTACTGGGACGCCGATGTCACCGATGGCATTGCCTCGGAAGAGTTTCAGCAAACCTCCTGGGCTCTGTTTGCCGAAGACGAATGGCGCCTGCGCCACGACTTGGCCCTGACCTTGGGCGCCCGCTACGAAGACCACGAAGCCTTCGGCGGCCACATCAGTCCGCGTGCCTACCTGGTGTGGAACACCAACGAAAACTGGACCATGAAAGGCGGTATCAGCCGTGGCTATAAAACCCCGACCCTGAACCAGCTGCATGACGGCATCAACGGCGTGACCGCCCAGGGACGCACCATCACCATTGGCAGCCCGGATCTGGAACCGGAAATCACTACCAACACCGAGTTCGGCCTGTACTTCGACAATCTGGCCGGTTTCGATGCCAACGCCACCCTGTTCCACAACGCGTTCAAGGACAAGATCGACAGCGGTACGCCACTGGCCAACTGCAACTTCACCGCCAACCCGAACCAGCCAGGTTGCGTGAGCCTGGGTAGCGGCTTCACCCAGGAGAACTTCTCCCAGAGCGTCAATATCGGCGAAGCCGAAACCCAGGGCCTGGAGCTGGCAGGCGGCTGGCAGTTCGCCCCAGCCTGGAAGCTGGCGATGAATTACACCTACACCGACAGCGAACAGAAGAGCGGCATCAACCAGGGCGCACCGCTGACCAACACCCCGGAGCATATGGCCCATGCGCGCCTGAGCTGGACCACTACCGATCGCCTGACCCTGTGGTTCAAGGGTGAATACCGTGGCGAACGCGCGCGCTTTACCGACAAATACCAAAACCTCACGGCGGCCAACCAGGCGCTGCAGGACCAGGTCGGCGACCTTAACGCTTACGAGGTGTTCCATCTCGGCGGCTCGTACAGAGCGTCTGAGAACCTGACGCTGAACGCCACCCTGTACAACGCCTTCGACAAGGACTTCACCAAGGGCAATACCTACACCACCAACACTGGAGCGAACGGCTGGGCCTCCAGCTACATCCAGAGCGCCGCAGCCACCACCGGCACCCTGGAGGAAGGCCGCCGCCTGTGGTTGTCGGCCAACCTTACCTTCTAAACCAAGCCCGTCTCTCTAGCAAAGCCCGCCACCCTCAAAGCTGGCGGGTTTTTGCTTTGCCTGCGCACCCATAATACGAATGTATATTATTGGTAAATTATTACCATTCAACAAACTGTCACCCTTAAAATCCCCCACCTGAAGACCGACCACATATAGCCGGCTCATTACTGAAATGTTTATGCACAGAATTCACATACGTCCCTGGCTTGGCACCCTGCGCCAATGGCACTGGATCAGCTCAGCTTTATGCCTGATAGGCATGCTGCTCTTCGCCATTACCGGCATCACCCTCAACCACGCGGCGCAGATCGAAGCCAAACCGCAGGTACTCAACCAGCAGGCGCAATTGCCCGAACGCCTGCGTGTCGAGTTACAGGAGAAAACACCCACCCAAGGTCTGCCGCTGGCCCTGCGCCAATGGCTGGAAGGCGAACTGGCCCTGCGCCTGGACGCTCGCACCGCGGAATGGTCGGACGCCGAGTTGTACATCGGCCTGCCACGCCCCGGCGGCGATGCCTGGCTGAGCCTGGATATCGAGTCCGGCGCATTGGAGTACGAGTCCACCGATCGCGGCTGGATCGCCTACCTCAACGACCTGCACAAGGGCCGCAACACCGGCAGCGCCTGGTCCTGGTTCATCGATGTATTCGCCGGTCTCTGCGTGCTGTTCAGCCTCAGCGGCCTGCTCTTGCTGCAACGCTATGCCGGTGCGCGCCCCAGCACCTGGCCGCTGGTTGCCCTCGGCCTGGTACTCCCGGCCCTGCTGGCTTTGCTGTTTATTCATTAAGGACATAGCTATGCCAAAACGCCTGTTACTGCCCCTGTGCGCCCTACTCAGCACCCCGCTCCTGGCCGCCGAACTGCAGCTCAGCGTGGAAATCCCGCGCCTGCAGGTGGCCGAATACCACCGCCCCTATGTGGCGATCTGGCTGGAGCAACCGGATCAGAAGCACGTCGCCAACCTGGCAGTCTGGTACGACCAGAAGCTGAAGGACAAAGAAGGCGAAAAATGGCTCAAGGACATGCGCCAGTGGTGGCGCAAAAGCGGCCGCAGCCTGGAGATGCCCGTCGATGGCGTCAGCGGAGCCACTCGCGCCGTGGGCAGCCACAGCCTGACCTTCTCCAGCAGCCAGCCGCCACTGCAGGCGCTCGCCGCCGGCGACTACCAACTGGTGATCGAAGCCGCCCGTGAAGTCGGCGGTCGCGAACTGCTGCGCCTGCCTTTCAGCTGGCCGCCGCAACAGGCTGCCGAGCTTAGTGCTCAAGGCGCAACCGAACTGGGCAAGGTCACCCTGCAACTTACCCCCTGACCCCTGGTTATTAAATTCTTAGCTATTCATTTATCAGCTACTCATTAAGGAAGCCCGCCATGCAAACGCTCGTCAAATGGACCGCTCTGACCCTGGCCATCTGCCTGCCGCTTTCCGCCCAGGCCCACCGTGCCTGGATGCTGCCTTCGGCCACCGTGCTGTCCGGTGAAGATGCGTGGGTCACCGTGGACGCTGCCGTCTCCAACGACCTGTTCTACTTCGAACACTTCCCGCTGCGCATTCAGGGCATCGGCAACCTCGACACCACCCCGGCCGGCGGCCCGCCCGGCATGCGCCCACGCCCGGCGGCCATACTGCAACTGCTTGCCCCGGACGGCAGCACGGCCAAAGCCGAGAACGGCAGCATCGGTCGTTACCGCAGCAGCTTCGACCTGCACCTGGCCCAGAAGGGCACCTACAAACTGGCCATCGCCAATAACGGCCTGGCCGCCCGCTACAAGGAAAACGGCGAAATGCGCCGCTGGATGGGCAGCGCCGAAGACTTTGCCAAGCAGGTACCGGCCAACGCCGAAGAACTCCAGGTCAGCCAGAACAGCAGCCGCATGGAAGTCTTCGTCACCTCCGGCAACCCGAGCACCAGCGTACTGAAACCCACCGGCGTTGGCTTGGAACTGGCCCCGATCACCCACCCCAATGACCTGTTCGCCGGTGAAGCGGCCGAGTTCAACCTGCTGCTCGATGGCAAGCCGGCCGCCGGTATTGAAGTCAGCGTGATCCCGGGTGGCAACCGTTACCGCGATGAGCTGGGCGAAATCAAAACCACCAGCGATGCGGCCGGCAAAATCAGTATCACCTGGCCGCAAGCCGGCATGTACTGGCTGGAAGCCGAGCTGAATAGCAAACAAGGCGTCACGGCACCGGCCACCGAGCGCCGCGCCTCCTACAGCGCCACCCTGGAAGTGCTGGCCCCGTAACTCCACACGCACGGCGCTCACGTAGGGTGCGCCGTGCGCACCGCGCTCGGACGACTGCTGGCTAGCCCGCCCGGGGGATTGCGGTTCGCTGATCGTGCAGGCGTTAACCGCTGACTGGCTCCAACCGCAACATCAGGACATCGCCATTTGAATGCCCCACACCCCTGGTTGCGCGCAGCCAGCAACTTCTGGCCTCTGTGCGCCAGCCTGCTGCTGGCGGGCGGATTGCTGTGGCTGCACCCGCCACGGGAGATCAGCGCATTGCTAATCGGCCTCGGTTACCTAGGCCTGTGTCTGCACTACTGGCGGCAGCAGCGCACGCCCAAGGCGGATGCGCACAACCCGCCGAACGCACTGTTAATCGCCTACGCCAGCCAAGGCGGACAAGCGCAGCAAGTGGCCGAACAGAGCCGCGCCCAATTGGCCGCCGCTGGCCTGACAGTGCAGTGCCTGCCCCTCAACCAACTGAGCATCGAGCGCCTGCGCCAGAGCGCGCGGGTGATCTTTGTGGTCAGCACCTACGGCGAAGGCGAAGCACCGGATAACGCTGCCCGTTTCGAGCAGCAACTGCAGGCTCAGCAGCAGCGCCTGCACAACCTGCAGTACGCCATCCTGGCCCTTGGCGACAGCCATTACCGGCAGTTCTGCGCGTTCGGCAAACGCCTCGACAACCGCCTGCGCGCCCTGCACGCCCAACCGCTGTTCGACCTGCTGCAACTGGACCGTGGCGCGCCCGCCACCCTGCGCCACTGGCAGCAGCAACTGGGCCACCTGAGCGGCGACAGCGACTTCGTCGACTGGCAACCCGCGCACTATCAACCCTGGCAACTGCAGCGCCGCACCCACCTCAATCCCGGCAGCCGCGGCGGCCCCCTCTACCACCTGAGCCTGCGCAACCCGGGGGCCGAAATACCCTGGCAGGCTGGTGATATCGTCGAGATCGGCCCGCGCCAACCGCCAGCGCGGGTAAATGCCTGGTTGCAGCGCTACGGCCTGGACCCTGCCACTGCGCTGATTGATGGCCAACCCCTGGGCGAGGCACTGAGCCGACGCCAGCTGCCGGATGCGCCCGCCATGGCCAGCAACCTGACGCCGGACCAGTTGCTGGCGAGCCTGACGCCACTGCCCCACCGCGCGTACTCCATCGCATCGAGCAACGCCTGCGGCCAGCTAGATCTGCTGGTGCGTCAGCAATATCAGGCCGAGGGCCGACCGGGCCTGGGCTCGGGCTGGCTCTGCCAATACGCCTCGCTGGGCGGCAGCATCGACCTGCGCATCCGCAGCAACCCGGCGTTTCATGGCCCGGCAACTGCGCCGCCGCTGATCCTGATCGGCAGCGGCAGCGGCATGGCCGGGCTGCGCGCCCACCTGCTCGAACGTCAGCATCTGGGCCAGTCTGGCCATTGGCTGCTATTTGGTGAGCGTAACAGCGCCTGCGACAACTGGCTCGCGGCCGAACTGCAGGGCTGGCTGGCCAGCGGCCACCTGGCCCGCCTTGACCGCGCCTTCTCCCGCGACCAGGCGCAGCCCGTCTACGTGCAGCACCTGCTGCGTGACGCCGCCGACGAACTGCGCGCCTGGCTGGCACGCGGGGCTTGCTTGCTGGTGTGCGGCAGCCTCGACGGCATGGGCCGCGAGGTCGACGCCATGCTCCACGGCCTGCTCGGCCGCGAGCAGGTAACCGCCCTGCGCGAAGCCGGGCGCTATCGGCGGGATCTGTATTGAACCTGGGCAAGACCAGGATTAACCGAAGCACCATGCACGCCTCAGAAGCACGCTGCACTTTTTGCTGATCGGTCACTGTGGGCCTTACCGCTCTATCTCCCATCAAAGCAATCCAAACCAAAACGCCCCGATTTTACTCGGGGCGTTTTGGTTTGGGCTATGTACCCACTGCATAGCCGTTAGCGGGTACATCGCCGTTTATAGCGGCTGCGGTACTTCGATCAGAAGCTGGCATCCAACGACACCCAAAGCCGGCGCGGCTCAAGGATATTGTTGTAGATGTTGCTGTAGGCAATGGCGCCTCCATCCTCACGAACATAAGGACGGTATTCGTTGAAGTCCTTGTTGGTCAGGTTATAAATGGTGGCATTGACCTTGAGGTGTTCATTGACCTTGTAGCTGCCGCCCAGATTGAACTGGCTGTAACTGTCGAAGTTACCCAGCCCGGCCTTGGCTCCCTGGGCATTGCCGCCGAGAGAGGGCTCATGGAAGCTCGGATCGCGGAAACGCGTGCCGCGGTACTCGGCGCCAAGGAAGGCCGACAGGTCACCCGTGATCTGCCAGTTCAGTTTGGCATTGACCATATGCCGCGGCGTCTCGTTCAGCGGACGGCCCTGGTTGCGACCTTCCTTAACTTCACTGTCGGTAAAGGTGTAGTTGCCGCTCAGGCGCAGATCCGTGAGCAGATCCACGCCGCTGCTCAGCTCGAGACCGCGAATCCGGGCTTCGCCGATATTCTCGAACTGCACGTTGGTCGCCCCGGTCGGACGCGCGATCAGGTCCTTGGCCTTGGTATGGAACAGGGTGGCCTGGGCATCGAAGCCTGAGAGGCTATCGAACAGCGCAGATATCTCGCTATTGACGCTGGTCTCCGGTTTCAGGTCAGGGTTGCCGAGCAGTGGCGTCTGGCCGTTGTTGCCATAGCCGATGATGCCGGGGGCCAACTCCTCCAGCCAGGGGGTCTTGTAACCCTTGCCCACACCGCCCTTGAGGGTCCAGTGATCGGTGGTGTTCCATACCAGATAGGCACGGGGGGTGAACTGGCCGCCAAACTCGTCATGTTTGTCGTAACGCAGACCGCCGGTCAGGGTCAGGTCCTGACGCAGGCTCCACTCATCCTCGCCAAACAGACCCCACTGACGATTCTCATAGGTACTGGGGGCAATGCCATCCTTCAGCTCGGCGTCCCACCACTGCCCACCCAGCGACAGCACATGCGCATCCAGCGGCATGACCAGCTTGCTGTCGAGCAGGGTATTGGTGGCCTCCAGCGTGCGCTTGCTATTGACCACCTTGCCCGGTGTCCTGCTCGGGATCAGACGCCCGGTGGTCTCGGTACGGTTGCGCGCCACGCTGCTTTCCAGGGTGGCGGCGTCCAGACGCCAGGTATGCGCCAGGCTGACCTGATCACGCTCGAAGCCAAGCTTGTCGTCGTAACCACTGCCGCTGGCGATCCGCCCCAGCTGGCCGTTGTCGTTGTTGTAGTCCTGCTGCGCACTGTCCACGCCCAGGGCCAGTTCGTGCTCAGCATTGGGGGTGAGAATCAGCTTGCCACCGAAGCTGTCGTTATTGGCCCGCACCGGGTTCTGCCCCATGGTCCGCAGGTCGCCTGGCTTGGTGCTTTGGCCTGGCCATTCGACGCTGCCTTCCTCGCGGTCATAGCTGCGGCCATGCAGTTGCAACTTGAGCACATCAGGCACCAGCGCGCCGCCGACATAGGCACTGAGCGCGCGACTGTCAGAGAAGTCCGAATCACTCTGCATGGTGCCCTCCAGGGAGGCGCCGCCGGACCATTCATTGCCCGCCTTACGGGTAATGATATTGACCACACCGCCCATGGCATCGGAGCCATACAGGGTCGACATCGGCCCACGGATGATTTCAATACGCTCGATGGCGCCTACCGGCGGAATAAACACGCCTGCAGAATCGCCAAAGGCATTGGGGGAAACGGTGCCCGGGCTGTTCTGCCGACGCCCGTCGATCAACACCAGGGTGTAGCGACTGGGCAAGCCACGCAGGCTGATGGTCAGGTTGCCGGTCTTGTTGCTGCGGGCATCGCTCTCCTCGACATCCACACCCTCGACGGCACGCAGGGCATCACCCAGGTTACGCACCTGTTGCTGTTGCAACTGTTGGCGGGTAATCACCGTGATGCTGGCGGGTGCCTCGGCCAATTGCTGCTCAAAACCGGCGGCACTGACCACCGTCGTGCCCGGCAACACCAGTTGCTCGGCAGCCCCAGCCCCACTAACGACTAAGCCACTGCCTATGGCAACAGCCAGCGCCAGACGGCGCGATTTAAAGCATGTACGTCCCATTTTGTAGCTCCCCAGCAATTGACAGTTTCTTTACATTTTGCGGAAGGCTACATCAGGAGAGAATTAATCTCAAATGACTCTAATAATCGAAACCACTTAGACTCGGTTTACCCCTTAGATTAACGCCAAGCCCGAATGCAGCTCGCAGCCTTTTCGGGCTCAGGCTTCACCAGATTTCGCGCGAACAAAAAAATGCCGCGCACTCGGTTTGAGTGAACGGCATTCTCGTTGCAGCGATTTTTTGTCAGCAGCCGCCTGGCTACTTACAGGTAGTAAGCCTTCAGCGGCGGGAAGCCGTTGAATTCCACCGCGCTGTAGCTGGTGGTGTAGGCGCCGGTGGACAACCAGTACAGGCGATCGCCGCTGGCCAGGTTGAGCGGCAGGCCGTACTTGTAGTTCTCGTACATGATGTCGGCGCTGTCGCAGGTCGGCCCGGCGATAACCACTTCTTCCATCTCGCCCTTTTTCTCGGTCCAGATCGGGAACTTGATCGCCTCGTCCATGGTTTCGATCAGGCCGCTGAACTTGCCCACATCGACGTACACCCAGCGTTCCACGGCGGTACGCGACTTACGCGCCACCAGCACCACTTCACTGACCAGGATGCCGGCGTTGGAGATCAGCGAACGGCCCGGTTCGAGGATGATTTCCGGCAGATCGTCGCCGAAGTCGTCCTTGAGGAAGCGGATGATTTCTTCAGCATAGGTTTCCAGGCTGTTGGTGCGGGTGATGTAGTTGGCCGGGAAGCCGCCACCCATGTTGATCATCTGCAGGACGATGCCGTCTTCTTCCTTGAGGCGCTCGAAGATCACCTTGACCTTGGCAATGGCCGCGTCCCACACGCCGATGTCGCGCTGCTGCGAGCCAACGTGGAAAGACACGCCGTAAGGCACCAGGCCCAACTGGCGGGCAAGGATCAACAGATCCATGGCCATGTCGGTCTGGCAGCCAAACTTGCGCGACAACGGCCAGTCAGCAGTGGTCGAACCCTCGGTGAGGATGCGCACATAGACTTTCGAGCCTGGTGCGGCCTTGGCGATATTGCGCAGGTCGGCTTCCGAGTCGGTGGCGAACATGCGCACACCCTTCTCGTAGAAGTAGCGAATGTCCCTGGCTTTCTTGATGGTGTTGCCGTAGCTGATACGTTCCGGGCCAACGTCACAGCTCATCACCCGATCCAGCTCGTAGATCGAGGCGATGTCGAAGTTCGAACCCTTGTTCTTCAGCAGCTCGATGATCTCGACCGCTGGGTTGGCTTTCACTGCGTAATAAACGCTGGCGAACTCAAAACCTGCACGCAGATCATCGTAAGCCTTGCTGATGGTCGCGGTATCGATCACCACGAATGGGGTTTCGTGCTGATCGGCGAAGGCCTTCATTTTCTGGAAGGTGGCGGGGGCGTAGTAATCGTCGAGCTTGATCGGCATGCGTGGGACTCCAAATGGCAAAAACACACAAAGATGAATGAGGGGTTGGCTTTGTCAGCAAAGCCGCGAACGCCTGATCAGTTTCCCCACTTTGGTTCGCCTACTTCCCAAGGCTGTGTCGCCGAGAATCCAACAGGATCTCTCGTCGTCAGTACTTGAGCCGGATGGATCGTTGCCAGCATGGACGTTCGGGCGCGGACTTTAAGACCATGGGGAGCTTAGATCAATCAAAAACTGTCGTATTCAGCCTACGTTTTATCGACGCACTGACAGGCTGTTAAGGATTCAAAACAAGGCGTCATGAAATGCTGCACAAGGCCAGGCAAACTGCGCTTTTTCCAGGCAAATGACAGGTCGCCGCGCTGAGAGCCGTTTGCCGTTATAATCGCTCCCTTTTTTGACAGACCGACTATCAGTCGACGGGTTCCCCCAGCATGAGCAAGCAGGTCGCCGAAGTCGCCAAAAGGCGCACATTCGCCATCATCTCCCACCCCGATGCCGGTAAAACCACGATTACCGAGAAACTCTTGCTGATGGGCAAGGCGATTGCCATCGCCGGCACGGTGAAGTCGCGCAAGTCCGACCGCCATGCCACCAGCGACTGGATGGAGATGGAAAAGCAGCGCGGTATCTCCATCACCACCTCGGTGATGCAGTTCCCCTACCGCGAGCACATGATCAACCTGCTCGACACTCCCGGTCACGAAGACTTCTCGGAAGACACTTACCGCACCCTGACTGCGGTGGACAGCGCGCTGATGGTGCTCGACGGTGGTAAAGGCGTCGAGCCACGCACCATCGCCCTGATGGACGTCTGCCGGCTGCGCGACACGCCGATCATCAGCTTCATCAACAAGCTCGACCGCGACATCCGCGACCCGATCGAACTGCTCGACGAGATCGAAGCCGTGCTGAAGATCAAGGCCGCGCCGATCACCTGGCCGATCGGTTGCTACCGCGACTTCAAGGGTGTCTACCACCTGGCCGACGACTACATCATCGTCTACACCGCCGGTCACGGCCACGAACGCACCGACATCAAGATCATCGAGAAACTCGACTCCGACGAAGCCCGCGCCCACTTGGGTGACGAATACGAGCGCTTTGTCGAACAGCTGGAACTGGTGCAAGGCGCCTGCCACGCGTTCGACCAGGACGAGTTCCTCAATGGCCAACTGACCCCGGTGTTCTTTGGCACCGCCTTGGGCAACTTTGGCGTCGACCATGTGCTCGACGCAGTGGTCAACTGGGCACCCAAGCCGCTGGCACGGGTGGCCAACGAGCGCACCGTAGAACCGGTGGAAGAGAAATTCAGCGGCTTCGTGTTCAAGATCCAGGCAAACATGGACCCCAAGCACCGCGACCGCATTGCCTTTATGCGCATCTGCTCCGGCAAGTACAGCCAGGGCATGAAGATGCGCCACGTGCGCCTGGGCAAGGACGTACGCATCGGCGACGCCCTGACCTTCTTCTCCAGCGAGCGCGAGATGCTGGTCGAGGCCTACGCCGGCGACATCATCGGCCTGCACAACCACGGCACCATCCAGATCGGCGACACCTTCACTGAAGGCGAGGCCCTGGGTTTCACCGGCATCCCGCACTTCGCCCCGGAACTGTTCCGCCGCGTACGCCTGAAAGACCCGCTGAAATCCAAGCAACTGCGCCAAGGCCTGCAGCAACTGGCCGAGGAAGGCGCGACCCAGGTGTTCTTCCCCGAGCGCAGCAACGACATCATCCTCGGCGCGGTCGGCGTGCTGCAGTTCGATGTGGTCGCCAGCCGCCTGAAAGAGGAATACAAGGTCGAGTGCGGCTACGAGCCGATCACCGTCTGGTCGGCGCGCTGGATCGACTGCAGCGACAAGAAGAAGCTCGAGGAATTCTCCAACAAGGCCGTGGAAAACCTCGCCATCGACGGCGGCGGCCACCTCACCTACCTGGCCCCGACCAGGGTCAACCTGGCGCTGATGGAAGAGCGCTGGCCAGACGTGAAGTTCCGCGCGACGCGCGAGCATCATTGATCGGCAGTGAGGTACCGACCCTCACCCCAGCCCTCTCCCTAAAAGGAGAGGGAGCCGTTTGGCGGAGACGGAAAGATCACGGTTAGCAGGCACACACCGGTCGGCTCTCTACAGCGATGGTGCCTGGCCAAGGCCAACAGACAGACTGCAATTATCGGCTTCACACGGTCGGCTCCCTCTACCCTCCGGGGAGAGGGCTGGGGTGAGGGGCAGCGATCCCGGCCTGACGCAAAATCTCGGCCAGTACCTCAGGCATCTGCGCCAAAACCTCCCGGTTACTGAAGCGCAGCACCCGCACTCCATACCTTTCCAGATAGCGACTGCGCTCGGCATCCTTGTGCAACGCCTCATCACTAAAATGCTGCCCACCATCCAGCTCGACCGCCAGGCCCAGTTCTGCGCAGTAGAAATCCAGCACATACGGCGGCAAGGGATATTGCCGGCGGAACTTGAAACCGCCGAGCTGGCGATTTCTCAGATGTTGCCAGAGCAACCGTTCGCAGTCGGTCTGGTCACGTCGCAACTGCTTGGCAAACTCACGCTGCTCGGTCGTGGGCCGCTGGGGGACATCGGGCATGCTTCACCTCCGTGTGAAATTCGCCCCTCACCCCAGAACTGGGTATGCCACGATTCGCAGTGCGCCGCTGCTCCCGTAGGAGGGGACTTGTCCGCGAGCAGGTATGCCGCGACTCACGACTCGCAGCCCCCGGTTCGCGGCCAAGGCCCCTCCTACAATGCGGTTGTGATCTTGTGCCGGAAAATCTTGTACCGGAAAATATAGGCGAGCAATCATTTGCTGACACCCCCCCCTACGCCTTCTCCCCCGCCGCCACCAGTTCCACCGCCGCGCCTTTTTTGATCACGGCGTACACCACCCCGGTCAACACGCTGCCCGCAACAATAGCCAGCAAATACAGCAACGCGTAGTTGATCGCATTGGGGATCAGCAGCACGAACAGGCCGCCGTGCGGGGCCATCAGTTTGCAGCCGAGGTACATCGACAGGGCGCCGGTCAGCGCGCCGCCGGCGATGCTGGCCGGGATCACCCGGAACGGGTCCTTGGCGGCGAAAGGGATTGCCCCTTCGGAGATAAAGCACAGACCCAGCACGCCGGCCGCCTTGCCGGCTTCGCGTTCGGTCTGGGCGAATTTGTGCCGGGCAATCAGCGTGGCGATGGCCATGCCGATCGGCGGCACCATGCCGGCGGCCATCACTGCGGCCATCGGCGCGTAGCTCTGCGAGGCGAGCAGGCCGACCGAGAAGGCGTAGGCGGCCTTATTGATCGGCCCGCCGAGGTCGACGCACATCATGCCGCCGAGCAGCAGACCTAGCAGGATCGCGTTGGTGCTGCCCATGCTGTCGAGAAAGCTGGTCAAGCCGGCGAGCATGCCGGCCACCGGTTTGCCCACCACGTAGATCATCACCATCCCGGTGAACAGGCTGGCCAGCAGCGGGATGATCAAAATCGGTTTCAGGGCCTCGATGCTGGCCGGCAACTGCACCCAGCGGGCGATGGCCTTGGCCGCGTAACCGGCGAGGAAACCGGCGATGATGCCGCCAATAAAGCCAGCGCCCAGCGAGCTGGCAAGCAGGCCGCCGATCATTCCCGGCGCCAGGCCGGGGCGGTCGGCAATCGAATAGGCGATGTAACCAGCCAGCACCGGCACCATCAGCTTGAATGCGCTCTCGCCGCCGATCTGCATCAGCGCGGCAGCCAGGCTGCCCTCTTCCTTGAAGGCCTCGATACCAAAGATGAATGACAGGGCGATCATCAGGCCGCCGGCCACCACCATCGGCAACATAAACGAAACGCCGGTGAGCAGGTGTTTGTAAGGCCCGGTCTGGCCGGATTGGGCGGCCTCGCTCTGGCTGCCACCGCTAAGGGGCTGCGCCTCGGCCAGGGCGCGTTCGATCGTCTGGCGGGGCTGTTTGAGGGCCACCCCGGTGCCGCAGCGGAACACCTTCTTGCCGGCGAAGCGGGCGGTCTCTACCTCGATATCGGTGGCCAGCAGCACCACATCGGCGGCGGCGATGGCGGCGTCATCCAGCACGTTGCGCGCGCCCACCGAGCCACGGGTTTCCACCTGCAGGTCGTAGCCGAGTTGCGCGGCCGCCTGCTGCAGGGCCTCGGCGGCCATAAAGGTGTGCGCCACCCCGGTCGGGCAGGCAGTCACCGCGACCAGGCGCGGCCGGGCCGGCGCCGCAGCGAGCGCGGGCGCATCCTGCTGCAGGATCTCGGCGTGTTCGGCGGCGGCCAGCAGGAACTGCTGCGGATCGACCAGCGCTTCGGCCGGAGTGGACTGCACCAGGCGTTTGCCGACAAAGCGTTGCAGCGCCAAGTCGCCGGTCTTGACCACCACCACCAGTTCGGCGGCGGCGATGTCCGCCTCGCTCAGTGGCGAGCCGATGGCTTTGGGGTCATGCACCTCGACCTGGCTCGCCCAGCCCAGACGCTGGGCAGCAGCTTGCAACAGGCGCGAACAGAGCACGCTGGTAACCATGCCATTGGGGCAGGCGGTGACAATCAGCAGATTCATGGAAATGACCTCATTATTGTTTTAGTTCAGGGATGCGATGGTCACGCCGGCTTCCAGGCGCGCCAGTTGTTCCCTGTCGTGAATACCGAAACCGAGCTGGGTGACCGCCTGCGCGGCAATTGCGGTGGCCAGGCGCAAGGTGCGCTCGGCCGGCCAACCGGCCAGCAGGCCGTGCAACGAGGCTGCGAGCAGCGAGTCGCCAGCGCCCACGGTACTGAGCACCGCGACCTGCGGCGGCCGCGCCTGCAACGCGATGTCCGGGCCGAACCAGAACACGCCCTCGGCGCCGCGCGACAGCAGCACATGCTCCACGCCCGAGGCGCGCAGGCGCAGCGCCGCCGCTTGCAGATCGGCCACGCAGGACGGTGACACGCCACAGGCGTCGGCCAGTTCCTCCTCGTTGGGCTTGATCAGCCACGGCGCCACGGCCAGCCCTGCGCGCAACGCGGCGCCGCTGCTGTCCAGCGCCAGCGGCAAGCCGAATGCCTGCAACCGACGCAGCAGGCTGGTGAACCATTCGGGACTGACGCCCTGCGGCAGGCTACCGGCGACCACGATGGCATCGTGGCCGGCCACGATCTGTTCCAGCGCCTCGAGCAGCTCGGTCTGATGGCTCGCCTCGACCTGCGGTCCCGGACCGTTGAGGTCGGTGATCCGCCCGCTGCGTTCGGCCAGCTTGATATTGCTGCGGGTTTCGCCAGGCACGCGGACGAAGGCGTCGACAAAACCACGGCGCGCGAACAGCGCCTCGAAAGGCGCCGCATTGGCCAGCCCGAGAAAACCGCTAACGGTGACCTTGTGCCCGAGGTCGGCCAGCACCTGGGCCACGTTCAAGCCCTTGCCAGCGGCATGACTGCTCAGCCCCAGGCTGCGATTGACGGCGCCTGCCTGCAAGGTATCGAGCGACACCGTCAGGTCCAGCGCCGGATTGAGGGTCAACGTCAGAATGCGTGCCATCAGCCAATCTCCTCCACCAGGGCCCGCACTGCCGCGGCGCTGTCCAGACCGAGGGCCTGCTGGGCCAGCAACTGGCTCTGGCTGAAGTCCAGCTCACGCACCCGCGCCTTGACCAGCGCGATGCTGCGCGCCGAGACGCTCAACTCGTCCACCCCCAGGCCGACCAGCAAGGGCACCGCGAGCATGTCGCTGGCCAGCTCGCCGCACACCCCGACCCACTTGCCGTGGGCATGGGCGGCCTCGACAGTCATGCCGATCAGGCGCAATACCGACGGGTGCAGGCCATCGGCCTGGACCGACAGGGTCGGGTGGTCGCGGTCGATGGCCAGGGTGTACTGGGTCAGGTCGTTGGTGCCGATGCTGAAGAAGTCCACCTCGCGCGCCAGCACCGGTGCCAGCAGCGCCGCCGACGGCACCTCGACCATGATCCCCAGTTGCAGGTCGACCAGCGGCATTTCTTCACGCAAGCGCAGCGCCATATCCCGCGCGGTGCGCCACTCCTCGACGCAGCAAACCATCGGAAACATGATCCGCAGCGGCCGTCCGTCGGCGGCGGCGAGCAAGGCACGCAGCTGGGTTTCGAGAATTTCCGGGCGCTGCAGGCTGAGGCGAATACCGCGCATGCCCAGGAAGGGATTCACCTCCGCCGGCATCGGCCAGTAAGGCAGCGGCTTGTCGCCACCGACATCCAGAGTACGCACCACCAGCGGTCGCCCATCGAGGGCATCCAGCACGCGGCGGTACTCGGCTTCCTGGGTGGCCTGATTCGGCGCCTGGGCGTGATCCATGAACACCAACTCGGTGCGCAACAGGCCGACCGCCTCGCCGCCCGCCTCCACCGCCGCGGCGGTTTCAGCGCTGGCGCCAATATTGGCCGCCACCTCCAGACGATGACCGTCGCGGGTCACGGCCGGCTGCATGCGCTCGGCATGGGCGCGCTCGCGGCGAATCTCGCTGGCCTCGCGCTGGCGCATCGCCTGCTCCAGGGTCTGCTGATCGGGCGCCACGCGGAGCAGGCCATGATCGCCATCGAGCAACAGCACGGTGCCCTGGGCCAACGCCAGCACCGCAGCACCAGCGCCCACCACCGCAGGGATACCCAGCGCGCGGGCGATAATTGCACTGTGCGCGGTGGCGCCACCGCGAGCGGTGAGGATGCCAGCAACGCGCTGGCGATTAAGGCTGGCGACATCCGAAGGCGCCACTTCGTCCATCACCAGAATGTAGGGTTCGTCCGGTTCGCGCAGCGCCTCGACGCCACACAGCCGAGCCAGCACGCGACGGCCAATGTCGCGCAGGTCTGCGGCGCGCTCGGCCAACAGCGCATCATGCAAGGCTTCCTGCTGGGCGGCGGCCGTCTCGATCTCGCCAGCCCAGGCCGCCTCGGCGCTAAGCCCCTGGTCAAGCCGCACGGCCACGTCATCACCCAGGGCCGGGTCACGCAGCATCGCCTGGTGGGTAATGAAAATATCACGAATATTGGCTTCGGCCGTGGCCTCGACCAAACGCTGGATGTCGGCGTTTACCTGCTCCAGCGCCGCGCTCAAACGCTGCCGCTCCAGGGCCGCACCCTGGCCTTGTTGCGGGTAATCCAGCACTGGCGGCACCCGCACCAGGGCCGGACCGATGGCGATACCCGGTGCGGCTGCAACCGCCTGCAACCGCGCCCCGGCGGCCGGCGCCTGCAGCGTGGGCGCCGCGCTGAGCGTTGCCGCAACGCTGACCGGCAACGCAGTCTCGGCCAGCGACAAGGGTTCGATGCTTTCCCCCAGGCCCGCCAACACGGCGGCTTCCAGGGCCGGCAGGACTTCGCCGGCAATCGCCGGCTCGGCGCTGAACTGCAACGTCTGACCACGCCGCGCGCCCAGCGCCAGCAGCTTGCTCAGGCTCTTGACCGACACGCCGGCCCCCACCTCGCCCGCCAGGCGCACACGCACCTCGCCGGCAAAAGCCAGGGCAATTTCGCTCAAGGCCTTGGCCGGGCGCGCGTGCAGACCATGGGTATTGGCCAGCACCACAGAACACATCGGCCAATCGGCGGGCACCTCACCGCCCAGGGCCTCAAGCACGCTGCGGCTGCTGGTCGCCTGGCTGAAGGCCGACGCACGCCCCTCGATCAGCAGATCGCACAACCGCTCGAGGAGTTGCCGATGGGCCTCGCCCAGGCTGGCCAGGCAGAACAGGCCGGTCAATGGCTGCCCCTGATACTCCAGCGGCTGCGCCGGGGTGACAAACGCCAGACCCGGGCTGAGCACCGCCTGATCGCTGTGCAACCACCACAGGCCATTGCCCAGCGGCAGCGGCTGGCCCAAAGCCAGGCTGTTGGCGAAGCCGGACTCGGCGCAACCGGCCTTCTTCAGCAAGCGCGCGCCCTGCCAGAGCAGCTCGTCGAAATCCTCGACCGCCACGCCCAGGCCGATCAATTGACTGTCCAGCGCCAGCTCCTGCGGCGCACCTTGCAGCAGCGCAACTATCGCCGCAGGCTCCCGGGCCTCGCGCAACGCCGGCGCGAGATCGCCTTCGCCGAGGGCGCGGGTCAACAGCTGCAGCAAACGCAGGTGCTCATCGGAACGGGCGGCAATCGCGATCGCCAGGTAGACCATCTGCCCGTTGCCCCAGTCCACCCCCTCGGGGAACTGAATCAGGCGCACCCCGGTGCGATACACCTGATCGCGGGTTTCGGGCGTGCCATGGGGAATCGCGATGCCCTGGCCCAGGTAGGTCGAACCCTGCGCTTCGCGCGCCTGCATGCCGGCGAGATAACCGGGAGTCACCAGATCATCGGCGATCAGGCAATCGGCAAGCAGCGCCAGCGCCGCCTGTTTATCCGGGGCACTGCGGCCCATCTGGATCTGCGTGACATTCAACTCAAGCATTGAAGATATCCTCTGGCAACTGACGGCGCGGCTAGCCTGAAGCCCCCGACTACTCGTCATAGAATAGTCATTCCGGCCACATGCTGAATCGTTTCACCTAACGACTGGCACGTTACCTGATAATCGGCGATCCTTGAAGCCCTGCCTTTTCCCACCCAGGAACCCACCCTTGAAACTCAGCGACATCGCCCGTCTGGCCCAGGTTTCCGTCACCACCGCCAGTTACGTGATCAACGGCCAGGCCGACAAACGGCGGATCAGCGCCACCACCGTGGCGCGGGTCCTGGAAGTGGTCGAACAGCATGGCTACCGCCCCGACCAGCAAGCCGCTGGCCTGCGTCGCGGGCAGAGCCGCTGCCTGGGCTTCATCCTGCCGGACCTGGAAAACCCCAGTTACGCGCGTCTGGCCAAGCTACTGGAACAGCGCGCCCGCGCCGCCGGCTACCAATTGCTGATCGCCAGCTCCGATGACGACCCAGACAGCGAACGCCAGTTACTCGAACTGTTCCGCTCGCGGCGTTGCGACGCGCTGATCGTCGCCAGTTGCCTGCCGCAAGATGAGCCGGCCTACCTGCGCCTGCTCGCGGCTGGCGTGCCGGTAATTGCCGTCGACCGCGCCCTCGATCCTGCGCACATCTGCTCGGTGGTCAGCGACGACCAGCAGGCCGGCGCCCTACTCACCGCCAGCCTGCTCAGCCCGCCGCCACGGCATATCGCCCTGATCGGCGCGCGCCCGGAGCTGCCGATCAGCCAGGCCCGCGAACGCGGCTTTCGCCAAGCCCTGAACGGTTTCGCCGGCAGCATCAGCGTCAGCCACGCCGAACAATTCAACCGCGCCAGCGGTTACCGGCAGATGCGCGCCCTGCTGGACAACCCCGCCGACCTGCCGGATGCGCTGGTCACCACCGCCTACGTGCTGCTCGAAGGGGTGTTCGATGCCCTGCAGGAACAGCCGGGGCCAGCCGTCGACGGCCTGCGCCTGGCCACCTTCGGCGACACTCAGC
Organism: Pseudomonas sp.; assembly: GCA_030656145.1. Taxonomy (GTDB): domain Bacteria; phylum Pseudomonadota; class Gammaproteobacteria; order Pseudomonadales; family Pseudomonadaceae; genus Aquipseudomonas. The sequence continues at coordinate 24,039 of JAUSOF010000004.1, forward strand.
TGCTGGATTTTCTGCCGCTGCGGGTCAACGCGATCTCCCAGCAACACGCCCAAATCGCCGACCGTGTCCTCGCCCTGATCCTGCGCGCCATCGAGCAGAACGACTACCAACCGGGCATCGAAGCCATCCCGCGCATCCTCAAGATCCGCCGGGCGCTGTAGGCGCCAGGCGGCGTATGATCCAAGGCATGCGCCTGATCGATACCCACACTCACCTCGATTTCCCCGACTTCGACGCCGACCGCGCCGAAGTGCTCGCACGCAGCCGTGCATTGGGCGTGGAGCGCCTGGTGGTGCTCGGCGTGCATCAGGGCAATTGGCAACGGCTGTGGGATCTGGTGCAGGGCGATGCCGGCCTGTACGCCGCCTTTGGCCTGCACCCGGTGTTCCTCGACAAGCATCACCCCGAACACCTGAGCGAATTGCGCGACTGGCTGCAGCGCCTGGCTGGCCACCCGCAGCTCTGCGCGGTGGGCGAATTCGGCCTGGATTACTTTCTTGAGCAACTGGACCGCGAGCAGCAGCAACAGCTATTCGAGGCGCAGCTCAAGCTGGCCATCGAGTTCGAGCTACCCGCTCTGCTGCACGTGCGCCGCGCCCATGCCGCCACCATCGCCACCCTGAAACGCCTCAAGCCGCCGCGCGGTGGGATTATTCATGCCTTTGCCGGCAGCGTTGAAGAAGCCCGCGAATACCTCAAGCTCGGCTTCAAGCTGGGCCTCGGCGGCGCAGCGACCTGGCCCCAGGCCAAACGCCTGCAACAGACTCTGACGCGCTTGCCGCTGGATGCCGTGGTACTGGAAACCGACGCCCCGGACATGGCCCCCGCCATGCACCCGCACCAACGCAACAGCCCGCAATACCTGCCGGAAATCTGCACCGAACTGGCGCGATTGATGGGAGTAACCGCGGAGCAACTGGCCGAAGCCAGCAGCCGCAACGCCGAGCAATTGTTTGGTTGGACGTTACCTGTAGGAGCGGGCCATGCACGCGAAAAACAGCGATAAAAAGCATCGCGATGCATGGCCCGCAGTCAGCACAAACAACAAGGCCCGCCAAATGGCGGGCCTGTCGGTGCTGCGACGACGCTCAGACGCGGAACGCGCCAATCAATTGCTTAAGCCGTAACACCAGCCCGGACAGTTCGCGGCTAGCTGTCGCGGCCTGACTGGCGCCTACAGCTGCGCGCTCGCCGGCATGGTTGATCTCGACGATGTTCTGATCGATATCTTGAGCCACTGCAGTCTGCTGCTCGGCGGCGGCGGCAATCTGCTGGCTCTGATCGACGATCATGCCCACCGCAGCAAGAATGTTCTCCAGCGCCACCTGCACCTTGGCCGACTCGCTGACCGTACCACTGGCCATCTGATGGCTGGCGCCCATCGCCTTGACCGCCGCACCGACGCCGCCCTGCAGCTTGCCGATCATGCTCTCGATCTGCCCGGTGGACTGCTGAGTACGTTTGGCCAGGTTGCGCACTTCATCGGCAACCACCGCAAAACCACGGCCTTGCTCGCCGGCACGCGCGGCCTCGATGGCTGCGTTAAGCGCCAGCAGGTTGGTCTGTTCGGCGATGCCTTTGATCACGTCCAGCACCTGGCTGATCGAGGCGCTGTCGCTGGCCAGCTGATTGATCACCACCACCGACTGGTCGATCTCGCCGGCCAGGCGCTGAATACTGCCCACCTGGGATTCGACCAAGGCGCGGCCGTTAACGGTTTCGCGGTTCACGCTTTGCGCGCTGTCGACCGCCGCCGCCGCACTGCGCGCGACCTCCTGGGCAGTGGCGGACATCTGGTTCATTGCCGTGGCCACCTGCTCGATCTGACTGCGCTGCCCGGCGACCGCCTGGTTGCTCTCACCGGAGACCTGCTCGACGCTATCGGCCTGACGTTCGACCTCGACCACGGTCTGACCGACACGCTCGATCAGGTCATGGATTTTCCTCACGGTGCCATTGAACACCAGCCCCAACTCGCCCAGCTCATCCTTGCTTTGCGGCGTGAAACTGACCGTCATGTCCCCAGCAGCGACCTTATCCATGACCTCGCCAAGGCTCTTCAACGTACTGCGCGTCGACACGTAGAAGGCGCCATAGAGGTAACCGATCAGCAGGAACACAACCACCAGCGCAACCACCAGCAAGGCCATCTGTCCGCGATTTTCCTGCAGACGCTCCTGCAACTGCTGCTCAAGGAATGCCAGCACCGCATCATTGAACTGGTAAGTCGTACCGATTATTGCGCCGACCTCATCGAAAAACTGCGGCCATGGTGTGTCCAGCGTATCGGCGACCACCACCTGGTCCTCGAATAACCGCACAGCGTCCTGCAGCGTCGACTGACTGGCATCTGCCAGACTTTGCAGGGCCGTACGGGCGCCCTGACTGGTATTCAGCGCATCTTGCAGGCTTTGCCCGTAATCGCCATGGAGCTTTTCCAGCTCGAGCAGCAGGTCGTCAAGCTTGATACTCGCCGCCGAGTTGAGGAAGCCCTGGCCCAGGGAATAGGCGCCTACCGCCCGACCCTCGCTCAAGGCTGCAGTAACCCTGGGCGTGACCACGGAGACCAGTTCGGTCATCTGCCGCACATCATTCTGTCGATCCTGGCTCAAACCCGCCTGGCTAGCGACCAACCGAATGAACACCTGCAGTTTGCCCAGCAGCTTCTGCGCCACGGCAGCCTTGTTCTGCAACGAGTCGTCGAGTTTCACGATCTGCAGATCGGCGATCATTTCGTCACGTCGAGCGTTGAACTCGACGACTTGATCGGCCTCATGCGCAACCGGCATCAAGCCCTGCAACGAAGCCTCCAACCCACTCTGCTCACGACCGATTCGAGCATCGAGATCGCCAGAGCTGTCAGACTGGCCGATCATCATCTTGACTTCCAGCAAGCCGGCAAAGCGCTCCAGGTCGCGCCGTACCAACAGCGCGGTACCGAATAGCTCAATACTCTCCAGCGCCGCCTGGGTGCTGACGAACTGACGGTAGGAGTCACGCACCAGATAAAAGTTGGTGACCAGCATGGGCAGAAAGAACAGAACACTGATCAAACTGAACTTCATGCCGAAGCTGAGGCGATTCATTAGCGCGATGGCCGGATACAGCAGGGTCTTCAAAGGACGTCTCCCACTTTTATTGTTATGTGGCGCTACAAAGTCGAACCCGAAAAACAATGGCAAAAACCATCGAATTTCATGCATCCCGACCCATGACGTCCTGATCAATACGGAAGATGCCGGTAGCGCAGCTCATTGCTTGAGCACGTACCTTGTATACCCGTTATCGACGTGGGCTTCTGTAACTTTAGGTAAGCGCAGGATGGCGCAGGCCGCGGAGGCTGGTGCGGACCGTAGGATGGTGCGGGCCGCGTAGGCTTGAGCAAAGCGGTACCCATCAACGATTTATGCCAATACCCGCTGGCGAGACGGATATCGATGATGGGTTACCGCGCGCCTGTTCTGCTGAAAACCGGTCAAGTTGCGAGCGCCTAACCCATCGACCGCAGTGGCTCAGTAAAACAGCTCCCACAGGGCAAACACGGCGTACCAAAACACGGCCGCACGCACCAGCAGCTGCCACAAGCCATCCAGGCTGCTCACCCCCGCTTCACCGATCACCGGCTCCGGCGTTTCGCACGCCGCGCGCCCGACATCGATCACCAGTTGTGCGGCAGGAGTGTCCCAGCTCAACAGCTCGTGCAGCAACGCCCGGTTGACCGCCACAAAATTACCGACCAAAGCGAAGCTTGCCGCCAGCACCCGCACCGGCATCCAATCGAAGGCATGCCGCAACTGCACGGCGCGTTCACGCAAATTCTCCTGCCCGGCATGCTCGGCCAGCAAGGCCAGCAGCCGATACGCCAAGGCTGCCAACGGGCCAAGCAGGGCATACCAGAAGATCACCGCGAAGAAACTCTGATAAGCCTGCCACACCAGATGCCCCTGCACCCGCTGCAGCAGCGCGCCCTCCTCGTCGGCTTCAAGAGCCAGGTCACGGCGGGCGACCAGATAGGCGGCCTCGCTATCGCCGCGCCGCCAACTGTCGCGAAACGGCCCGAGCGCCGCCTGCAAGTCGCCCCGCCCGAGGCTGTAAATAAGCACCAGCAGGTGCACCGGCAACACCAGCCAACCGTAGGCCAGCGGCTCAAGCACTATCAGCAGCAGACCCAGCGCCAGCAGCGGCAGAACCACCAGCAGCACAATCGCCAACCATGGGTTCTGGACACCGCCTGCTTGCCCCTCCACCTTAGCCAACAGCCGCAGCCAGGGCCCGTCCTGCTGGATCTTGTTGCGCCACGCTGAAAACTTCTCGACCCACAGCACCAGCAACAACACCAGAAAACTCATACGTGCTCCTTCCTATCCATCAGTGCGGCACGCAGGCGTGACCAGTCGAACGCCGGGCCGGGATCAGTTTTACGGGTCGGGGCAATATCGCTGTGCCCGCAGATACGCTCTAGGGTGAGCGACGGATACACCCTTTGCAACTCGACCGTCAGCTCAACCAATGCGGCATATTGCGCATCGCTGAAGGGCTGCTCATCAGTGCCTTCCAACTCGACCCCCAGGGAGAAGTCATTGCAGTTTTCACGCCCGGCAAAACACGACACCCCGGCATGCCACGCGCGCTCGTTGCACGAGACAAACTGGGTAAGCGCGCCGTCGCGCTCGATCAGAAAATGCGCCGACACGCGCAAGCTCGCAATCTCGGCAAAGTATGGATGCTCATCGACGATCAGGCGATTCTGGAAGAATTCCTGCACCTTGCCGGTGCCGAACTGCCCGGGCGGCAGACTGATGTTATGGATCACCAACAGGGAAACCTCTCCCTGCGGGCGCTGATTGAAATTGGGCGATGGGCAGCGGTGCGCACCTTGGCACCAACCACTGCGAGGATCCAGCTGCATAAAGGCTCCTTGAACGAGCCATTACTCTAGAGCAGGCCGGCAGCGGGGCCAAGCGCTGGCGATCGCTGATCGTCACCACGTCTAAACTTGCCCATGGGCCTGCGGCGTTCGCGGACAAGTCCCCTCCCACAAGAACACCCTCGCACCGCAGGAGGGGCCTTGGCCGCGAAGGGCCGTTGACTGGTTGCTGGGTATCGCTAAGCGACGCGGCGCCCCATCCTACAAAAGCCCGAGCGCCGCCTGGGCGTTTTCAGGTGCCCTTGAGCCTACGCAGGTTGCCGATCACCGACTCCAGCGCCCGGTCGAATAGCAGCGCATCGTCGAGCAGGCGGATGCTCTTGCGGCGGAATTCCACAGCCAGGCCCATGCGGGTCTTTTCCAGCACCTTCATGCCGGTGCGGTTGACGAAGATGTACTTGCCAGTCGGCTTGATCACCGCCGCCAGCTTGCAGCGCAGCTTGTGTTCCTCGTCTTCCTGAAACTCCACCCAACTGCCTACGCGCAGGTTATCCACCTGCAGCAGGGCTTCGTCATCATCTGGCAGGCAAATCTCGGTCTCATCCGGGGTGCTTCGACCTGGCGCCAGCAGCACGATTTCTTCGACCACCTCGACCATCGCCACACCATGTGGCTCTAGCGCTGGCGGCAGCTCCAGCAAGGGCATCTCGACATCGCCCGCAGGCAAGGCCGCATGCATCTCAGCGTCGAGCGCTGCCGGCACCTCGCACTGAACCGTGTCGACGACCGGCATCACTCGCTTGAACCGCTGGAACGCCTGCACATGCAGCGCCTCCAGCTGACTGAAAAATTCGCCCGTGGAAAACGGATCGAACGCCGCACTGGCCATGCCTTCACGCAACGCCTTAAGCAGGCCCGGCACCAGTTCGAGCAAACGCAGGCGTGCCTGCGGATCCTCGTGGGCTTGCGCACTCCAGACCAGATCATCCATGGTCGCCAGCGCGGCCCGCCACTCGGGCGAGTCGACGCCATGTTTAAGGCAGGTCAGCATCAGCACCTTGCTCCACGCCTCCTGCAGCAGGCGCACCACCACCTCGGGCAGGCACTTGCCCAGCAAGCGCTCATTGAGCACCTGTTCCACCTCGCGGCGCGCCAACTCGGCCCTGGCGCTGCCCTCTTCGGCATCGCGAGTGCGCTGCTCCAGCAGATCGCTGCGCCGCCGCTCGTTACCGGTAAAGGCGAGAAAGTCCGCCAGCAATTCGGAAAATATCAGCGGGTCGTCGACAAAGTCATTGAGCAGGCGCTGCACCACCTGCTCGATCTTCTGATACAGGCTGTCGCGCTGGCTATCGTCCTGCTCACCCCAGCCCAGGGCGGCCGAGGCGATTTCATTGAGCAAACGCCGAGCTGGATGACTGCCGCGACTGAAGAAAGTCTTGTCCAGCACCGCAACCTTGAGCATCGGAATCTGCAAACGCGCGATCAAGGCTTTCAGCGAATCCGGCAGGGTGCGGTCATCGAGAATGAACTCAAACAGCATCGACACCAGATTGATAACGTCCTCATCAACTTCACCAACCACCCGCGCCTTGCCGCTCCTGACGCTGGCGCGGCTGAGCAGCTGTTCAAGCTGCTCGCGCAGGTCGAAATCATTACTCACCTGCGCCGGTGCATGCTGCTGCATATGGGAAAGCAAACGCAGCAGGTCATTACTGGTAATCGGCGCCGCATCAGCCGGCAGCTCGCGCTGCGGCAGGCCGTGGCCGCGCACCTGGGCAAGCAACGTCTGCAGGGCTACGAACACTTCCTGCTCGCCAGCGCCTGCGCCCGCTTGTTCAGCCGCGCCATAGGCAGCCGCCACGCCGCGCTCCGGGTTACGCCGCGCCGGCGCCGAGGTCAACTCCGGCAGCACACCGGCAGTGACCAGAATCTGATTGGCCTCGGCATAGAGCTGGTCGAGATCGGCCAACACATATTTTTCAAACAGCTTGAGGATGATCAGCTTGACCTTGATCTCCACCCCCAAACTGCTGCACGCCTCGAGAAAAGCGCCACAGAGCAGAGTAGGGCCAAGTGGATTGGACATGTCGTCGAGCTTCTTGCTGACCAGCGCATTCAGCCGCGTAGTCAGGTGGCTGACCGCCACGCCATCGCGGCTCATGACCTTGGCCACCATGGCGTCCAACGCCACCGCCTCTTCCAGCTCGTCGTGCTGCACCAGCGCCAGGCTGTCGAACGAGACAGCCTCGACCGGCTTGCCAATTTCGTATTGATTGAGGGTGGCGAAAGGCTCGATGACTTTCTGCAGGAAGCTGCGCTCGATATTCTTGCGCTTCAGACGCAGGTCGCGCATGGCTTCAAAGAAGGCGTTCTGCTCGCCATTGCTGGCTGCCCGATCGGCCATCTCGAACAGCGTATCGTCGGCATTGTCGAACAACGCCTGCAAGGCTTGCTTGAGCTGTTGCGCGGCCCTGTCGCGCAGATGAATGAGCGCCACGGGCAGTCTTCCTGCCGGTGAAGTGGGCGATTGCTCCGCGGCTACCTTGTTCAGGTGCACCACATTCGCGTCAGTCTTCATTGTGACCCTCCCGCAGACCGCCCCTGCCTGGGCCAACCGATCTACATCGCAACAAACCGAGCGTCATCCGTGACGTCAAAGTTATGGCGTCAATTTAATTTAAAAGCATTATAGGTGTGCCGCGCTCATCGCGAACAAGCTTTTCCTGCGGACATGACACAGGTCACAGATATAAAGCACCCGCCGCGCAACGACGAGCACTACCCGACCAACGCAACCATTAAGGCCAGACCCGGGCGCCGCACCAGCCGGCATGCGCAATCTCACTGCAACCGCCGCCGGCAATCCCTATAATCGCCCGACCCTGACCGCGGAGCCGACCATGCCGAACCTAACCCTCGCCGACCTGACTGCCGAAATCGAGGCTAATGTGCGGCGCGCCCTGACCGAGGATATTGGCAGCGGCGATATCACCGCCCAGCTGATCCCGGCCGAACGCCTGGCCCACGCGACCATCATCACCCGCGAAGCCGCCGTGATCTGCGGCACGGCCTGGGTCGATGCAGTGTTTCGCCAGCTCGACCCGCGCGTGGCTGTGCACTGGCAAGTGCGCGACGGCGAGCGCGTCAACCCCAACCAGGTCCTGTTCCACCTCGAAGGCCCGGCCCGCGCCCTGCTCAGCGGCGAGCGCAGCGCCCTGAACTTCCTGCAGACCCTGTCCGCCGTCGCCACCCGCTGCCAGCATTACGCCGACCTGGTACACGGCACCGCGGTCAAACTGCTCGACACCCGCAAGACCCTGCCCGGCCTGCGCCTGGCGCAGAAATACGCGGTCACCTGCGGCGGCTGCCACAACCACCGCATCGGCCTGTACGACGCCTTCCTGATCAAGGAAAACCACATCGCGGCCTGCGGCGGCATCCTCGAAGCCGTGCAAGCCGCGCACAAGATCGCCCCCGGCAAACCGGTGGAAGTCGAAGTGGAAAGCCTGGCAGAGCTGCAACAAGCCCTCGACGCCGGCGCCGACATCATCATGCTCGACGAACTGTCGCTCGACGACATGCGCCAAGCAGTGGCCATCACCCAAGACCGCGCCAAGCTGGAAGCCTCCGGCGGCGTCAACGAGAGCACCCTGCGCAGCATTGCCGAAACCGGCGTCGACTACGTCTCCATCGGCACCCTGACCAAGGACGTGAAGGCGGTGGATTTGTCGATGCGGTTGAGCTTGTAAGCCCCTGACACGGGCTGACCTGGCGTCTGAAATCGTGCCAAACCGTCGCCGTAGGGTGTGCTGCGCGCACCGAATAGATTGATCCGATCATGCACCCCGCCACCCGGTGCGCACGGCGCACCCTACGCTGGCATCCATGACGTTGAAGGGCTGCGGACGCGGCGGCAGGGCTGGGCATGCTCGAGTGGTTACGCACCGTAGGGTGCGCCGTGCGCACCGACTTCCGCGACCGTGGTTTGGGTTCATTGGCGCGCGCGACCTGTTCGGCCCTGCGTACCCTACGGATTGTGCGGCGCAAGCGCAGTAAACGTGGAGATTGCCGCGCACCATCATCCGCCACCTTGCACACATGCCAACACAAGGGGTAACCGTGCCAAACCGCCTCAGCACGACGGACGTAGAGCGTCCACAGCAGGATTACCACGCCAAGATTTCCCTATTGACCAATGCCTAGTTTTACTTATGTAAAACATGAAGAGGATATGGACATGGGTACTGTTGCGCTTCGCCGCTCGGGCGGCTCATTGATTTTGGCGGTACCGGCGGCGTTTGCAGCCCAGAACCATTTGGTTGCCGGCTGCCAGTTGGTTTGGAAAATCGAAGGGGATGCCCTGGTGGTAAAGCCCAGCCGAAAGAAACCCACCCTGGCCGAACTGATTGCCGCGACCCCGAAAGAGGCGCGGGTCGAAGGCTGGGATGAAATGGCAGCGGTCGGCAACGAACAATGGTGAGGCGTCCACCGAGTGTGCCCGGTCGAGGTGAGCTATGGCATTTGAACGTCGACCCGTCCACCGGTCGCGAGACGCTGGGTGAGCATTACTGCCTGGTGTTATCAAAACGTGAATTCAACGACGCCTTTGGACTCGCGCTGGTCTGTCCGGTATCTCAGGGCCGAGCTGAGAATGCACGCGACCAAGGGTTCTTGGTCACGTTGATGGGCTCTGGTGCCGACACTCAGGGCAGCATTCACAGCCATCAGGTTCGCACACTTGACTGGCGAGCGCGCAAGGCCAGCTTCAAAGAACAAGCGCCGACCGACATCGTGCAACAAGTCCTCGACTGTGTTGGTGCTCTGCTGGAGGAGTAGAGCGGAGATCAGTGGTCGGTACCAGAAATCGACTCTGACCCTGAGGTTCCCGATGGGTATCGCTGCGCTCAACGCCATCCTACAAAAGCACCGCAGCCCGCCGCATCCGACAAAAGCCTACGACCCCGCAGGATGGTGCGGGCCCCGTAGGATGGCGTTGAGCGAAGCGATACCCATGCCGTAGCGGTAAGCGAAGCGATACCCATCACAACGATCTGCGGCAAACCAATAAAATTCGGCGGTTTGGCAACCGATTGATGGGTATCGCTGCGCTCAACGCCATCCTACAAAGGCGCCGAGGGCCGCCGCATCCGACAAAAGCGCTGCGGTCACCTCCCGTAGGATGTGGTTGAGCGAAGCGATACCCATCACAACGATCTGTGGCAAACCAATAAAATTCGGCGGTTTGGCAGCCGGTTGATGGGTATCGCTGCGCTCAAGCCTATGCGGCCATCAGGCGCAGTCGCTCCTCACACAATTTCAATCAAACCAATTCGCTCATCCGCCAGACTCTCCCGCAACTGCACAGCAGAAGTCGTCAGCGCATGCGAAACAGCCTGGTTAGAGCTATTGCCAAGGGCGAGCAGAACTATCTTGGGTGGGTAACCCCATGCAGTTTGCAGATCATGAAAGTCTTCATCTTTGGTAACGATCACATAATCGTGCGTCTTCGCGTACGCCCATATTCCACGGTCATCAGCTTGCTCCAGCCCGAGCAGCGCGACCTGGGATGATCCTGGGAAATCTGCCTGCAACGCAGGCAGCAACCTTCGCGAAAGGTTCTCATCCAGCAATAGCTTCATGCAGCCCTGATCCAAGCGGCATGCTTCAGACGATCGGCGGCAAAGGCTAGGCAAGCGAGGATGTCTTCACGACTCAACTCCGGATAGTCCTCCAGAATCTCTTCTTGGGACATGCCAGCTGCAAGCCAGCCGAGCACATCTTCGACACTGATGCGCAGACCTCGAACGCAAGGCTTGCCGCCACGTTTACCGGGCTCCAGGGTGATTCTCGAATCGCTTGCCATAATTCATACCTAGGATTTTTGTCTACCAGCCAAACTATACACCCGCGCTGCAGAAGCATGCTTTTATTGGTGCGAGCAGTCTCGTAGGGTGAGTCGGCCAGCGTTCCGTTCAGAGCGAAGCGATACCCATCACAACGATCTGCGACAAACCAATAAAATTCGGCGGTTTGGCAACCGGTTGATGGGTATCGCTGCGCTCAACCACATCCTACAAAAGCGCCGAGGGCCGCCGCATCCGACAAAAGCCTACGACCCCGTAGGATGGTGCGGTCACCGTAGGATGGTGCGGGCCGCGTAGGATGAGCGTAGCGATTCCCATGCTGTAGCGGTGAGCGAAGCGATACCCATCACAACGATCTGCGGCAAACCAATAAAATTCGGCGGTTTGGCAACCGGTTGATGGGTATCGCTGCGCTCAACGCCATCCTACAAAGGCGCCGAGGGGCGCCGCATCCGACAAAAGCCTACGCGGGCCGCCGCATTCTAATGGGTGGGTTGGGTTTTGCCGGCGGCGGCGTCGAGGATTTTGAAGAACACGCTTTCCAGCGATACCGCCGGTTTTACCGTGAGCAGGTGGCCGCCGGTCTGGTTGAGTTGGGCGATGAAGGCGGGCAGTGCGGCTTGGGTCAGTTCGCATTCGAACTCGCCGTCGCGCAGTGGGCGGGCGTCGGGGTGGATGGCGTGGTCGGCGTTGAAGCGCACCAGCATGTAGTCGGCGCGTTCGGCGGCCAGTTCGCGCGGCGAGCGCACGGTCAGCAGCTCACCCTGGTTGATAAAGCCGAAGCGGTCGGCGATGCGTTCGACGTCGTGCAGCACGTGGGAGGTGAAGAAGATCGCGCCGCCCTGCTGCTTGTATTCGTTGAGGATATTCACCACATCCTTGCGCCCGACCGGGTCGAGGCCGGACAGCGGCTCGTCGAGCACCAGCAACCTGGGCTGCACCACCATGGCATGGGCCAGCGCCACGCGCTGCACCGTGCCCTTGGACAGCTCGCGGATGCGCCGGTTGGCTGAGGCGCCGATGGAGAAACGCTCCAGCCAGTTCAGGCACCAGGCCTTTTCGTCCGTGCGGCGGATGCCGTACATGGACAAGCCCATACGGAGGATTTCCAGCGGGGTGAATTGTTCGTACAGCGCCGGGGCTTCCGGCACGTAGGCCACGCCCTGCCGCGCCTCGGCTCGGCGCGCGCAGGTGCCATACAGGCTGACCCGGCCCTGGTAGTCGTTGATGATGTCGAGCATGACCTTGATGGTGGTCGACTTGCCGGCGCCATTGGGCCCGACGAAGCCGAACACCTCGCCTTCGGCCAGGCTGAAGCTGACCTCGCGCAGCGCCTGCACCGCCTTGCCCTTGACGCGAAAGGTCTGGCTGACGCCATGAAACTCCAGTGCAGCACTCACGACTGATCCTCCATGCCGGCAATCTTCATTTTTTTCAAGATAATGCGCCCCTCGCGCAACTCGTAGCCGAGCCTGAGCGGGTCATCCGGCAAGGCCGGCAATAGCCCGGCCTCGACCAGCTGCTCGAGGCTCGCCAGCGCACCGTTGCTCGCCTCGAAGCGCCGTTGCGCCTCGCGCAGGGTGACCAGACCCTGCAGGCGCACGACGCGTTTGTCGAGCATGTCGTGCAGCTTGGGGTCGCTGGCGGCGTCGCGTTGTTGCAGCAGGTAATTCAGGGCCAGCTTTTCATCGGCGAAGGTTTCCGCCTGCAGCATCACCACCATCTTACGCAGGTTTGCGGCATTCTCCGGCGAGCGTTGCGCGCCCAGTTCGAGGATGCGCTGCGCCTCGGCGATATCGCGCTGGAAGAACGCCAGGTTGATGCCATAGAAAAACGCCGGGACAAAGTCCCAGGTACGGCACTGCACCGCCGCACGCAGCACCTGATTGCCCTCGCTGACCGCGCCGCCCCAAGTGAGCAGGCCGTTGGCCAGGTAATAGTTGTCTTCGTGGCAGCCATTCAACTGCGCAACCACCTGCTGGGCACGAATCAGGTAATGAGTATCACTCTGACCATCCTGCATGCCGGTGGCGGCCAGGCGCATGGTTTCCAGGTCGGCGGCGAGAAAGCGATCGCCGCCATACAGCGCCAGCAGGATCGGCGCGGCGATCACCACCCGATCCTGCACCCGTGGCTGCTCGACTGACAACGGTTGCTGAGCGCGCCAGAAGGCGATAGCGGCAAAGGCGGCAAAGCCCAGCAGAGCCAGCAACAGGGGCGCATAGCGGCTGCGCATATCAGGCAAACCGCTTGCGTTGCAGCGCCCACACGGCGAGCGCCAGTAGGGCGACTATATAAGCCAGGCTGGAGAGCAGCAGCCAGGGCCAGTCGGTGGGGAGAAAGTCCATGGTGCCGTAGAGCGCGACCATGCGCACATCCAGCGCCCCCAGATCCGGCAGCAGATAACCGAGCAGGCCGACACCGGCACGGTAGTTCTCGGCATCACCGACCACTGAAGCGTCCCGGCTGAGCAGCTCGATAATGGCGGCGAAAGAACGCGCCACCAGCATAAAACCGAAGGTGCCGATCAGAACGAAACTGGGGGTCGAAGCGACTACGGCGAGCAGGCAGGCCAGCGCGGTCAGCAGCAACAGATCCACCCCAATAAAGCCGATAGTGACCAGGTAATGATGACCCAGCGCCACCGGGGTGGCCTGCACATAGCCCTGACCGACCAGCCCGACCAGCAGCGCCAGTAGCAGCGCCATCGCCAGCAGCAGGGCAAGGGTCAAGGCGGCAACGGCCAGAAAACGACCGATCAGCAGGTGATGCCGCGGACGCGGGTAGGTCAGGGAATTGAGAAAATAGCGCCGATCGAATTCGCGCGAAAGCAGCTCTTGGGTCATCAGCACCAGCACCAGCGGCAGCAGCAGACGCATCACCGACAGGCCGACATCCAGCGCCACGGTGGCGGGTTGACGGCCACTGAACTGGGCGGTCAGCAACGCGGCCAAGGGCAGCACTAGTAAGGAACAGCCAGCCAGCCAGAGATAGCGGGCGCGCAAGGCTAGGCGAATTCCTGTTAAAAAATCAGAGGCGTAGAGCATCAAGTGGTCATCTAGAGTTTATTGACATATGGAAACAAAAAGATAAATTCACCCTGAAGGATCGAAACTATCTGCCTCCTAAATTAGAATTTAATATTATCGAATTAAATTCGCCACCAAAAGAGCCACCGCATTACGCGAGTCGGACTGCGCGCTAGCGTCATTGGACCTAGATCGATATTCATTGAACTGAGGCAATGCAACTGCAGACAACACCCCAACAATAGCTACAACGATCATAAGCTCAATCAAACTAAACCCAGTCTGCGACCTTAAGCCAGCACTCCACTTAAGCTCAGCAAACCGAGAATCAATAAGAATCTGGCTCATTATATCAACACCAAATAACTGGAAACGCAGGCAAGAATAACGATAAATCTTCTCTAAAAAGCGCGAGCCATACTGGGCCCGCACTTAATATAACCTCATCAGTTAGCTAGAACAGTTTCCGCTGGAGCTGCAGAGTCACAAACAGCGCCAAGGCTTACAGCTGCTACACTACCACCAGCAGTAGAGGCTGAGTAGGCTTTACCTAAGCTACTACTTGTGAATTGATGAGGAGCCTCAGTAGTGGCAGTAGCAGCACGAGCGTCAGTGCACGACGTATCATTCCAAACGTTTGTAGTACCACCACCAGACGCCGGAACTACATTCACGATGGCGCAAGCAACAGTTGCCTGCTTGCGGCTACCGCCCTGGTGACAAGTCGCAACACGCATCACGTTAGTAGCGGTACTGCAGGTATAAGCGCCATAAACGTTGCTTGACAAATTAATTGTTACTGCCTCTGACAGTAACTGGCAGCCAGTATTACCTGGCTGTATAGGGGTGCCCGATGCAATAGGAGCAGCAGAAGCAAAGGAGCTAATAGTGCTAGCCGCGATAAAAACAGAAAGCAGAAGCTTTTTCATTTTCTTAACTCCTAGTTAAAGCTGAGCTGAAGCCATAGTGGTAATTCCATTCTTCGCATCTGCAGTAGCCACCGTATCATTCGACTTGGCGCGATACTCATTAAACTGCGGAATAGCGATAGCTGCCAAAATACCGATAATCGCAACGACTATCATCAATTCGATCAGGGTAAAACCTTTTTGCTTCTTGAGAGACTTCATGGACAAGCTCCTGTGTGATTAAGGTCAGCGACCTACAAGTGACAAAGCAGATGGCGTGCCAACTCGACAGAACACGCCATAGCCGAGGATTTTTCGCTCCCCCGGCGCGCATCATTAGCCTCCAACGGGGCAACAACTGACGTTTTTTGTCACGCACAACTGCCGCACTTGGGCTTGGCCCACGATTTAGGCTATAAGTCAGCAGCATCCACCGCCCTTCGACTAGCAGGCTGCAATGAACGACGCTCCGAATCTGACCGGCCTGGCTCGGCAACTGGTCAACGCCCAACTGCTCGATGAACGCGCTGCGGCCCAGGCCCAGGCCCAGGCGCTGCGCAACAAGATCCCGCTGGTGTCTTACCTGGTGCAGAACAAGCTGGCCAGCAGCCGCGCAGTGGCGGAAATCGCCTCCGAACAGTTCGGCGTGCCGCTGTGCGACCTCAAGGCCATCGACAAAGACAGCCAACCGCGCGAGCTGGTCAGCGAAAAGCTGTGCCGCCAGCACCGCGTATTGCCGTTATTCCGCCGCGGCAACAAGCTGTTCGTCGCCCTGTCTGACCCGACCAATCACCAAGCGGTTACCGACATCCAGTTCAGCACCGGCCTGAGTACCGAAGCGCTACTGGTGGAGGACGACAAGCTTGGCGACGCCATCGACAAGTTCTTCGAGGCGGCCAACAGCGGCATGGAAGACCTGGCCGACGTCGACCTCGACGGCCTCGACGTGCAGGTGGTCAATGACGATACGGAAGACGGGGTTGCCGGCGAAAGCGCCGACGACGCGCCGGTGGTGCGCTTCGTCAACAAGATGCTGCTGGACGCGATCAAGGGCGGCTCTTCGGATTTGCACTTCGAGCCGTACGAAAAAACCTACCGGGTACGTTTTCGTACCGACGGCATTTTGCAGGAGATCGCCCGCCCGCCGATCCAGCTGGCGCCACGCATCTCGGCCCGCCTGAAGGTGATGGCGGCGCTGGATATTTCCGAGCGCCGCAGGCCGCAGGATGGGCGGATCAAGATGCGCATCTCGAAGAGCAAGTCGATCGACTTTCGCGTCAGCACCTGCCCGACCCTGTGGGGCGAGAAGATCGTGATGCGGATTCTCGACCCCTCCAGCGCGCAGATGGGCATCGATGCGCTGGGCTATGAGCCGGGGCAGAAAGACTTGTACATGGCGGCGCTTAAGCAACCGCAGGGCATGATCCTGGTGACCGGGCCGACCGGCTCGGGCAAGACGGTGTCGTTGTACACCGGCCTGAACATCCTCAATACCGTGGACGTGAATATCTCCACCGCCGAAGACCCGGTGGAGATCAACCTGGAGGGCATCAACCAGGTCAACGTCAACCCCAAGCAAGGCATGGATTTTACCGCCGCGCTGCGCGCCTTCCTGCGTCAGGACCCGGACATCATCATGGTCGGCGAGATCCGCGACCTGGACACCGCCTCGATCGCGATCAAGGCAGCGCAGACCGGGCACATGGTGATGTCGACCCTGCACACCAACAGCGCCGCGGAAACCCTGACCCGCTTGCGCAACATGGGCGTGCCGTCGTTTAACATCGCCACCTCGGTCAGTTTGATCATCGCCCAACGCCTGGCGCGCAAGCTGTGCGGCCATTGCAAGAAGGAAGTGCAGATCCCGCGTGAGGCACTGCTGGAGGAAGGCTTCCCGGCAGAGCAGATCGGCAGCTTCAAGATTTACGGCCCGGTGGGCTGTGACAATTGCAACGGCGGTTACAAGGGCCGTATCGGAATTTATGAAGTGGTTAAAAACACGCAGGCATTGCAACGGATTATCATGGAAGAAGGCAATTCCATTGATATCTCCGCGCAAATGCGCAAAGACGGCTTCAATGACCTGCGCACTTCGGCCCTGCTGAAGGCCATGCAGGGCATCACCAGCCTCGAAGAAGTGAACCGCGTGACAAAGGACTAACCGATGGCGGCCAAAGCTGTAGCAACCAGTGTTTTTCTCTGGGAAGGCACCGACAAGAAAGGCGGCAAGATCAAGGGCGAATTGATCGGGCAGTCGCCTGCCCTGATCAAGGCCCAGTTGCGCAAGCAGGGCATCAACCCGCTCAAGGTGCGCAAAAAGCCGATGTCGCTGTTCAGCGCCGGCAAGAAGATCAAGCCGCTGGACATTGCCCTGTTCACCCGGCAGATGGCGACCATGATGAAGGCTGGGGTGCCGCTGCTGCAGTCGTTCGACATCATCGGCGAGGGCTTCGACAACCCGAACATGCGCAAGCTGATCGACGAGGTCAAGCAAGAGGTCGCCGCAGGCAACAGCTTCGCCGCCTCGCTGCGCAAGAAACCGCTGTACTTCGATGACCTGTATTGCAACCTTGTCGACTCCGGCGAACAGTCCGGTGCACTGGAAACCCTGCTCGACCGCGTCGCTACCTACAAGGAAAAGACCGAAGCACTGAAGGCCAAGATCAAGAAGGCCATGACCTACCCGATCGCGGTGATCGTGGTGGCGGTGATCGTCACGGCGATTCTGCTGATCAAGGTGGTGCCGCAATTCGAGAGCGTGTTCGCCGGTTTCGGCGCCGAACTGCCGGCATTCACCCAGGTGGTGGTGAATATGTCACGCGGGCTGCAGGAATGGTGGTTCATGTTTATTTTCGGCATATTCGCCATTGCCTTCACCTTCAAATGGACCTTCAAGCGCTCGGAGAAATTCCGCGACTTCCTCGACCGCACCCTACTCAAGGCGCCGATTATTGGCGACATCATGTACAAGGCGGTGGTGGCGCGTTATGCGCGCACCTTGGCGACCACCTTCGCTGCCGGCGTGCCGTTGGTCGAGGCGCTCGACTCGGTGGCCGGAGCGACCGGCAACGTGGTGTTCCGCAATGCCGTGCACAAGATCCGCAATGACGTGTCGTCCGGCACCCAGTTGAATTTCTCGATGCGCAGCACCGGGATCTTCCCGAGCATGGCCATCCAGATGACCGCCATCGGCGAGGAATCCGGCTCGCTGGACGAGATGCTGGACAAGGTCGCCGGCTATTACGAGGACGAGGTGGACAACGCCGTCGACAACCTGACCGTGCTGATGGAGCCACTGATCATGTCGGTACTTGGTGTGCTGGTAGGCGGCTTGATCATTGCCATGTACCTGCCGATCTTCCAGCTGGGTTCGGTGGTTGGCTAATTTATGCTGCTAGAGTTTTTGGCCGGCGACCTGTCGGCCTTTATGTGGGTTTGCCTGCTGCTGGGGCTGTTGATCGGCAGCTTTTTGAATGTGCTGGTGTACCGCCTGCCGGTGATGATGCAACGCGACTGGCAGGCCCAGGCCCGGGAAATTCTCGAACTGCCGGAACTGCCCCACGGGCCTATCTTCAACCTGATTCTGCCTAATTCGCGCTGCCCGCACTGCGGCCACGAGATTCGCCCCTGGGAGAATCTGCCGCTAATCAGCTACCTGCTGCTGCGCGGCAAATGCTCCAGCTGCAAGGCGCCGATCAGCCTGCGCTACCCACTGGTGGAACTGGCCTGCGGCCTGCTGTCGGCGTACGTGGCCTGGCACTTCGGCTTTACCTGGCAGACCGCCGGCATGCTGCTGCTGACCTGGGGCCTGCTGGCGATGAGCCTGATCGACGCCGACCATCAACTGCTGCCGGATGCTTTGGTGCTGCCGTTGCTGTGGCTGGGGCTGATCGCCAACTACTTCGGCCTGTTCACCAGCCTGGAAGCCGCGCTGTGGGGCGCGATTGGCGGCTACCTGAGCCTGTGGTCGGTGTACTGGCTGTTCAAGCTGGTGACCGGCAAGGAAGGCATGGGCTATGGCGACTTCAAGCTGCTGGCCATGCTCGGCGCCTGGGGCGGCTGGCAGGTGCTGCCACTGACCATCCTGCTGTCATCGCTGGTCGGCGCCGTGCTCGGCCTGATCATGCTGCGCCTGCGCAACGCCGAAACCAGCACCCCGATCCCGTTCGGCCCCTACCTCGCCATCGCCGGCTGGATCGCCCTGACCTGGGGCGAACAGATCACCGGAACCTACCTGCAATTTGCCGGGTTTGGCTCATAGGATGACGCCGGGCCCGTAGGATGGCGTTGAGCGTAGCGATACCCATGCTGTGGAGTTGAGCGAAGCGATACCCATCACGGCAATCTTCGGCAACCCCATAAAACCCGGCGGCTGTGCAACCGATTGATGGGTATCGCTTTGCTCAACCACATCCTACAAAACGCGGCTGGCTATAAACGATCAATCTGCTCATTGCTGCTCGCCGTATTCGCTGCCTGGACCATCATTTCCGGCCCAATCTTCAGGCAACAAACCCGCCCGCACATAGCGGTGAAAGGACGACCACGGCCAATCGGCTATTCGTTCTACGTGGCCGTGCTTACGTGGGTTGTGGTGGATGTAGTCGACATGCCGGGCGAAGTCCTGATCATCGCGGATGCGGTGCTCCCAATAACGCCGCTGCCAGATACTGCGCTCGCCCCTGCCCCGGCGGCTGGCGCAAATCTGTTCACCGCCAGGTAATGCGCGGGAGAAGCCGGTTTTGATCAGGCGCCAGCGCACGGCAAAGTCGGCATCGCCGGGCGGCAGGGTACAGAGGGCGTGCAGGTGATCGGGAAGAATGACGATGGCCTCGATACGCCAGGGATGCTGGCGCATTACCCTGGCGAAGCTAGCGCGCAGCAGGTCGACCTGCGCAGTAAGCAACCCGCGTTGGCGATCGGCCAGATTGAGGGTGAAGAACCAGGTAGCGCCCGGCGTGTGATCGCGACGGTAAGCGGTCATGGGCTGCAGTCCTTTGCAGGGTAAGGCTAGGCAGTGTAGTTGATGCCGGGCGGGTTGATTAAATGATGGGGATCGCTGCAACCGCACAACCGCTTGATGGGTATCGCTGCGCTCAAGCCTACGCGGCCCGACCTACGCGGCCCGCCACATCCTACAAAAGCCCTGCGACTGCCAGCCAGTAGGATGGCGTTGAGCGTAGCGATACCCATCACGGCAATCTGCGGCAAACCAATAAAATCCGGCGGCTGGGCAACCGCTTGATGGGTATCGCTGCGCTCAAGCCTGCGCGGCCCGACGCATCCTACAAAACCCCTGCGACTGCATATCCGTGTGCTGGCCGCGCAGCCTGGATCGGTTCGCATTCGAATTCGCCGTGACCGGGAGTAGCGCTGGTAACCCTGGGGATCACGACAAGACAACCGTTGTCAACCGATACCCAAGGGTGTATATATCTCCCGAAAAGGGAGAAACCGCCGTGCGGATAATTGCCAAATCAACATTGCGCACATTCTGGGAAAGCAACCCGGCCCACCTCGACGCAATGTCGCCGCTGACGGAGTGGTATCGGCACATGGAAAAGGCCACATACCGCACACCACAAGAGGTCAAAGCGGAACTGCGGACAGCAAGCGTGCTGAAAGGCGCACGAGTGGTCTTCAACATTGCCGGCAACAAATATCGAGTGATACTGGCGATCGACTACGAACGGCAACTGGCTTTTGTGCGGTTTGTCGGCACACACGTCCAGTACGACCAGATCAATGCGGAGACAGTTTAATGAACATCAAGCCCATTCGTAATGATGACGACCTGGCAGCAGCCTTGGGCCGTACGCAACAGTTGTGGGGCGCCGAAACCAACACCCCAGAGGGCGACGAACTGGAAGTGCTGGCGCTTCTGATTGAAAAATATGAAGACGAGCACTATCCCATGCCCCCTTCCGACCCCATCGAGGCGATCAAATTTCGCATGGACCAGCAAGGCCTTACCCCGCGCGACCTGGAAGCCTACATTGGCCCGAGCGGACGCGTATCCGAGGTACTCAATCGCAAACGGCCATTAAGCCTGCGCATGATCAAACGCCTGCATGAAGGCCTGCACATCCCCTACGAAAGCTTGCTTTCAGGTGCCGCATAAGAGTTCGCCCGCCGCGCTGTCGCGCAGCACACTGGAGGCAATCGCGCCTGCCAGCTTGTGGGCACTTGAGCGCCGACAGTGATTGCTCAGCGGTTGTATAACTATCGAGCGCCGTCGCGAGACCGCCCTCAGGCGTTAGCGGCAAAGCACGCCACGTGAAAAACAGGGGAAGTTTAGTTAGCTAAATGCCCCTGCGCTCCGCTCATGTAGCGCAACGCCGCAGTGGGTGCTTGGAGGCGCTCGCAGTAGGCAGGATTTCTTCACAAGTTCTCAAGCCTGTGCAGCCCCGCATCCTGCAAAACGGCATGGCGCCATCCCGTAGGATGGCGCGGGCCGCGTAGGCTTGAGCGTAGCGATACCCATCACGGCAATCTGCGGCAAACCAATAAAATCCGGCGGCTGGGCAACCGATTGATGGGTATCGCTGCGCTCAACCACATCCTACAAAAGCCGCCGCGGCCCGACCTACGCGGCCCGCCACATCCTACAAAGCCTAGGCGATCCGCCGCCCGATTCGCCAGGGCGTTGGCTCCTGCTCTACAATTGCGGCCCTGTTTATGGCCAACGAGAGCCGCACGCGAAGATGAAACCCTGGATTCTTGGCCTTACGGGCGGTATCGGCAGCGGTAAAAGCGCCGTCGCCCAGCACTTTATCGATCAAGGCGTGCACCTGGTCGATGCCGATCATGCGGCGCGCTGGGTGGTTGAGCCGGGCACGCCGGCACTGGCCAAAATTGTCGAGCACTTCGGTGAAGGGGTGTTGCGGCCTGACGGTCAGCTCGACCGCGCGGCGCTGCGCGGCCTGGTTTTCCAGAACCCCGAGCAACGGCGCTGGCTGGAGACCCTGCTGCACCCGCTGATCGGCCAGGAGATCAGCCAATACCTGGCGCGCGCCGAGTCGCCTTACGCGATTCTGGTGTCGCCGTTGCTGGTCGAGTCTGGCCAGCAGCGGTTGACCCAGCGCGTGCTGGTGATCGATGCCCCTGAGCACCTGCAAGTGCAACGCGCCATGCAGCGCGACCAAAGCTCGGCCGAACAGGTGCAGGCGATTCTCAAGGCCCAGACCAGCCGCGAACAACGCCTGCAGCATGCCGATGATGTGCTGCTCAATGATCGCGACCTGGCCTGGCTGCAAAGCGAAGTCGAACGCCTGCACACTTTTTACCTGACCCTGCGCGGAGGCCAGTCATGAGCCAACCTACTATCGTGAAATGCCCGACCTGCAACGCCCCGGTCGAATGGGGCCCACAGAGCCCACAACGGCCATTCTGCTCGGATCGCTGCAAGCTGATCGACCTCGGCGCCTGGGCCTCGGAAGAGCACGCCATCCCCGGCGGCGGCCTGGAAGACGACCTGTTCTCCAGCGACCTGGATCAACCGCCGCGTCAGCATTGACGAGGTAGGGTGCGCCGCGCGCACCAATCATCCTTGCAATGAGCGCAGCAGCTGGTGCGCATGGCGCACCCTACGGGATGGTGGCATGGCTCAGGGATGCGCCGACAAATTTGACAGGGTAATCGGTGCGTCGCGCGCACCAACATTCCCGGCAATAAGCGCAGCGACTGGTGCGCATGGCGCACCCTACGGGCGGTGGCATGGCTCAGGGATGCGCCGATAAATCTGACTGTAGGGTGCGCCGCGCGCACCGGCATTCCCGGCAATAAGCGCAGCGGCTGGTGCGCATGGCGCACCCTAAGGGCGGCGAGTGATGCGTCGGATCAGGGCCGCATGAAGCTGTAGTCGCGTTCATCGTCGAGGTTTTCGGCGAGGAACTGCAGTTCGGCGGCCAGGTCTTTGGCTTCGCGCTCGGCGCGGCTGCGCTCCACCACCGCGCCAAGCAAGGCGCGCAAGCCGAGCGCGGGATCGAAACCCTGCGCTGACGCCTGCTGCAGGCTCTGCTCAACTTGTTGCCTGGCCCATTCGTGTACACCCATGAAGTTGCCTCCGCTGTTGTGATAGCGCTGGACTGAAACGGATCTGCGCCCTGCTCGCAGAGCCTGGCAGACTCGTGAGCGGGCTTGTTGATCTGAGTCAACGCGGCAACCCCGATCAGCACGCTGAAGCCTGCGCCATCACTGTGGCTTGTTGTCGTCCTTCCAGGGCGCCGCCAGGTAGCGCGAACCATTGAAGGTTTCCAGCCAATCGGGATAGAACACCACCAGCGCGGTGACGACTATGCCGTTGATAAACGCCTCGGGGAAGATCACCAGCCACAGGTAGCCGACGAAGTCTTCGAGCCAGGGCGGCATCGGGAACAAGCCGTCGACCCACAGCACACCGAGCCCGGCCAGGATGCAGAGCAACGTAGCGAGTGCTGCGGGGAAAAAGCCGCTAAAAAAGATGTAGACGAACAGATTGCGCGACTGGGCGCGCTCGACCCGCAGCGCACACAGTTCGGTGACCAGCACCGGTATCAGCACCAGCAGCGCGCCGTTCATGCCCAAGGCTGCCATGTCCTGCCGACCCAGCAGGAGCATGCCCAGCTGGGCGACAAAACCGGCGAGGATCGCCAGCGGCCAGTCGAGCAGTAACGTCACCGCCGTCATACCGATGAAATGGTAAGACAGCCCCGAGTCGAAATCGCGGCGCACCAGCCACAGCACGAACAGCACGAGCACCGTGCCGAACAGCAGATGCTGGCGGCGCTGGTCGCTGAACAACTCCAGCCACGGCGCCCGCCATATGGCCCAGAGCAGCACCGGCAGATAGATGACCCAGCCGACGACCTGACTGGTGGGTGAGAGTAATTCGGCAGCAATCATGGCTAAGCACCCAACCTCTGAAAAATGAACGCAACCAGTCTACACCCACGCTCGGCGGCGAATAAAAGCTTCGCGGCTGAAGCAAAGCGCAAACCAGCGTCCCTACTCCTGCGGGAGCGGCTTCAGCCGCGAAGCTCTGGCAGCGCATTCATCTTTCTGGGCTACCAAGCCTGTGCGACTGCGGGCTAAGCTGTAGGCATGGATGATTCAGATTATTTGCGCTTGCTCACGCATCAGGCCGAGCAGGCTAATGCGTTTCTTTCCAATGCCCGCAAGTGGGAGCGCGAGCGTTGGGTGTGCCAGCGCCTGCTGCAAGCCTTGAATGTCAGCCATCGGCTTGAGGAGTTCAGTGCGGCGGAGCAGGAGCCGCCGGACGTGCTGTTTCGCGAGGCCAACTTCGAAGTGTTTTACGTGCTGGATGAAGGCCGGCGCCTTAACGATGAGTGGCGCGCCGAGGTGGAGCGGCGGCGCAGCGCCTTCTCCCTCAGTCAATTGGTGCGCCGCGAAGCCAAGCCACGGCGCATCGGCGCTGCCGAACTGCAGGCACGCCTGGCCCCGACCCTGCGCAAAAAAGCGCACAACTACAGCGAACGCGGACTCGACCCCGGCGAACTGGACATGCTGGCGTTCGTCAGCCTGAAGCGCGTCGTGCCCGACTTCAACAGTCACTTCCCGCCGCCCACCGAGTTCCTGCGCCAGGGCTGGCGCTCGTTGTCGCTGGTTGGTCCGACCTTTGCGCGGGTAGTGTTTGCTCATCCAGACGCACCAGATTTTCTGCGCACCAATCTCGGCCGCAGCGTATTGTTCGATGTCGGGATCAGCCTGTGAGGGTCGAGCCGGCGAGAAGGGTCTGGAACGCTATAGCAATGTCGAATCTTGCCGAAACCCGTATTTTTCGTAGGCGCCTGCTTGCGGTGATCCGGCGCCCTGGTGATTGGTGGCTCAAAAGCATCGCCAGCCAGCCGACTCCCATCAAACATAAGATAACTAATTGTTTTATATGTAGAAATTTAATATGAACATGACCCCTGCAGGAGCCAGCTTGCTGGCGATCCTTGCAGATCAAAAGCATCGCCAGCAAGCTGGCTCCTACACAGTTTGCGGCGCGACAGCCGCTCCACCTCATGAATCACGCAAGGGACATTGAGCAGCAATGAGTCCACTACAAGAATTGCTCGCCGCCGTGCCGCAACACGGCCAGGTGCGCTGGATTGGTGTGCGCCCTGCCTCGCGTGGCGCCATGCTCGAGCTGGATGCGGTGGAGGCACGCCGCGAAGCCGGCCTGACCGGCGACCACAGCCGCCCGGGGCCACGCAATGCGCGGCAGGTGACGTTGATCCAGTGGGAGCATCTGGCAGTGATCAGCGCCCTGCTCGGCCGCCCCGCCAACCAACCGATTGTGCCCCAGGATTTACGGCGTAATATCGCCATCAGTGGTATCAACCTGTTCAGCCTCAAAGGCCGGCGCTTTCGCATCGGCCAGGCTGTCCTGGAAACCACCGGCTGGTGCCAGCCCTGTGCGCGGCTTGAGGAGCGCCTTGGGTGCGGCACGTTCCAGGCGGTGCGCGGCCACGGCGGCATCACCGCCAGAGTGCTGCAGGGCGGGATTATTCGCCTGAGTGACGACCTGCACGTTGAGCCATTGTGAATGCCACGGCTAAAATAGCCACCATCCACAGGCCGCCCGAGAACCCTGACGTTTTCGCACGGCCTGACCCTTCGAGGTTCCTATGTCCAGCCGCCTGAGTCCCGACGACCAAAAACGCGTCGACCAGTACCTGAGTGCCCCGCAGCATCAAGTCGAACGTCAACCCTTCAAGGTATGGCGCCTGCTGTTGATCATTCTCATCGCGGTGATTGCCATGGGCCTGCTGAGCCGTCTTCTGGGTCGCCTGGTGCTTTGAGCTGCTTTGCGCTCGCCCGGCAACACTGAAGATGATGTGAAAAACGCCCGCCGGTTGTGGCTGCCTCCAAGCGCCCCCGGCTGACGTCACGCCCCGGCGGTTTTCACCAGCTCGTTAACGAATTTTTTTCCAAGCCTTGTGAGAGTGATCCATGTCCCATCGAATCCTGATCGTCGGCGGCGGTGCCGGCGGCCTGGAGCTTGCTACCCGCCTGGGTAGAACTCTGGGTAAACGCGGCAAAGCCAGCATCACCCTGGTCGACGCCAACCTGACGCATATCTGGAAGCCACTGTTGCACGAGGTGGCTGCCGGCTCGCTGAATTCCTCGGAAGACGAGCTGAACTACGTGGCCCAGGCCAAGTGGAATCACTTCGAGTTCCAGCTCGGGCGCATGACCGGCCTTGACCGCGCCGAACAGCGCATCACCCTCAGCGCCACACTCGACGAGCGTGGCGAGGTGTTGGTGCCCGAGCGGCAACTGGGCTACGACAGCCTGGTGATCGCAGTTGGCAGCACCACCAATGATTTCGGCACCGCTGGCGCTGCCGAGCACTGCCTGTTTCTCGACACCCGCGAGCAGGCCGAGCGCTTCCATCGCCAGTTGCTCAGCCACTATTTGCGCGCCCACGCCAGCCAGAGCGATACCACCGAGCAAATCAACGTGGCCATCGTCGGCGCCGGGGCCACGGGCGTGGAACTGGCCGCCGAGCTGCACCATGCCGCACATCAATTGGCGGCGTATGGGCTGGACAGCATCCGCCCGGAAAACATGCGCATCACCCTGATCGAAGCCGGGCCACGGGTACTGCCGGCGCTGCCGGAGCGGATCAGCAAACCGGTGCACAAGACCCTGGAAAAACTCGGGGTGACGGTCATGACCAACGCCTCGGTCAGCCAGGTGACCCGCGACGCCCTGCTCACCGCCCAGGGTGACACCATTACCGCCAGCCTCAAGGTCTGGGCTGCGGGGATTCGCGCGCCCGGTTTCCTCAAGGATCTCGACGGCCTGGAGAGCAACCGGATCAACCAGCTGCAGGTGCGCCCTACCCTGCAAACCACCCGCGACGACAATATCTTTGCCTTCGGCGACTGCGCCGCCTGCCCGCAACCCGGCAGCGAAGGCCGCAATGTGCCGCCACGCGCCCAGGCCGCTCACCAGCAAGCGTCGCTGCTGGCCAAGTCGCTGAAACTGCGCATCGACAGCCAGGGCCAGGCCCTGCCGGAATACCGCTACCGCGATTACGGCTCGCTGATTTCACTGTCGAGTTTTTCGGCGATCGGCAACCTGATGGGCAACCTCACGGGCAGCGTAATGCTCGAAGGCTGGCTGGCGCGGGTGTTTTACGTCTCGCTCTACCGCATGCACCAGATGGCGCTGTACGGCCCGCTGCGCACCATGCTGCTGATGCTCAGCGACCGCATCGGCCGCAGCACCGAGCCACGCCTGAAGCTGCACTGATCGCAGCGCAGGGTGCGTCACCCATGCCACCGTCACGGACGCCGGTGCGCATGGCGCACCCTACGCCTGGTGCAAGCACGCAAATTACACGCATAAAAAAAGCGCCCCGGAGGGCGCTTTTTTACGGTTGCCGATGAACATCTCATCTCAACCTTAAGATTCAACGCTGCAAACATCTGCAGGTGAAAATGGTGGGTCGTGTGGGATTCGAACCTACGACCAATTGGTTAAAAGCCAACTGCTCTACCAACTGAGCTAACGACCCAAAAATGGTCGGGGTAGGGGGATTCGAACTCCCGACATCCTGCTCCCAAAGCAGGCGCGCTA
>JAUSOF010000021.1 GCA_030656145.1 Pseudomonas sp.
GAGTAGGCGTGCTCAACGTAGTAGTGGGTTGCCGCAACGCCTCAGGCCGCTTCTCGTCGGTGTGGGCACTGTCGGATCAGGTGCGCTCTTTCTGGAGCGCATGTGGCTCATATAAAAGTGGCCAAACATGACCTGCTGATAGCGGGCAGTATCCTGTATCGACAGGTCAATCGACAAGAGTGGGATCTTGCTAGGATCGCTGTTGTCACCTGTTTCCGTACACAGTTGGTGACGTCCCCGAGCAAGATGATCAGCTGGGCTATGCGCATGTTTGCCGTGACGATCACCTGGGGCCAATATACACGCGTGGCTAATCCTGTGGTGCCCGCTGACACAGCTGGGGAGCCGGAAGGTGAGGCGTTGGTATAAGGGGCGTGGGGCTTACTTTTGAGCCCCTGAAAGTTGCACATGTCTAACAGTTTGACTGCGTGAATAACGTCGAATTGTTGACGGGTGCCATCCAGTAGCGATAACTCCTACAACAACCAGCGCCTGAGCATAGCTACCAACTGTTGACTGTTGATGAGCGAAGACAGGCTAAAGACATATCCTGTGTTCGAAATTATTCGGCCACTACAGGGGGCGGGGCGGTTATTAAACCGCCTCTATTCGATGTTTAGCGGTTGAAGCGCTCGACCAGTGAGTATTGCTCCTGCGCGGTAGTAGTGAGTGCTTCGCTGAGTATGGCAGAGCTTTGCGCTTCGCTAGCGGTTTGGTCGGACAGCTGGGCGATGTTGGTGATGTTGCGGTTGATTTCGTCGGCGACTGAGCTTTGTTCTTCTGCTGCAGCGGCGATTTGGTCCGCCATGTCTGCGATGTTGGATACCGCATCGCTGATCCCGGAGAGAGCTTGGTCTGCCTGTTGTACGCGCTCTACGCCCTCATCCGCTTGCTTGCGACCTATTTCCATGGTCATCACGGCTTCTTCAGCGGTTCGCTGCAGTTTGGCAATTAGTTGGTGAATCTGCCCGGTGGATTCGGTGGTGCGTTGCGCCAGCGATCGAACTTCGTCTGCGACAACAGCAAAACCACGGCCCATTTCACCTGCACGGGCAGCTTCGATGGCGGCGTTGAGGGCGAGAAGGTTGGTTTGGTCGGCGATGCCTTTGATCACATCAACCACGCCGCCTATCTCATTACTATCCTGGGCGAGGCGGGTGACAGTTTCACCAGTGTCACCGACCGATTGCGAAAGGCGCTGAATGGCGGCGCGTGTTTCTGCAGTGATGGCGCGTCCTTCGCTGGTAAGGCGATTGGCTTCTTGGGTGGCGATGGCAGTTCGGGCGACGTTGCTGGCGACTTCTAGAGTTGTGGCAGCCATTTCGTTGACTGCAGTGGCGACCTGTTCGGTTTCATGGCGCTGGCGATCCAGGCCGGCGGAACTGCTGTGGGCCAGCGTATCGGCCTGTTTCGCCTGTTTAGCCAGATTTTCAGCGCTGTCCTGCAGGCGTGTCAGGCAGGTTTTCAAACGTGCTTCCTGACCTAGGATGGACATTTCCAGACGACCCTGGACGCCGCGGCTGTCGGTGTACATCTGCGCAATCAGTGGGTCGGAGGTGGTTTGGTCAGCCAGTTGCAGCAGGCGCTTGATGCCCCGCTGTTGCCAGTTGAGACCAGCCAGGCCGAGAGGGATCGAGAGTAGGGCGGCAACTGCAAATCCCCAACTGGTGTCGAGCCAGGTGCCGATCAGGAAGCCGATTTGGCTGACCAGTATAAAAGGCAGCCAGTTCTGTAGGGTCGGCAGCCATTGGTCACTGCCGGGTACCGCCGATTTTCCGCTATTTATGCGCTTGTATAGGGCTTCGGCTCGGCGCACTTGCTCTGTGGTTGGCTTGATTCGCACCGACTCGTAACCAACCAGCTGATTTTTTTCCAGTACCGGTGTGACGTAAGCATTTACCCAGTAGTGATCGCCATTCTTGCTGCGGTTCTTGACGATACCCATCCATGGGCGACCCAGCTTGAGTGTGCTCCACATATGGGCAAACACGGCTGCTGGTACATCTGGGTGACGTACCAGGTTATGTGGTGCGCCCACCAACTCATCATGGCTAAAGCCGCTGATTTCGACGAACGCCTCGTTGCAGTAGGTGATCTGGCCTTTGATATTGGTCGTGGATATCAAGCGTTGCTGGGCCGGAAAAGTTCGTTCGCGTTGAGTGATAGGTTGATTATTGCGCATGAGGAATATTGTCCCTGACTGTTATGCCTCATCATCGGCCGGGCAGGGCTGAAGTTGAGCTCAAATTTTTCGTGCAGTGTAACCGGATATTGAACGGCTTCACATTTCTGCAGCCGACAAAACGCCAGTGTTGCAGGTCGCAGATGGTGTGGGAGCCGCCATATGGTTTGGTTCTTGTAGTCCGCCAAGCAGAGGCATAATCAGTAGGAGGTACCCTGCGTTTGCCTCTGCGTGGTCCAAGTGCCACTGGCCGAAGTGAGTAGACGGCCTGGTTATTGCTGCTAACTTGCAATCAGCTGGCGTAATACATAGTGCAAAATACCACCAGCTTTGAAGTATTCCACCTCGTTGAGGGTGTCGATGCGACACAGCACTTCGGCGCTTTCTCGCGTGCCGTTCTCGTGGCTTATTTCGATCATAAGCGTCATCAGTGGATGCAGTTCGACCCCATCCAGGCCATAGATGCCGACGACCTCCTTGCCGGTTAGGTGCAGGGTCTGGCGATTCTGGTCGGGCATGAACTGCAAGGGCAGCACGCCCATGCCGACCAGGTTGGAGCGATGGATGCGCTCGAAGCTTTCGGCGATCACCGCCTTGACTCCGAGCAGGTTAGTGCCCTTGGCCGCCCAGTCGCGACTTGATCCGGTGCCGTATTCCTTGCCAGCGATCACCACCAACGGCGTGCCGGCTTCCTGGTAGCGCATAGCCGCCTCATAGATTGCCAGCTTCTCGCCGCTCGGCACGTGCAGGGTGTTGCCGCCTTCCTCGCCGCCGAGCATCTCGTTGCGTATGCGGATATTGGCGAAGGTGCCGCGCATCATCACTTCATGGTTGCCGCGCCGTGAGCCGTATGAGTTGAAGTCGACCGGTTCGACGCCCTGTTCGCGTAGGTAGCGCCCGGCCGGGCTGTCGGCCTTGATATTGCCGGCCGGGGAGATGTGGTCGGTGGTCACCGAGTCGCCCAGCAGGGCGAGGATGCGCGCCTGATGGATGTCGCCAATAGACGGTGGTGCATCGGTGATGCCATCGAAGAACGGTGGATGCCGGATGTAGGTGGAGTCTGGCTGCCAGTCGTAGGTAGCTGCTTGCGGAACTTCGATGGCCTGCCACTGTGCGTCACCGGCGAACACCTCGGCGTATTCCTTGTGGAACATCGCGGTGTCCACTTGCATGATCGCGGCGGCGATTTCCTCCTGGCTCGGCCAGATATCCTTGAGATAGACCTGCTCGCCGTCCTTGCCCTGGCCTAGCGCATCTTTGCTGATATCCACTCGCACGCTACCGGCCAAGGCGTAGGCCACCACCAGCGGTGGCGAGGCCAACCAGTTGGTTTTAACCAGCGGATGCACGCGCCCCTCGAAGTTGCGGTTACCGGACAGCACCGAGGCCACCGTGAGGTCGTGCTGCTGGATGGCCTGTTCGATCGGTTCTAGTAGCGGCCCCGAGTTGCCGATGCAAGTGGTGCAGCCGTAGCCGACCAGGTCGAAGCCCAGTTCATCCAGGTAGCGGGTCAGGCCGGCGGCCTTGAAGTACTCGGTCACCACCTTCGAGCCGGGTGCTAGCGAGCTCTTTACCCAGGGTTTGCGCTGTAGGCCTTTTTCGATGGCCTTTTTCGCCAGCAGACCAGCGGCCATCATCACGCTGGGGTTGGAGGTATTGGTGCAGGAAGTAATGGCGGCGATCACCACCGCACCGTTTTTCAGGCGGTAGGTCTGGCCTTGGTACTCATAGTCGACCTCGCCGCTCTGTTCGCTACTGCCGATTGCAGTGCCGCCACCGCCTTCGTTGAGCAAGCGGCCTTCTTCCTTGGCGCTGGGTTTGAGTTGCAGCCCGACAAAGTCGTCGAAGGCCTGTTTGACCTGGGGCAGAGTAACCCGATCCTGTGGGCGTTTCGGTCCGGCCAGACAGGCTTCGACCCTGCTCATATCCAGTTCCAGGCTATCGCTAAATAGAGGTTCCTGACCTTGCTCGCGCCACAGACCTTGGGCCTTGCAGTAGGCCTCGACCAGCTTGACGGCCTGCTCTGGGCGGCCAGACAGCCTTAGATAACCGAGGGTGATCGCGTCGACCGGGAAGAAGCCGCAGGTGGCGCCGTACTCCGGGGCCATGTTGGCTATCGTGGCGCGATCGGCCAAGGGCAAGTCGGTCAGGCCGTCGCCGTAGAACTCGACGAATTTTCCGACCACGCCCTTGCTACGCAGCATCTGGGTGACGGTAAGTACCAGGTCGGTGGCGGTGATGCCTTCCTTGAGTTTGCCGCTGAGCTTGAAGCCGATCACCTCGGGGATCAGCATCGACACCGGTTGACCGAGCATCGCCGCTTCCGCCTCGATGCCGCCGACGCCCCAGCCTAGAATGCCAAGGCCGTTGATCATGGTGGTGTGCGAGTCGGTGCCGACCAGGGTGTCAGGGAAGGCCAGGGTCTGGCCGTCTTCCTCCTTGGTCCACACGGTGCGGCCGAGGTATTCCAGATTGACTTGGTGGCAGATGCCGGTGCCCGGCGGCACCACACTGAAGTTGTCGAAGGCATGTTGACCCCAGCGCAGAAAGGCGTAACGTTCGCCGTTGCGCTGCATTTCGATGGCGACGTTCTCGCCGAAGGCTGCGGCACTGGCGAATTTGTCGACCATCACCGAATGATCGATCACCAGGTCGACCGGCGACAACGGGTTGATCTTCTGCGGGTCGCCGCCGGCTTTAGCCATGGCATCGCGCATGGCGGCGAGGTCGACTACCGCCGGCACGCCGGTGAAATCCTGCATCAATACTCGCGCTGGGCGGTACTGGATCTCGCGTTCGGAACTGCGGTTCTGCAGCCAGTCGGCCATGGCCTGCAGATCTGCGCCGCTGACGGTCTTACCGTCCTCCCAGCGCAGCAGGTTTTCCAGCAGCACTTTCAGCGACATGGGCAGCCTGTCGAGGTTGCCGAGGACCTTGGCCGCCTCCGGCAGGCTGAAGTAGTGGTAGGTCTGGCCGTCCACGTCGAGGCTGCGGCGGCTGTTCAGGCTATCTAAGGAAGGCATTGCGCGTCTCCTGTGGCTTGCACCAGTGCAAGCCGATTGTTTGCTGCAGAGTCTTCAAGCTAGCTCTGTGTGGCGAGCCTCGCCACATCGTTCCGCTAGGTGGTGAATCCATGTTGCGACTTGGCGCGTTCCCACGATTGAGGTAGTCGCATTTGCTGTGATGGTCTGGACATTGTCGAAGATCTTTTATGCTGCGGGGTGCTGTTGTGGGCTGTAGGGGTGTCCCAGCGAACACAGCTGGAGCTATCAGGTCGACTAACTGAACAGGTCGTCAGGGATTAAGGGCCAGACTCCGCTATGATGCGCGCCTTGAGGAGATCACCGATGAATAGTTTGTTACTGCACTGCCGTCCCGGTTTTGAGAACGAGGTGTGTGCGGAGATCGCCGAACATGCAGCGCGCCTGGATGTGTCCGGCTACGCCAAGGCTAAGCCGAGTACGGCTTGCGCCGAATTTATCTGCACTGAGCCGCAAGGGGCTGAGCGCTTGATGCGGGGTGTGCGTTTCAGTCAGCTGATTTTCCCGCGTCAGTGGGCGCGTGGCGTGTTTATCAATTTGCCGGAGCTGGACCGCATCAGTGTGCTGCTATCCCATCTGGCGGACCTGCCGACCTTTGGCAGCCTGTGGCTGGAAGTGCTGGACACCAACGATGGCAAAGAGCTGTCGAATTTCTGCAAAAAGTTCGAGGCGCCACTGCGCAATGCCCTGACCAAGGCTGGAAAGCTGGTAGAAGATGTGCAGAAGCCGCGCTTGCTACTGACGTTCAAGAGCGGTCGTGAGGTGTTCGTCGGGCTGGCTGAAACAAATAACTCGGCAATCTGGCCGATGGGCATTCCACGCTTGAAGTTCCCACGCGAGGCACCAAGCCGCTCGACCCTTAAGCTGGAAGAGGCCTGGCATACCTTTATCCCGCGGGAACAGTGGGACGAACGGCTATCGGGTGAGATGACCGCCGTCGACCTTGGCGCTGCGCCAGGCGGTTGGACTTATCAGCTGGTTAAGCGCGGTATGTTAGTGACCGCCATCGATAACGGGCCTATGGCCGAAAGCCTGATGGACACCGGATTGGTGCAGCACCTGATGGTCGATGGTTTCACCTACAAGCCGCGCCAGCCGGTTGACTGGATGGTTTGCGATATTGTTGAAAAACCCGCGCGCAGCGCCGCCTTGCTGGAAACCTGGATCGGCGAAGGCCTTTGCCGCGAGGCAGTGGTCAATCTTAAGCTGCCGATGAAGCAGCGCTACGCCGAAGTGCGTCGCCTGCTGCAGCGTATGGAAGATGGCTTTGCTGAGCGCAAAATCAAGGTGTCGATTGCCTGCAAACAGCTCTATCACGACCGCGAGGAAGTCACCTGCCATTTGCGGCGGTTGTAGGTGCGGGAAGAAGCTCAGTCGCATGCCCGCGATGATTATCCCGCGCCCGGTTTTGCGGGTATGGCCCGCCCCTATAGCCTAGTTGAAATCCACAAGCGGTATCAGCGCTGATCCCTGATTTCATCCGGCTCACCAGGGCGGTGTAGGGTGGATGACGCCTTTTTTATCCACCACTGCTTGGTGGATAGGCAAAGCGTTAGCTACGCGCCCTGATCCCGCAGACCTTGCCCATGGTCTCAAGGTCCACCGGGCTGCTGTGGCCTGACCCAATAGCTTTGCTTGTGCCCGCGCGCCTCGAATTGCCGGGCCAGGGCTTCGGCAGCGTTACGGGTCAGGTCGGCGCGCACCACGAATTGGTTGCCGTTATCGTCCATGCGCATCAGGCACCAATTCCGCGGTTTGCTGGGTGCGGACATGCTTGCAGCCTGCGCTGTAGTCCCTCGGTTCACTAAAGGCTAGCTCGGCGCAAGCAGTGGCGCCTACTACCCGCGACAGTTCGGGCTCGCTCGGGCCATAAGCGCGGCGGGTGGCTTGAGGGGCTGCTTTGCGCGACAATAGCCGCCTGTTTCTGGAGCCCGCCGATGCCACTGCAATCCGACGCCATTCTCGATGACACCCTCGACGCTAGCGGCCTGAACTGCCCCGAGCCGGTGATGATGTTGCACAACAAGGTGCGTGACCTGCCGGCTGGCGGCTTGCTGAAGGTGATCGCCACCGACCCTTCGACCCGGCGCGACATTCCCAAGTTCTGCGTGTTTCTCGGTCATGAGCTGCTTGAGCAGGGCGAAGAAGATGGGACCTATCTGTACTTGATCCGCAAGAAGCTCGACTGACTTATGGGCTGGTACTTCGCTTACGGCTCGAACATGAACCCTGCACGCATGCAGGAACGCGGCTTGCAGGTGAGCGAGGCATTGCCTGGGCGTTTGTCCGGGTATGCCTTGTGCTTCAATAAACGTGCAGTGGATCGTGCTCCGGGCCGCGCCTACGCCAATATTCGCTACCAGCGCGATGCTGTGGTGGAGGGCGTGCTCTATCGCCTGGCAGAATTGGACGAGATCGCTAAGCTCGACCCGTTTGAGGGAACGCCAATCTATTACAGCCGTGAGCGCCTGCCAATTGTCACTGCGCATGGCGTGCAGCCGGCCTGGGTGTATGTCGCTAATCCGGCGTTTCGTCAGGATGGCTTGTTGCCCAGCGCCGACTACCTGGCGCACCTGCTACGAGGTCGCGCATTCCTGTCCGAGTCCTATTGGTCGGCGCTGGCTGCCTGGCCATCCCACCCGGACTGACCCGGAGCCAGGCCACAGCTTTTCAGGCTGTCTTGCCAGGCGCCTACATGCCGCGTAGTGGCCGCTTGAAAATCAACCCACAAGGATTGCTCGGGACCCGCGAGGTTCAGCAGGTAGTTGCGCGTGGCTGCCGGTACCTCGGCAGCCGCGCTGAGTTGGCGCAGGCTGTTGCTCCAGATCTGACCGCGCTGGTGTACCTGGGCCAGGTAGGGTTGCAAGCCTCCGGCATAATACTTGACGAAGATGTTCTGCATAATGCGCCCGCGTGGCGTTGCTTGCCCCAGCGGACAAATGGGCCTTCGCTGCTGGCGCTCTTCAAGCAGGCGACTGCCTTCATTGAGTGTATGCGTCAGGCTAGCCAGGCTGCTGATCAGCTGGCCGCCCTGGAGGCTGGCATGCAGGGCGAAGAACAACGGGTCAAGCTCATCGGTTGTCGGTGGCAGGGTTTGCGGCAGGGCATTGGCCATGGCGGCTAATTGTGCAAGGGCGTCGAGGGCTGCATCGTCTTCGCTTGGGGCTGTAGGCAGCGCCAGATCGGCAAAGCGCAAGTAGCGCTCGACTTCCTGGCTGGCGTTGAGGGCATTCCAGAAAACACTGGGCAACTGAGCGCGCTTCTCCTGGGCCAGTCGACTGAGTGAGGCGTGCAGGTCGGGGTCTTGTCCGGCGGACAGATGCGCTATGCAGGCATCGATGGCACGCAACAGATCACCTTCATACCCCAGGCGGCTACTGGGAACCAGCTGTTTACCCAGGCTGCTGTTGCGCTGACTGATCTGCTGCTGCAGGGTGGGGCAGAGGCGAACATCGAGCACTAGATCGAGCAAGCCGATGCGTACTTCGGGGATGTCCACGACCCGCTCCCGGCGCGGCGGCAAGCGATAGCGGGTCAACTGGGCCTTATCGAACAGCGCAACTTCATCGCCCTCGACGGCATTGTTCAGGCGTTGCAGGTAGTCTGCCTGCAGGGCCACGCCGTCATCGGCTGGTTGACAAGCCGTTAGGCTGAGGAGAGTGAGCAGGGTAAGTGTTTTGGCTTTCATTGCGTCATCTTAACTGCTCGAATGCGCTTGCGCGCGCTGCCTGCGAGACGAATTGCCAGCATGATGGCGGCGCAGGTCAGGCCGACGATCAAGCCCTGCCAGAGACCGCTCGGGCCACTCGGCTCGCCGAGCAGGCTGGACAGTCCGAGGGCGTACCCAACGGGTAAGCCAATGCCCCAGTAGGCGAACAGGGTCAGCAGCATGGTGATACGGGTGTCCTGGTAGCCGCGCAGGGCGCCGGCAGCGGTGACCTGGATCGCATCGGAGAACTGGAACAATGCGGCATACACGATCAACCCGGAGGCCAGGGCGATTACCGTCGGGTCGGCGGTATAGATCAGTGCGATCTGCTCACGCAATAGCAGCATCAAGCTGGCCGATAAGCAGGCATAGGCCAGCGCCGTCGCCATGCTCACGCCGGCGGCAAAACGAGCCTCACGCGGTTGGCCGCGCCCGAGCATTTGGCCGACGCGCACCGTGGCGGCCATGCCCAGAGAGTAGGGGATCATGAACACCAGTGAGCTGAAGTTCAGTGCGATCTGATGGCCGGCCACTACGCTGGCGCCCAGGCCGCCGATTAGCAAGGCAATCACTGCGAAGATGCTCGACTCGGCAAATACCGAGATACCGATCGGCAAGCCAATAGCCAGTAGGCGTTTGATCACAGGCCACTGGGGCCAATCGAAGCGGCTGAACAACTGACTTGGTTTGTAGAAGGGTGCCCACTTCACCCACCAGAACATGCCAAGCAGCATGAAGCTCATCACCAGTGCCGTGGCCCAGCCACAGCCGACTCCACCCATGGCCGGCAGGCCGAACTTGCCGTAGATGAATATATAGTTGGCGGGAATATTCAGCAGCAGCCCGCATAAACCCAGCACCATGCTCGGCCGAGTATGGCCGAGGCCATCGCTGAAACAACGCAACACATGGTATAGCGCTACCGCCGGGAAGCCACAGGCCACCGCGCGCAGGTAACCCATCGAGGGCTCGATCAGGCTGGGTTCGATATTCATCAGCTGCAGGACGATTTCGGCATTCCACAGCAAAACTGCGGCACCACCGCCGACTGCCAGTGCCAACCACATTGCCTGGCGCACCACCGGGCCAATCTCCGCCGATTTTCCGGCCCCAAAGCGCTGCGCAACCTTGGGTGTGGTGGCCAGCAGGATGCCGGTCATCAGCAGAAATACCGGCACCCAGATCGAGTTGCCGAGTGCCACCGCCGCCAGGTCATGGGAGCTGACACGCCCGGCCATCAGCGTATCGACAAAGCCCATGGCGGTATGTGCAAGTTGGGCGATGATGATCGGCGTGGCCAGGGCCATCAGGGTGCGCAACTCGGTGCGTACGCGCTGTAGACGCGATACGGCGGGCATAGAGGTCATCCGATGGCTCTCTGAGAAAACAGGCTAGTCTACGCGTTGACGCCTCGGTCAGGAACTCGTTTTGCAGGAGTGCAGGGTGAGGGCGACGACAGTGGCAAGCTGTCTTAGAATGGCGACCCGATGTCTGGAGCCGATCATGCAAATAGTCGCTGACGAGAACATTCCCCTACTCGATGAGTTCTTCGCCGGATTCGGCGAGATTCGTCGCTTACCTGGTCGCGGTATCGATGCGGCGGCTGTGGCCGATGCCGAGCTGCTGCTGGTGCGTTCGGTGACCCGTGTTGACAGTGCACTGCTTGAAGGCAGTGCGGTGCGTTTTGTCGGTACCTGCACCATCGGCACTGACCACCTGGACCTCGATTATTTCGCCCGGGCTGGTATTCAGTGGGCAAGCGCGCCCGGCTGCAATGCGCGGGGTGTGGTCGATTATGTGCTGGGCAGTCTGCTGCTGTTGGCTGAGCAGCAGGGCGTCGAGCTGGCCACCCGCACCTTTGGGGTGGTTGGCGCCGGTGAGGTCGGTGGGCGTCTGGTCGAGGTTCTGCGTGGCTTGGGTTGGCGGGTGCTGGTGTGTGATCCACCGCGGCAGCTCGCCGAGGGCGGCGAGTTCGTCAGTCTGGAGCAGGTGATCGCTGAGTGCGATGTGCTCAGCCTGCACACACCCCTTGAAAGCGGCGGCGCGCAGCCAACCCATCACCTGCTCGATGCACGGCGCCTGGCTCAACTCAAGCGGGGTACTTGGCTGATCAATGCCAGCCGCGGCGCGGTGGTGGATAACCTGGCGCTGCGCGAGCTGCTCAAGCAGCGCGGCGACCTGCAGGTGGTGCTGGATGTCTGGGAAGGCGAGCCGCAGGTGGATGTCGAGCTGGCAGGCCTGTGCCGCATCGCCACACCGCATATCGCCGGCTACAGCCTGGATGGCAAGCTACGTGGTACGGCGCAGATCTATTCGGCCGTTTGCGCGCATCTCGGCTGTACGCCGACGGTTAGTCTGGATCAGTTGATGCCGCTGCCCTGGCTTGCTGAGTTGAGCCTGGGTGCCGCTGCCAATCCGGATTGGGCGCTGGCGACTGTGTGTCGCGCGGTCTATGACCCGCGGCGCGACGATGCGGATTTTCGCCGCAGCCTGCAGGGCGACGCGGCGAACCAGCGTGCGACCTTCGATGCGCTGCGCAAGCATTACCCGATGCGCCGCGAGATTGATGGACTGAGCGTGAGGCTGCAAGGCGATGCGCCGCAGCTGGCACTGATGATCAAGGCGCTGGGTGCGACATTGCGCTGATGAAGCTAAAGCACGCGTGGTCAGAGGCTGGGCAGCATGGTCCGCTCAACCGTGGTCGCTAGCCGACGCGCTCACGTGTTTTTCCAGCTCCAGGCAGGCGAGCTGGATCATGCCCCGGTGAGCGTTTTCCTCATCAGGGGGCAGTTTAATAGAGTCGCATGAACGAGCGCTGACAGTTCGAGCGACGGTACGCCGTCAACATACAGTTCATACGTGACTCGCTTGTCACTGAGCCAAAAAAATCTGTGGGTTGAAATGCTCCTTGGAGCAATTCGAGGTTCAACGAGGTATTTATGTCGCGGTTCCATCTGGGCTTGATCATCAATCCCCTTGCAGGTCTTGGCGGTCCGGCAGGGCTCAAGGGCAGTGATGGCGTGGCCGAGCAGGCCTTGGCCTTGGGCAGTCAACCACTGGCGGCAGAGCGGACACGCACGGCGTTGGAATGTCTGCGGCCGGTGCAGGCGCGCCTTGAGTTTCTGACCTTTCCCGGGTCGATGGGCGCCGATCTGCTGGCCGAAATGGGCTTCAGTTTCCGGGTGCTCGGCGAGCTTGACGATCGGCTGAGCTGTGCTGCGGATACCCGCATGGCCGTTGAGCAGTTACAGGGTGCCGGCGTTGCGCTGATTCTTTTCGCTGGCGGCGACGGCACCGCGCGAGATATCTGCAGCGTTGTGCGAGAGGGGCAGCCGGTGCTGGGTATTCCGGCCGGAGTTAAGATCCAGTCCGGGGTCTACGCCGTCAGCCCGCGCGCCGCTGGCGAACTGACCGCGCGACTGATCGAGGGTGGGCTGGTACGACTGGCCAGTGGCGAGGTGCGCGATATCGATGAAAGCGCCTTGCGTGAAGGCAGGGTCACTGCACGCTGGTACGGCGAGCTGACCGTGCCGCAAGAGGGCGGTTACATGCAGCAGGTCAAGCAGGGCGGGGTGGAGTCCGAAGAGCTGGTGCTCAGCGACCTGGCCGACTGGCTGGAGGAGAGCTGGGAAACGGATGTTCGGTATATCTTCGGCCCAGGTTCGACCCTGCACGGCCTGGCGCAGAACCTTGGGCTGGAAACCAGCTTGCTTGGCGTGGATGTGATCGAGAACGGTCAGGTGATCGCCCTCGATGTCAGCGAGGTGCAGTTATTCGAATTAGTGGCCGGGCATGCGGCGCGGCTCCTGGTCACCGCCATCGGTGGCCAGGGCCATATCATCGGCCGGGGTAATCAGCAGATCAGTCCGCGCGTGCTGCGCGCCGTGGGCTTGGAGCATCTGCGGGTGGTGGCGACCAAGCGCAAGCTTGCCACCCTGCAAGGCCGACCCTTGTTGGTCGACAGCGGTGACGTGCAGTTGGACGATGCCTTCCCTGATGTACTGCGGGTGTGGGCAGGTTATAAGGAAGAACTGCTTTATCCTGTGGGCAAGTGATGGCCGGGTAGATTGGTTATGGGGCGGGGCACCATGACCCTACTGGCGACTTGCTCAGAGGCCGTGCACGTATCAAGTATGCCTGACGGTTTTTGCATGATTGAACGGGGCACCGCGCGGACTGCTTGATCTGCCCCACCTTAGCCCCTATCTAATGATGCGTGTACTCTTTGATCGCGGCAGATGCGCCATCTCATACCACCCTCAAGGCTTACGCCGAGCAGCGAGTAACCCATGCTTTCGATCCTGTCTTCCCGCCAACGCAATGCCCTGCGTATGGCCTGGCGTTTCGTTGCGCCCTATCGCTGGCGTGTAGCCGGGGCCTTGCTGGCGCTGATATTTACCGCGGCAATCACGCTGTCCATGGGGCAGGGCATCAAATTGCTGGTCGATCAGGGGCTGGCCACCCAGTCACCGCAGGCGCTGCAGCAGTCGATTGGGTTGTTTTTCGTGCTGGTGCTGGCCCTGGCCATCGGCACCTTTACCCGTTTCTACCTGGTGTCGTGGATCGGCGAGCGCTTCGTCGCCGATATTCGCAAGCGGGTGTTCAATCATCTGATCGATCTGCATCCGGGCTTCTATGAAAGCAACCGCAGCT
Source organism: Pseudomonas sp. (assembly GCA_030656145.1). Taxonomy (GTDB): domain Bacteria; phylum Pseudomonadota; class Gammaproteobacteria; order Pseudomonadales; family Pseudomonadaceae; genus Aquipseudomonas. The sequence continues at coordinate 13,586 of JAUSOF010000021.1, forward strand.
CGGAGATCCAGTCGCGTCTGACCGCCGATACCACGCTGTTGCAGTCGGTGATCGGCTCCTCGCTGTCGATGGCGCTGCGCAACGTGATCATGCTGATCGGCGGCAGTGTGCTGCTGGTGGTGACCAATCCCAAACTCAGCGGCATCGTGTTGCTGGCATTGCCGCTGGTGGTCGCGCCGATCCTGATTTTCGGCCGGCGGGTGCGCGCGCTGTCGCGCCTGAGCCAGGATCGGGTGGCCGATGTTGGCAGCTATGTCGGCGAGGTGCTCGGGCAAATCAAGACGGTGCAGGCCTATAACCACCAGAGCGAGGACAAGCGGCGTTTCGGCTTGTCCGCCGAGGCGGCTTTCGACATCGCACGCAAGCGCATAGCTCAGCGCGCCTGGCTGATTACGGTGGTCATCGTGCTGGTCCTCGGGGCGGTAGGGGTGATGCTTTGGGTTGGCGGCATGGACGTGATAGCCGGACGCATCTCCGGCGGCGAACTGGCAGCTTTCGTCTTCTACAGCCTGATCGTCGGTGGCTCGTTCGGCACTCTTAGTGAGGTGATCGGCGAGTTGCAGCGCGCCGCTGGTGCGGCCGAGCGGATTGCCGAACTGTTGCAGGCGCGCAATGAAATTACCCCACCGCTTGCCGATGGCGTGGCGCTGACCCAGCCGGTGCTGGGCCGTATCGAGCTGCAGGGGCTGCGCTTCGCCTATCCGTCACGCCCCGGCAGTTTTGCCGTCGATGGCATCGATCTCAAGGTTGCAGCGGGTGAAACCCTGGCCCTGGTGGGGCCGTCAGGGGCGGGGAAGTCCACCCTGTTCGATCTGTTGCTGCGTTTTTTCGATCCGCAGGCCGGGAGCATTCTAATCGATGGCCAACCCATTGAGCGCCTTGACCCCCATGAGTTGCGTCGCTGCTTTGCTTTGGTGTCGCAGCATCCGGCGCTGTTCTTCGGCTCGGTGGAAGACAATATTCGCTACGGTAAAACCGGCGCGAGCCATGCCGAGGTCGAAGCTGCAGCCAGGGCCGCTCACGCCCATGAGTTCATCATGCGCATGCCCGAGGGCTACCAGACTCATCTGGGCGATGCCGGTCTGGGGTTGTCTGGCGGTCAGCGCCAGCGTCTGGCGATTGCCCGGGCGCTGCTGGTGGATGCGCCTATCCTGCTGCTCGATGAAGCCACCAGCGCGCTGGATGCGGAAAGCGAATACCTGATCCAGCAGGCATTGCCGCGTTTGATGCAGGGGCGCACTACCCTGGTCATCGCCCATCGCCTGGCCACCGTGAAAAGCGCCGACCGCATCGCGGTGATCGAGCAGGGCAAGTTGGTTGCGATTGGCAAACATGCCGAACTGGTCAGCAGTAGTCCGCTGTATGCGCGGCTGGCTGAGTTGCAATTCAGCCACGAGGCCGAGGTCGTTGCCTAACACAGCGGGCCTGGCAGTCTGGGCTGGGCTTTAGCTGAGCTGGCAGCACCTTGATCGCGGCCAAAGGCATCTTGCGGGCATGCGAATGGTGGCTCGGTTTCTCACGTTAAAGCACTTTACCCTTGGGTCTGATGGTCGCGGCCGCGCCGGCCGAAGCCAGGATAATCGCGCTTATTGCCAGCCACTGGCTCAGGCTCAGCCGCTCGCTGAGAAACAGCAGGCCGGAGAGGGCGGCAATGGCGGGCTCCATGCTCATCAAGATACTGAACGTGCGTGCAGGCAAGCGCGTCAGGGCAATCATCTCCAAACTGTAGGGCAGTGCGGATGACAGCACCGCCACACACAGCGCGATGGGCAGCAGGTCGAGCGAGAACATGCTGCTGCCTGCGTGCCATACACCAATCGGGAATACCAAAAAGGCGGCGACTATAGTGCCCAGGGCAACGGTTTGCCGGCCGTGCTCGGCCCCGGCTTTTTGGCCGAAGATAATGTACAGCGCCCAGCACAGGCCGGCAGCCAATGCCAGGGCCATGCCCGTCGGGTCGAGTTGCACGTCGGCTTGCGCGCTGGGCAGTAATAACCAGAGGCCAAAGACCGCCAGAGCAATCCAGGCGAAATCCAGCAGGCGCCGTGAAGACAGCAGGGCCAGGCCCAGTGGCCCGGTAAATTCCAGGGCTACGGCGATGCCCAGCGGGATGGTCTGCAACGATAGATAGAACAGCAGGTTCATGCTGCCCAGAGCCAACCCATAGGCCAGCAACGAGCGACAGGAGCGCAGGTTTAGGCGTGCCTGCCAGGGGCGCATCAATATGCACAGGATCAGCGCACCCAGACCCAGGCGCAGTGCGGTGGTACCTGTGGCGCCAATCAGTGGGAACAGGCCTTTGGCCAGGGAGGCACCGCTCTGGATCGAGGTCATGGCGATCAGCAACAGCATAATTGGCAGGATCACCAGGGCGAAGTGCGATGAGCGTGGCATTCGGTTGTTCCACTGTGTTGAGGGCATAAACAAAAAAACCGGCCACCAGGCCGGTTTTTCAGGCACACATTACCTTAGCGGTATTCACACAGGTAGGCGGTATCAACTGCAACCTTGAGCTGGAACTTGCTGTTGGCCGGGACGGTGAACTTGCTGCCGCTAATAAAGGTTTCCCAGTTGTCGCTGCCTGCCAGTTTGACGGTCAGGGCGCCGGCAACCACATGCATGATCTCCAGTTTGTCAGTGCCGAACTCGTATTCACCAGCGGCCATCACGCCAATAGTGGCAGGGCCTTCCGCCATGCCAAAGGCGATGGATTTGACGGTGCCGTCGAAGTATTCATTGACCTTGAACATGTGCAATTCCTCGCGATAAGTTGAAAGCGTGTGAAAAATACGTGCCTGCTACGACCACTCCCGAGCGCCCGCAGCTGAGCTCGCGCCTTGTCGCGAACACCTGGTGGCGGCTTCGCGACGGTGCTCGATATTTTCACTGCCTCCGAAAAAGGCAGGCAAGTATGCCCAAGCCTCGACAGTGCGTCATCTGCTTTGCAAGGCCTTCATAGTGGCAATAATAGAGGCAGTAACCGTGCGGTGTTGCGCGCGTCGGTCAGTGCCCGGTGTTGTTTGCCGCTGAACTGCAGGCCGGCCAGTTGCAGGGCGCTCGTGAGGCCAACCGGGCGGGCTAGTTGGCGGGCTTCGGCAAAGCGGCGCTTGAGGTTGAGGTGGGGGATCAGGCTCAGGCAGCTGACCAGCTGATGTTTTTGCCAGTCCTGCTCGAATTGGCGGCGATCGTACTCGCCCCAACTGGCCCATCCGGCCAGGTGTGGCTGATGGCCTATGAGCCAGCGCTCAAACTGCGGCCAGATGCTGGTCAGTGGTGATGCGTTATCCACATCCGCCTGGCTGATATGGGTCAGTTCGCGACAGAAGCGGGTGAGGTGGGGGCGCCGTGCTGGGCGCACAAAGCGTTGAAAGTGATCCACCTCATGACCTTTGGTGCTGACCAGGCTGGCGCCGATCTCGATGATTTCCATGTCTTCCAGTGGCCAGCCCCCTTCTTCGGTGGTGGCCTCCAGGTCGATTACCAGCCAATGCTTCATATGTCCTCCGTTGTCTCTAGAGTCGTTACGTCAAGTTTTCGGGCTGGCCAGGCTGCATGTTAGGCTGAGAGTCACTGAAATCGGAGGTGTTTATGGCGAAGGTAGCCTTTATCGGGTTGGGCGTAATGGGTTATCCGATGGCGGGGCACCTGGCTCGCAGCGGTCATCAAGTGTGTGTCTATAACCGTACGCCAGCCAAGGCTGTGCAGTGGCTGGCCGAGTTTGCCGGCAGCAGTGCTTCTACCCCGTGTGAGGCGGTCCAGGGTGCCGAGCTGGTGATGGTCTGCGTAGGTAATGATCATGACTTGCGCAGCGTGGTCTTAGGCCATGACGGCGCGTTTGCCGGCATGGCGCCTGGCGCTGTTCTGGTTGATCACACTACCGCCTCGGCCGATGTTGCCCGTGAGTTAGCGGCCAAGGCTGACGAGCTGCAGCTAGGCTTCCTCGATGCGCCAGTGTCGGGCGGCCAGGCCGGAGCGCAAAATGGTGTGCTGACGGTGATGGTAGGTGGTGAGGCGGATGTGTATGCGCGTGCCGAGCCAGTGATTCAGGCTTACGCCCGCATGGTACGCCTCATGGGCGCAGCCGGCAGTGGGCAGCTGACCAAGATGGTCAATCAGATCTGTATCGCTGGCCTGGTGCAGGGCCTGTCCGAAGCACTGCATTTTGCTCAGTGTGCAGGGCTCGACGCGCAGGGTGCCATGGAGGTGATCAGCAAGGGCGCGGCGCAATCCTGGCAATTGGAGAATCGTCACCAGGCCATGCTGGCTGGAGAGTTTGAATTCGGTTTTGCCGTCGACTGGATGCGCAAAGATTTGTCGATCCTGCTGGCAGAGGCACGGCACAATGGCGCGCAACTGCCGGTCACGGCGCTGGTCGACCAGTTCTATGCGGATGTCCAGGCCATGGGTGGCGCTCGCTGGGATACGTCCAGTTTGATTGCCCGCTTGAAGGTGCCGGAAAGGCCTTGAGTCGACTCTAGTGCTGCGCGCTGGATGACGCCGGGCGGTGTGCCTTGCCGGCGTCGTCCGGGTAAGATTTTTGCTGGTCTAGCTGTTCCGCTTATTTTGAGGTCGTGCCGTCATGCAATGCCGTGCTGGATGTGGTGCCTGTTGTATTGCTCCTTCGATCAGTTCCCCGATCCCCGGTATGCCGCATGGCAAGGCGGCAGGCGAGCGCTGCATTCAGCTGTCTGTTGATAATTACTGCGCCCTGTTCGGTAAGTCGGAGCGACCGGCGGTGTGCTCGGCTTTTTTGCCAGAGCTGGATGTTTGCGGTTCTAGCAATGAAGCCGCCATCCGGCTGCTGGGCTGGCTGGAGCAACAGACTGGCCTGGGGAATTGAGGGTGCGGTCACGGCAATACGCTTGTCAGGCGCAGTGGTTCGGCGGTCTCGAGAGATTAACCGGGGCAGTAGCGGTGGTCGTGCATGGCAGGCTGGGGGTAGATTGCGCGAGCCGGGACACCTTGGCGGCGAGTTATGTGGTCTGCTAATAGCTCGGGATATTAAGGATATTAAAAAGGCTGCCCCTGGCAGCCTTTTTAATGCATCGGTGAGGCCCGAGGTTTATTTCTTCAGGTCACGTTGCGCGTAGCCGGTGTACAGCTGGCGTGGGCGGCCAATCTTGTACGGGTTGGAAAGCATTTCTTTCCAGTGAGAGATCCAGCCGACAGTCCGCGCCAAGGCGAAGATCACGGTGAACATACTGGTCGGAATGCCGATCGCCTTGAGGATGATCCCCGAGTAGAAATCGACGTTCGGATACAGATTACGCTCAATGAAGTACGGATCGGTCAGTGCGATTTCTTCCAGTCGCATGGCCAGTTCCAGCTGCGGATCGTTGGTGATACCCAGCTCTTTCAGGACTTCGTCGCAGGTCTGCTTCATCACTGTGGCGCGCGGATCACGGTTTTTATACACGCGATGACCGAAGCCCATCAGCTTGAACGGGTCGTCCTTGTCCTTCGCCTTGGCAATAAAGACGTCGATGTTCGACACGTCGCCGATCTCATCCAGCATAGCCAGTACGGCTTCGTTGGCGCCGCCATGTGCCGGCCCCCAGAGTGCTGCGATACCGGCGGCAATGCAGGCAAACGGGTTGGCGCCCGAAGAGCCGGCTAGGCGCACGGTGGATGTCGAAGCATTCTGCTCGTGGTCGGCGTGGAGGATAAAGATCTTGTCCATCGCCTTAGCCAGTACCGGGCTGATCGGTTTGATCTCGCACGGGGTGTTGAACATCATATGCAGGAAGTTTTCCGCGTAGCTCAGGTCGTTACGCGGGTACATCATCGGCTGGCCCATGGAGTACTTATAGGTCATGGCGGCGATGGTTGGCATCTTGGCGATCAGGCGCATGGCCGATACTTCGCGGTGATGCGGGTTCTTGATGTCCAGTGAGTCATGATAAAACGCGGAAAGCGCGCCAACCACACCACACATGATGGCCATCGGGTGGGCGTCACGGCGGAAGCCGTTGAAGAAAGTCTTCAGTTGCTCATGAACCATGGTGTGGTTCTTGATGGTGCTGACGAACTTGGCTTTCTCATCTGCAGTCGGCAGTTCGCCGTTCAGCAGCAGGTAGCATGTTTCCAGGTAGTCCGAGTGCTCGGCCAGTTGCTCGATGGGATATCCGCGGTGCAGCAGAATGCCCTGATCACCATCAATATAGGTGATCTTCGACTCGCAAGAAGCGGTGGACATAAAGCCCGGGTCGAACGTGAAACGGCCCGTGGCGGTTAAGCCTCGCACGTCTATTACATCGGGACCAACGGTGCCGCTTAAAATGGGCAGCTCGACGGGGGCTGCGCCCTCGATGATCAACTGCGCTTTTTTGTCAGCCATATGTGGCCTCCTAGTTATGCTTGAAGTCATCTGACGGCCCCCCACGCAGGGCCGGCATCACTATAGTGAGATAAATTCGAAAGTCAATTTGAGCGAAGCTAGGCGGCAGAAGGGTTTGCGGGGTGTTTCTTGGGTTGAAACGGGTCACTTACGCCATTTGTATTGGGCGCGCAATGCGCTATTAGGCATAGGCCTTTGCGTTGTCATTAGTAACCTAACTGTCTATACTCTGGGCCCGACCACCAAGGGCTTTGAACCCTCATTCTGGTGGTTGTCACTCCTTGGGTGATGGGTACCTGACCAGTGCACCTCCCGACAACTTTGCCCTGATAGTTAGGGCTCTCAGTGTGATAAAAAAGCCGTGAATAGCCAACGACCTGTAAACCTCGACCTTAGGACTATCAAACTCCCAGTCACCGCTTACACGTCCATTCTCCACCGTATCTCCGGTGTCATCCTCTTTGTCGGTATCGCCATCTTGCTGTATGGCCTCGACAAGTCGCTGGCGTCCGAAGAGGGCTTTGCCCAGGTGAAAGAATGCCTGACCAGTCCGCTGGCCAAGTTCGTGATCTGGGGATTGCTGTCCGCTCTGCTTTACCACTTGGTGGCCGGAGTACGCCACTTGATCATGGACATGGGTATCGGTGAGACGCTGGAAGGCGGCAAGCTGGGCTCGAAAATCGTTCTCGTCGTTTCGGCGATCGTGATCGTATTGGTGGGGGTGTGGATATGGTAACCAATGTCACGAACTTCTCGCGTTCAGGTCTGTATGACTGGATGGCGCAGCGTGTGTCGGCAGTTGTTCTAGCGGCTTATGTGTTGTTTTTACTGGGTTATATCGTCGCTAATCCAGGTATGGGCTACGCCGAATGGCAAGCCCTGTTCTCCAATAACGCGATGCGTATCTTCAGTCTGCTGACTCTGGTGGCGCTCAGCGCTCATGCTTGGGTTGGTATGTGGACAATTTCCACTGACTACCTGACGCCGATGGCGCTGGGTAAGTGGGCGACCGGTATGCGTTTCCTGTTCCAGGCGGCGTGTGGCATTGCCATGTTCACGTTCTTCGTCTGGGGCGTGCAGATTTTTTGGGGTAACTGATTCATGACTATTCGTACTCTTTCTTTTGACGCCATCATCATCGGTGGCGGCGGCGCGGGTATGCGTGCTGCATTGCAGTTGGCTCAAGGCGGCCACAAGACCGCAGTAGTCACCAAGGTGTTCCCAACTCGGTCGCACACCGTTTCCGCTCAGGGCGGCATTACCTGCGCCATCGCCTCGGCTGATCCAAATGACGACTGGCGCTGGCATATGTATGACACCGTCAAGGGTTCTGATTACATCGGCGACCAGGACGCAATCGAATACATGTGCTCCGTTGGTCCAGAAGCCGTGTTCGAGCTGGAGCACATGGGTCTGCCGTTTTCCCGTACCGAGCAGGGCCGCATCTATCAGCGTCCGTTCGGTGGCCAGTCCAAGGACTTTGGCAAGGGTGGTCAGGCTGCTCGTACCTGCGCTGCCGCTGACCGCACTGGTCATGCGTTGCTGCACACCCTGTATCAAGCCAACCTCAAGGGCGGCACCTCGTTTCTTAACGAGTGGTATGCGGTCGATTTGGTGAAAAACCAGGATGGCGTGATTGTTGGTGTGATCGCAATTTGCATCGAAACCGGCGAGACCGTTTATATCCGCTCCAAGGCCACAGTGCTGGCTACTGGCGGTGCAGGGCGCATCTATGCCTCGACCACCAACGCCCTGATCAACACGGGTGATGGCATCGGCATGGCCCTGCGTGCAGGCGTGCCTGTGCAAGACATCGAAATGTGGCAGTTCCATCCGACCGGCATTGCTGGTGCCGGCACTCTGGTAACCGAAGGTTGCCGTGGTGAAGGTGGCTACTTGATCAACAAGCATGGCGAGCGTTTCATGGAGCGCTATGCGCCGAACGCCAAAGACCTGGCTGGCCGCGACGTAGTTGCGCGCTCCATGGTCAAGGAAATCATCGCCGGTAACGGTTGTGGTCCTGATGGCGATCACGTGATGCTCAAGCTCGATCACCTCGGCGAAGAAGTGCTGCACAGCCGTCTGCCGGGTATCTGTGAGCTGTCCAAGACCTTTGCTCACGTTGATCCAGTGGTTGCGCCGATTCCGGTCGTGCCGACCTGCCATTACATGATGGGCGGCGTGCCGACCAATATTCATGGCCAGGCCATCACTCAGGATGCCAACGGCAACGACAAGATCATCGAAGGCCTGTTCGCGGTAGGCGAAGTCGCTTGCGTATCGGTACACGGTGCCAACCGTCTGGGTGGCAACTCGCTGCTCGATCTGGTGGTGTTCGGTCGTGCTGCCGGGATCCATCTGGAAAAAGCGTTGAAGGAAGGTGTTGATTACCGCGGCGCCTCCGAAACCGACATCGAGCAGTCGCTCAAGCGTCTGGCTGGTGTCAACGAGCGCACCACCGGCGAAGATGTAGCGCCACTGCGTAAAGAGCTGCAAACCTGCATGCAGAATTATTTCGGGGTATTCCGTACCGGCGAATATATGCAGAAAGGCATCGAACAACTGGTCGACCTGCGTGAGCGGATCGCGAACGTCAAGATCGCGGATAAGAGCCAGGCGTTCAACACTGCGCGTATCGAAGCGTTGGAACTGCAAAACCTTCTTGAAGTGGCCGAGGCGACTGCGGTGGCTGCGGAGGTTCGTAAAGAATCCCGTGGTGCCCATGCCCGCGAAGACTATGAAGATCGTGATGACGAGAACTGGCTATGCCATTCCCTGTACTTCCCGGGTGAAAAGCGTGTTGCCAAACGCGCTGTTAACTTCTCGCCGAAGACAGTTCCGACGTTTGAACCCATGATTCGGACTTACTAAGGGTGGCGGATATGTTGCAAGTCAGTGTTTATCGTTACAACCCGGAGCAGGATGCTTCGCCATTCATGCAGGATTTCCAGATCGACACCGGCGGCAAGGACATCATGGTTCTTGACGTGCTGGCCTTGATCAAGGAACAGGACGTAACGTTCTCCTACCGTCGCTCCTGCCGCGAAGGCGTGTGTGGTTCCGATGGTATGAATATCAACGGCAAGAATGGCCTGGCCTGCATCACCCCGCTGTCGGCGGTGGTGAAAGGCGGCAAGCTGGTTGTCCGTCCTTTGCCGGGATTGCCAGTCATTCGTGACCTGGTCGTTGATATGAGCATCTTCTACAAGCAATACGAGAAAGTGCAGCCGTACCTGCAGAACGATACGCCGGCTCCGGCCATCGAGCGCCTGCAAACGCCGGAAGAACGCGAGAAGCTGGATGGTCTCTATGAGTGCATTCTGTGCGCTTGCTGTTCGACCAGCTGCCCATCGTTCTGGTGGAATCCGGACAAGTTCCTCGGTCCAGCTGCGTTGCTGCAGGCCTATCGTTTTCTGGCCGACAGCCGTGACACCAAGACCGAAGAGCGCCTGGCTGCATTGGACGACCCGTTTAGCGTGTTCCGCTGCCGCGGCATCATGAACTGCGTGAACGTTTGCCCCAAAGGTCTCAACCCGACCAAGGCAATCGGCCACGTGCGCAACATGCTGTTGCAAAGCGGTATCTGATTCAAGGTTTTACCTGTACACCTGCGGCGCTGGTTTTGAAATCAGTGCCGCAGTCTAGCCAGAGCTGCAGCTCACAAAGCCGTGGCTCTAACTTTGTAAAATATGACGATCAGCAGGGGCATCCGGGCTGGTGCCCGGACTATCTGCGGGATCCGTGGTGGCTTTGTCGCAGTCGCTGCTTCAAGACTTCGCAAGCCTGACGGTTTCTTCGCCGGTGGTGTCCCCTTACCGAGGGTGACCAAGCATGCAAGAAAGCGTGATGCAGCGCATGTGGAACAGTGCCCACCTATCCGGTGGTAACGCTGCCTATGTGGAAGAGCTCTATGAGCTTTACCTGCACGATCCCAACGCTGTGCCCGAAGAGTGGCGCACCTACTTTCAGAAGTTGCCGGCAGATGGCAACGCTGCTACTGACGTATCGCATTCTACGGTTCGCGATCATTTCGTGTTGCTGGCGAAAAACCAGCGCCGTGCCCAGCCGGTTTCCGCCGGCAGCGTGAGCAGTGAACACGAAAAGAAGCAGGTAGAAGTCCTGCGCATGATCCAGGCTTTTCGCATGCGTGGCCATCAGGCTGCCCAGCTCGATCCGCTTGGTTTGTGGCAGCGGCATGCTCCGGCTGAACTGTCGATCAATCACTATGGGCTGACCAATTCCGACCTGGACACCACCTTCCGTACCGGTGGCCTGTTCATTGGCAAGGAAGAGGCTACTCTGCGTGAAATTCACGAAGCCTTGCAGCAGACATATTGCCGCACCATCGGTGCCGAGTTCACCCATATCGTCGATTCCGAGCAGCGCAACTGGTTTGCCCAGCGCCTGGAAAGCGTGCGTGGGCGTCCGAGTGTTTCGACGGAAGTGCAAAGCCATCTGCTGGAGCGTCTGACTGCCGCCGAGGGCTTGGAAAAATACCTGGGCACTAAATACCCGGGTACCAAGCGTTTCGGTCTGGAAGGCGGCGAAAGCCTGATTCCGCTGCTCGATGAAATGATCCAGCGCGCCGGCTCCTACGGCACCAAGGAAGTGGTCATCGGCATGGCTCACCGTGGTCGCCTCAACGTCTTGGTCAACACTTTTGGCAAGAACCCACGTGACTTGTTCGACGAGTTTGAGGGCAAGAAGCAGGCAGCCCTCGGTTCCGGCGACGTCAAGTATCACCAGGGCTTCTCTTCCAACGTGATGACTGCCGGTGGTGAAGTCCACTTGGCTATGGCCTTCAACCCGTCTCACCTGGAAATCGTTTCGCCAGTGGTTGAGGGTTCGGTGCGGGCTCGTCAGGACCGCCGCAACGACAGTGCCGGTGACAAGGTGCTCCCGGTTTCGCTGCACGGTGATGCGGCGTTCGCCGGTCAGGGTGTGGTGATGGAGACCTTCCAGATGTCGCAGACCCGTGGTTTCAAGACGGGTGGCACTATCCATATCGTGATCAACAACCAAGTCGGCTTCACTATCAGTAACCCGGAAGATTCGCGTTCCACCGAGTACTGCACCGACGTGGCGAAGATGATCCAGGCGCCGATCCTGCACGTAAATGGCGATGATCCTGAAGCGGTGCTGTTCGTCACTCAGCTGGCTGTCGACTATCGCATGCAGTTCAAGCGTGATGTGGTGATCGATCTGGTGTGTTACCGCCGTCGCGGTCACAACGAAGCCGATGAGCCGAGCGGCACCCAGCCGATGATGTACCAGCAGATCAGTAAACAGCGCACCACCCGTGAGCTGTATGCCGATGCCCTGACTGCAGCTGTACGTCACTCTGCCGATGATGTGCAGAGCAAGATCGATGAGTATCGCACCGCCCTGGACAATGGCCAGCATGTGGTCAAGAGCCTGGTCAAGGAGCCGAACAAGGAGTTGTTCGTCGACTGGCGCCCGTATCTGGGCCATACCTGGACCGCACGTCACGACACCCGTTTCGAGCTCAAAACCCTGCAGGATCTGTCCGCCAAGCTGCTGGAGATTCCGGAAGGCTTCGTGGTTCAGCGCCAGGTCGCGAAGATTCTCGAAGACCGTCAGAAGATGGGCGCTGGTGCGCTGCCGATCAACTGGGGCTATGCCGAAACCATGGCCTACGCCACCCTGTTGTTTGAAGGCCACCCGATCCGCATGACCGGCCAGGACATTGGCCGTGGCACCTTCTCGCACCGTCACGCGGTGTTGCACAACCAGAAGGAGCCGGGTTCGCACGTTCCGCTCAAGCATCTGTATAGCGGTCAGCCGCGTTTCGATCTCTACGATTCGCTGCTCTCGGAAGAAGCGGCGTTGGCGTTCGAGTACGGTTACGCGACTACCAAGCCGGATGCTTTGGTCATTTGGGAAGCCCAGTTCGGCGACTTCGCCAACGGTGCCCAGGTGGTGATCGATCAGTTCATCACCAGCGGCGAGCACAAGTGGGGCCGTCTTTGTGGTCTGACCATGCTGTTGCCGCACGGCTATGAAGGCCAGGGCCCGGAGCACTCCTCCGCACGCCTGGAGCGCTTCCTGCAACTGAGCGCTGAGCACAACATTCAGGTGTGTGTGCCGACTACCCCGGCGCAGGTTTACCACATGTTGCGGCGCCAGATGATCCGCCCACTGCGTAAGCCGCTTATCGCCTTGACGCCGAAGTCGTTGTTGCGCCACAAGTTGGCCATCTCGACCTTGGAAGATCTGGCCGAAGGCTCGTTCCAGACCGTGATTCCAGAGATCGATACCATCGATCCGAAGAAGGTCGAGCGCATGATCCTGTGCAGCGGCAAGGTCTACTACGACTTGCTGGAGAAGCGTCGTGCCGAAGCTCGCGAAGATATCGCCATCGTGCGTATCGAGCAGCTCTATCCGTTCCCGGAAGAAGATCTGGCCGAAGTCCTGGCAGCGTACAAGCATCTCAAGCACATCGTCTGGTGTCAGGAAGAGCCGATGAACCAGGGTGCCTGGTATTGCAGTCAGCATCACATGCGTCGCGTCGCCACTGCGTACAAGAAGACTCTGTTCCTCGAGTACGCCGGCCGCGAAGGCTCTGCTGCCCCGGCTTGCGGTTACGCTTCAATGCACGCTGAGCAGCAGGACAAACTGCTGCAAGACGCCTTCACTGTTTAACGCCTTTGCGCAAGAGGCGGCCTGATGAGGCCGCCTCGCAGAAGAAACCGAATTTAAGGAACCACACACAATGGCTATCGAGATCAAAGCCCCTACTTTCCCGGAATCGGTTGCCGATGGCACCGTGGCTACTTGGCACAAGAAGCCGGGCGATGCGGTCAAGCGCGACGAGCTGATCGTCGACATCGAAACCGATAAAGTAGTGATCGAAGTGCTGGCCGAGGCCGACGGTGTCCTCGCGAGCATCGTCAAAAACGAAGGCGATACCGTCCTCAGCAATGAATTGCTCGGCACCCTGAGCGAAGGTGGTGCTGCTGCTTCTGCACCGGTTGCCGCCCAGGCTGCCGCGCCTGCCGCTGCCGCTGCTCCTGGTGTTGCGGGTGATGATCAAATCCTCTCGCCGGCTGCGCGCAAGCTGGCCGAAGAGAACGGCATTGACCCGAACAGCATTGCCGGTACTGGCAAGGGTGGTCGGGTGACCAAGGAAGATGTAGTCGCCGCTGCCGAAGCCAAGAAGAATGCTCCCGCGCCAGTTGCCAAGGCTGCTGCCCCGGTAGCTGCCGCGCCGGTACTGGCCGCCGGCGATCGCGTCGAGAAGCGCGTGCCGATGACCCGCCTGCGTGCCAAGGTAGCCGAGCGGCTGGTCGAAGCTCAGTCCACTATGGCCATGCTGACTACCTTCAACGAAGTCGATATGACTGAAGTCATGGCGCTGCGTTCGAAGTACAAGGACCTGTTCGAGAAGTCCCACAACGGTGTGCGCCTGGGCTTCATGTCGTTCTTCGTCAAGGCCACCACCGAAGCGCTGAAGCGATTCCCGGCGGTTAATGCCTCGATCGATGGCACCGACATCGTCTACCACGGCTATGCCGACATTGGTGTTGCCGTATCCAGCGACCGCGGTCTGGTGGTGCCGGTACTGCGCAATGCCGAGCTGATGAGCCTGGCTGAAGTCGAAGGCGGCATTGCAACTTTTGGCAAGAAGGCCAAAGAAGGCAAGCTGTCGATCGACGACATGACCGGCGGTACGTTCACCATCACCAACGGTGGTACCTTCGGTTCGATGATGTCGACGCCGATCGTCAACCCGCCGCAAGCTGCGATTCTGGGGATGCACAACATCCTGCAGCGCCCGATGGCCGTCAACGGTCAGGTGGTTATTCGTCCGATGATGTACCTGGCCTTGTCCTATGACCACCGCCTGATCGATGGTAAGGAAGCCGTGACCTTCCTGGTGACCATCAAGAACTTGCTGGAAGACCCGGCGCGCCTGCTGCTGGATATCTAAAAGCCAGTCTCTCCCACGGCGACCCTGTAGTCAGGGTCGTCCGGTTTACTTGAGAAGGAATACCTTATGACCCTGAAATTTGACGTGGTAGTCATCGGTGCCGGCCCTGGTGGCTATGTGGCCGCCATCAAGGCTGCTCAGCTTGGTCTGAAGACCGCTTGCATCGAAAAATACCAGGACCATGACGGCAAGATCGCACTCGGCGGTACCTGTCTGAACGTCGGTTGCATTCCGTCCAAGGCGCTGCTGGACAGCTCCTGGAAATATCACGAAGCTAAAACAGGCTTTGCCATCCACGGTATCGAGGCCAAGGGCGTCAGCATCGACGTACCGGCGATGATTGCCCGTAAGAGCAACATCGTTAAGAACCTTACCGGTGGTGTCAGCACGCTGTTCAAGGCCAATGGTGTGACCCTGCTTGAAGGTCACGGCAAGTTGCTGGCTGGTAAGCAAGTCGAAGTCACCGCGATGGACGGCACCACTCAGGTGGTTCAGGCCGAGAACGTGATTATTGCTTCCGGCTCCAAGCCGATCGACATTCCGCCGGCTCCGGTCAACCACGACACTATCGTTGACTCTACTGGCGCCCTGGAATTCCAGAGCGTGCCCAAGACCCTGGGTGTAATCGGTGCTGGTGTAATCGGCCTGGAACTGGGTTCGGTATGGGCCCGCCTGGGTGCTGACGTTACCGTGATCGAGGCGCAGGATAAATTCCTTCCGGCTGCCGATGAGCAGATCGCCAAGGAAGCGCTCAAAACCTTCACCAAACAAGGTTTGAAGATTCGCCTGGGTGCGCGCTTGACCGCTTCCGAGGTGAAGAAGAAGCAGGTCACTGTCAGCTTCACCGACGCCGAAGGCGAGCAGCAAATGACCTTCGACAAGCTGATTGTAGCGGTCGGCCGTCGCCCGGTTACCACCGATCTGTTGGCTACCGATAGTGGTGTCGATCTGGATGAGCGTGGCTTCATTTATGTAGACGACCAGTGCGCTACCAGCGTGCCGGGTGTTTACGCAGTGGGTGACGTGGTCCGCGGCGCAATGCTGGCGCACAAGGCCTCGGAAGAGGGTGTGATGGTTGCCGAGCGTATCGCCGGGCACAAAGCCCAGATCAACTATGACTTGATCCCATCGGTCATTTACACCCATCCGGAAATCGCATGGGTGGGCAAGACCGAGCAGCAGCTGAAAGGCGAAGGCGTTGCCGTCAATGTTGGCACCTTCCCATTCGCCGCCAGTGGCCGTGCCATGGCAGCCAATGATACCGGCGGCATGGTCAAGGTTATCGCTGACGCCACTACCGACCGCGTATTGGGTGTTCACGTAATCGGCCCGAGCGCTGCCGAGTTGGTTCAGCAGGGCGCAATTGGTATGGAATTCGGCACCAGTGCCGAGGATCTGGGAATGATGGTCTTCTCCCACCCAACGTTGTCCGAAGCGCTGCATGAAGCGGCTCTTGCCGTGAATGGCCATGCCATCCACGTCGTCAATCGTAAGAAGCGTTAACAAGAAGCGCTAAGTAGTCGTTTGTAAGTCGCTGCGTACTGGTTGTTGTTTGTAGTTGACCAGTAGTGGTGACGTTACAAGAAGAACCACGGCGGACTGCCCGTGCTGAGCCTCGCGCTAGCGCGGAATGCCGTCGGATTGCTCGCAGAAGCAGTCACAGGTGGTGCGGCATCACAAGTGCAGCACCGAATGCGCAATACCTAACGAAGACGGTAGACAAGCATGAATCTCCACGAGTATCAGGGTAAGCAGCTGTTCGCTGAATACGGCCTGCCCGTATCCAAGGGTTTCGCCGTAAGCACTCCGGAAGAAGCCGCAGAAGCCTGCGAAAAAATTGGCGGTACCGAATGGGTCGTCAAGGCTCAGGTGCATGCCGGCGGCCGCGGTAAAGCGGGCGGCGTGAAGCTGGTAAAGAGCAAGGAAGACGCCAAGGCCTTCGCCGCTAATTGGCTGGGCAAGCGTCTGGTGACTTACCAGACCGACGCCGCCGGTCAGCCGGTCAACCAGATTCTGGTTGAGTCCTGCACCGACATCGCCAAGGAGCTGTATCTGGGCGCGGTAGTCGATCGCTCCAGCCGTCGTATCGTGTTCATGGCTTCCACTGAAGGTGGCGTGGACATCGAGAAGATTGCTCACGATACTCCTGAGAAAATTCTCAAGGCCACTATTGATCCACTGGTCGGCGCACAGCCGTTCCAGGGTCGCGAGCTGGCTTTTCAGCTGGGTTTGGAAGGCGATCAGGTCAAGCAGTTCACCCACATCTTCGTTGGCCTGGCCAAGCTGTTCCAGGACTATGACCTGGCTCTGCTGGAAGTGAATCCGCTGGTCATCAAGGCCGATGGCAACCTGCATTGCCTCGATGCCAAGATCAACATCGACAGCAACGCCATGTACCGTCAGCCGAAACTGCGTGCTATGCACGATCCGTCCCAGGACGATCCGCGCGAAGCTCACGCTGCCAAGTTCGAACTGAACTACGTTGCCCTTGAAGGCAACATCGGTTGCATGGTCAACGGTGCTGGCCTGGCCATGGGCACCATGGACATCGTCAACCTGCACGGCGGTCAGCCAGCCAACTTCCTCGACGTAGGCGGCGGCGCCACCAAAGAACGCGTAACCGAAGCGTTCAAGATCATCCTCTCCGACGACAACGTCAAAGCTGTTCTGGTGAACATCTTCGGCGGTATCGTGCGCTGCGACATGATTGCCGAAGGCATCATTGGCGCGGTGAAAGAAGTCGGCGTGAAAATTCCGGTTGTTGTACGTCTGGAAGGCAACAATGCCGAACTGGGCACCAAAGTACTGGCTGAAAGTGGCTTGAACATCATCGCGGCAACCAGCCTGACCGACGCTGCTCAGCAAGTCGTCAAAGCTGCGGAGGGCAAGTAATGAGCGTCCTGATCAATAAAGACACCAAGGTAATCTGCCAGGGCTTCACCGGCTCGCAAGGCACTTTCCACTCCGAACAAGCCATCGCCTACGGCACCAAGATGGTTGGCGGCGTGACGCCGGGTAAAGGCGGCACCACTCACCTGAATCTGCCGGTGTTCAACACCGTGCGTGAAGCAGTTGAGCAGACCGGCGCAACCGCCAGCGTGATCTACGTTCCGGCTCCCTTCTGTAAGGACTCGATCCTTGAAGCGGCCATGAGCGGCATCAAGCTGATCGTCTGCATCACCGAAGGCATCGCCACCATCGACATGCTCGAAGCCAAGGTCAAGTGCGACGAACTGGGTGTGGTCCTGATCGGCCCGAACTGCCCTGGCGTAATCACTCCGGGCGAGTGCAAGATCGGCATCATGCCGGGTCACATCCACCTGCCAGGTAAAGTAGGCATCGTGTCGCGTTCCGGCACCCTGACTTACGAAGCCGTCAAGCAGACCACTGATGCCGGTTTCGGTCAGTCCACCTGTGTCGGTATCGGCGGTGACCCGATCCCAGGCTCCAACTTCATCGACATCCTGAAGCTGTTCCAGGAAGACCCGAAGACCGAAGCGATCGTGATGATCGGTGAGATCGGCGGTTCGGCTGAAGAAGAAGCTGCTGCTTACATCAAGGCCAACGTGACCAAACCAGTGGTGTCCTATATCGCTGGTGTGACCGCTCCGGCGGGCAAGCGTATGGGCCACGCCGGCGCGATCATCTCCGGCGGCAAGGGTACTGCAGACGAGAAGTTCGCAGCCCTGGAAGACGCTGGTGTGAAAACCGTGCGTTCCCTGGCTGACATCGGCAAGGCCTTGGCCGAGCTGACCGGCTGGGAAGTGAAAAAAGCCTAAGGCTTTTTTGACCTGAAAAAAGGCCACCTTCGGGTGGCCTTTTTTTTCATTGGGCGTAGATGAACTGTTGTCGATGCGACAGCTTTTTTCACCAGCCCGACAGCCTGAGCTTCGCCAGTGCCGCTGGCAGGTCAATTTCGTTAGGCTTGCAACTATTAACACCTGCTCCGTCACAAGCGGCTCAGGGTGCTGCAGTGGCCCAGCTCAACCGGCAGGGTGACGTTTCCCCTGATCCATCGGGAAACCCTCGGAACTCATAACTTTCTGCCTGTGGTATTTCCCTCTATGAATCGTTTGAAAGGCTCGGATCTCCTGGCCCTTGGCTTTATGACCTTTGCCCTGTTTCTAGGCGCTGGCAACATCATCTTCCCGCCGAGCGCCGGTATGGCCGCTGGCGACAACATCGGCCTGGCGGCCCTGGGTTTCCTGCTCACCGGTGTCGGTCTGCCGCTGCTCACCATCGTGGCCCTGGCCCGGGTCGGCGGCGGTATGGCGCTGCTCACCGCGCCTCTGGGCAAGCGCGCCGGGATGCTGTTCGCGGTGGCGGTGTACCTGGCAATCGGTCCGCTGTTTGCCACGCCGCGCACTGCGGTGGTGTCTTTCGAGATGGCGGTTGCGCCGTTCACTGGTAATTCCGCAATGCCGTTGTTGATCTACACCCTGGCGTATTTCGCCGCGGTGCTGTTCCTGTCGCTCAATCCGGGGCAGTTGGTCGATCGCGTAGGTAAATTCATTGCACCTGTGCTGTTGGCCGCACTCCTGGTGCTGGGTGGCGCTGCATTGCTGATGCCCGCCGGCGCAATTGGTCCGGTTGCTGCGGATTATCAGGCAGCGCCCTTCGTGCAGGGCTTTCTGCAAGGCTACCTGACCATGGATACCCTGGGTGCGTTGGTGTTCGGTATTGTGATTGCCACTGCTATCCGCGACCGGGGAGTGACTGATGGAGCGTTGATTACCCGTTATTCGGTGATTGCCGGTGTGATTGCAGCCGTTGGCTTGTCCATGGTCTACCTGGCATTGTTTTACCTGGGGGCGACCAGCCAGGGTATTGCCGGTGAGGCGCAGAATGGTGTTCAGGTTCTTACCGCGTATGTGCAGTACACCTTTGGTACCGCGGGCAGCCTGCTGCTGGCGGTGGTGATCACCCTGGCGTGCCTGACCACAGCGGTAGGGCTACTGACGGCCTGCGGCGAATTCTTCAGCGGCCTGCTACCGGTTTCGTACCGTACGGTTGTCGTGGTGTTTGGCTTATTCAGCTTGCTGGTGGCCAATCAGGGCTTGACCCAGTTGATCAGTATTTCGATTCCGGTACTGGTTGGCCTCTATCCGCTGGCTATCGTGCTGGTTGCGTTGAGCCTGCTGGATAACCTGTGGTTGTCATCGCGGCGGGTGTTCGTGCCGGTCATGGCGGTGGCCTTGATCTTTGGTGTGGCCGATGGCTTGGCCGCTGCAGGTTTCAGCCATTGGCTGCCTGCACTGTTCAGCCAGTTGCCACTGGCTGGGCAGAGCCTGGGCTGGCTGGTGCCAGTGTTGTTGATGCTGCTGCTGATGGCGCTGATCGATCGGGCATTGGGCAGGCCGAAGCCGCTAGAGGCTTAATCCTGGCTTCAATGAAAAGGCCGCCTGTAACAGGCGGCCTTTTTGTTAGCTATGTACCATTGTGTGTTGCGGGAGGCAGCCGAAATTGGGTTAGGCCGCGTTGCCTGAAGAGCAACGCCACGAAGCCCCGCGAGAGATGCTGTTGCCTGTTTGGCTTGGCTGCGCCCAACGCGGCCTGCGCCAACCCACGACCCATCGCCTCACAGCACGCAATTGGTATATAGCTGTTTTGTTAGCCAGTGCAACAGCAGTGCTGGCTATAATCGGCACTGGCTAACAAGGAGTCCCTATGCCGATCGATAACTATTACCTGGCGCATCTGCTTGCTGTTTGCTGGTTTGTGATCTGTTGGGCCGGTTACAGCCGCTACGCCCTTTTCAAAGGGCGCACCACACCTTGCCTGGCCAGCGTTCTGCATCTTTACCGCGAGGATTGGATGCGCCGCATGCTGTTGCGCGACAACCGTATTGCCGATGCCAACGTGATCGGCAATCTGGAACGCAATGCCTCGTTCTTCGCGTCCAGCACCCTGATCATTCTTGCCGGTATCCTCACCGTTCTGGGAGCCTCTGATCGAGCGGTGTCGTTATTGGCTGACTTACCCTTTGTGCAGGCAGCAAGTCGGGAGATGTCTGAGGTCAAGTTGTTGTGTCTGGGGGTGGTCTTTGTCTACGCCTTCTTCACCTTCAGTTGGTGCATGCGCCAGTATAATTTTGCCGCCGTGTTGGTCGGTTCGGCTCCAATGGTGGGCGAACGGCATGTCACTGAGCAGGAGAGAAAGTCATTTTCCGAGCGCACCGCGCGGGTGATTTCGATGGCGGCCAATCAGTTCAACTATGGCCTGCGAGCCTATTACTTTGGTATGGCGGCGCTGTCCTGGTTCATTAACCCCTGGTTCTTCATCGTGGTGACCACCGGTGTAGTGTTGGTGCTCTACCGTCGCGAGTTCCATTCGGATGTACTCGAAGTGATGGTCTATACCCAGACCGCAATGCTTGAACCGGCCAAGGAGAAGTTTGAATGAGTTTGCCATTTTGGTGCGTATTTATCAGTGCGCTGCTGATTTTCCTGGCCAAGGCCCCTGTAGCAAGGGCCATGCAGCAGGAGAGCGGGGTGTATGACAATCATCACCCGCGCAGCCAGCAAGCGCGTCTGACCGGCTTCGGGGCGCGGGCTTTGGCCGCGCACCTGAACAGCTTCGAGGCTTTTCCACTGTTTGCCGTCGGCGTGCTGATGACCCATGTGACCCAGACTCATGGCGTGCTGGTGGATATATTGGCGGTGACGTTTGTCGTGTCGCGGGTGCTGTATCTGCTGTTCTATTGGGTAGATATGCATTGGCAGCGCAGCCTGGTTTGGATCGCGGGCTTGTTGTGCAGCTTGCTGCTGATGCTTGCCCCAGCCTTATAAAGCCTGCAGAAACGACAAGGCCCGCATTATGCGGGCCTTGTCGTGTGCGGCAGTGTTACTGACCGTCGACGCTGTCTTTGAGTTCGTCACCAGCATCTTCGATGGCATCTGCAGCATCATTTGCTGCATCTTCGATTTTTTCACCCGTGGTAGGTTCCGTGCCCATCACTTCGTCTGCTTTCTGTTCGATGGCGTCAGCGGTGTCGTCCATCGCGTCACCCATAGACTCAGCGGCTTCGGAAACCGACTCCTTGGCCGACTCCAGCTTGTCTTCCGGGGTTTTTTCACAGGCAGCCAGCGCCAGAACAGCAGCGAGAAGCAGGGTATAGGTAAATGGTTTTTGCACGGTCAGTACTCCTTGTGGACATTTATGATGGCTGGGTCACCCCAGGCATTGCCCATTCGAGTACCACTCGTTCGGCGAAGTTCCCTGCCAATTTCTCGATAAGTGTCCCATTACAACATTATTGCGATGTGCTGTAGCTCTGCCGAGGCGCTATCATGCGCGCCCTTTGTACCGTTGTGATGGGGCTGAATCGATGAGCAATACCTTCCTTCTCGAGAAGGCGCAGCGCTTCTTGACGGTGTTGCGCCATTGCCAGGTGCTCGGTCTGCAAGTGCATGACGCCAGCCCCCAGGGGTTGACCCTGCGCTTGCCCTATAGCCCGCAGATAGTAGGTGATCCCGAGTCCGGGGTGATTCATGGCGGTGCAATTACAACCCTGATGGATACCACCTGTGGCATCTCAACAGTCTGCGTGCTCGCCGAGTTCGAAGTTTGCCCGACCCTCGACCTGCGCATCGACTACATGCATCCGGCTGAGCCGAACAAGGATGTGTTCGGTTTTGCTGAATGCTACCGAGTCACGCCGAATATCATCTTCACCCGTGGTTATGCCTATCAGGATGACCCGGCGCAGCCGATTGCTCACGTAGTCGGGACGTTCATGCGCATGGGCAAAGGCACAACAGCTGGCAAACCGCGCAAGCCTGACATACAGGGGGTTGGCGCGTGAGCGACCTGAAGCTCAATCAGCGGGTATCCCTGGCCCATGAAAATGGCGATTACGACTCGCTGATCAGCCTGATGCCGTATGCCAAGCTGCTGGGCATGCAATGTCTGCGGCAGGGTGAAGACATGGTCTTCCGCTTGCCAGCCAACCGGGACAATATCGGTAACCCGATGCTGCCTGCGTTACACGGCGGAGTGATTGCCGGCTTTATGGAACATGCTGCGATGCTTCATCTGTTGATGTTCATGGGTATGCCACATTTGCCGAAAATCATCGACTTCTCGATAGATTACCTGCGCGCCGGTCATTATCGTGACACCTACGCCCAATGCCAGGTGTGGCGACAAGGTCGACGCGTCGCCAACGTGGCAATTACGGCCTGGCAAACCAATCAAGCCGAGCCTATCGCCACGGCGCGGGCGCACTTCAAGGTCGACGAGCCTTGAGGTTGTCACGATGCCCTGATCCGCGTGACCTATCGATGTAAGGAGCTTGAATGGATGCCCTGTTGATCCTCGGTGGCTTGCTGCTGATTCTGGCCGGCCTGATTTGGCTGGTAATGCGCGCCTTTGACACTGGTCTACTTTGGGGCTGGGCGAGCCTGATACCGCCGTTCACGCTGCTGTATGTGCTGCGTCACTGGCGCAGTGCGCGCCAGGCGGTGGCCCTCAGTGCCTTGGGTTTTATTCCGCTGGTTGTCGGTTTGACCCTGCTAGCCAGTCAGGATTCGCAGCGCCTGCATGCATTGCTCAGCCTGCAGTGGCTGCAGCCTGAGGCCCAGGCGCCGGCAGAGTTAGCCATCAATCTGCATGGCGAGCTGCATGGCCAGCCTTTTGTGCCGCAGCAGGGCGAATTACTCGGCGGCATACTCAGTCTGCGCGAAGGCCAGGATTTTTTTGCCCGGCGCGAACTGTTGATCCGCCTACCGCAGCCGGTAACGGGCGCCTTGCGCCTTGATGTGTTGCCAGGCGACCAAGTCCCCCTTCCAGAAATTGAAGTGAGCTGGTTACTGCCGGAGCAAGATCTGCCAGAAGCGCGTCGGCTTAGCCATGGCTACACCCTGCACCTGAACCTGCAACCGGTGCCACCGAACAAGCTGGCTGGTGATTTTCATCTGGTGCTGCCTGCGCAGTTCAAGACCACCTTGAGCGGAAAGATCGAAGTCTTCAGCGATGGCCTGCGCTATCGTGATGGCAAGGTCGACCGCAACGTCGACTCGACCGATACCCTGGCCTATGTCATCGAAGATTATCTGCAGCGCCGTTTTGCAACTCGTGCAGTGCAGTTGAGTGGCGTGCCGACGGTGGCGCTACCGGCTGACAGCCTCGATTTGACGATCGAGGCGCTGATTAACGGAAACACTCAACATCTGCCCATACGCCTGAGCAAGACTGCCTCCCAGGGCTGGAAAGTCGAGGCTGATCGCTTTGCCGCTTTGCCGGACGTGGTGGACGCTCAGTCCGCGCCTCAGGCTGATGCCTCGCCAGTAGAGGCCACTAGCAAGCAACGTATCAGTCGCCCGCTGGATCGACGTTTACGCTTCAGTCTGGAAGGTCTGTTGCGCAGCCCAAGCCGCTACGAAAACCTGACCATGCGCGCATCGACTACGCGCGGCAGTCTGGCGGAGGGGCGCTTTCAGGGGATCGACCAAGAAGGCCGCATAGTCCTGCGCCAGCGTCTGAGCGGTTCGGGTGCTGCCAGCTATGCCTTGCCTCCTGAGGAAATCAGCACGATAGAGCTGCTGGAGCCTTGAGCGCGTGTGAAAAAACGCTCGCCTACAGCGAGCGCCTCCAACGCGGCAGCGTTGCACTACGTGAAAGCGGGGTCATGTAGCTCACACATCGCCTCTTTTTTCACACTGCGGGCCTTGCTGCGAACGCCTGGAGACGCTCTCGCGACGGCGCCCGATATCGTCAAAACCGCTGCGCCACGTGGCCAACTACTTGAAATCCAAAAGCTTGCCCCCATCTGCATGACATCCGCCGGATTTCGGCCTAGTCACCAATGTGGAGTTAGACGACCATGAGTGTGGAAACTCAAAAAGAAACCCTGGGCTTCCAGACCGAGGTGAAGCAACTGCTGAACCTGATGATCCATTCGCTGTATTCCAACAAGGAAATTTTCCTTCGCGAATTGATCTCCAATGCCTCGGATGCCACCGACAAGCTGCGTTTCGAGGCGTTGGCCAAGCCCGAGCTGCTGGAAGGTGGTGCCGCGCTGAAGATACGCATCAGCTTCGATAAAGAAGCCAAGACCGTCACCCTCGAAGACAACGGCATCGGCATGAGCCGCGAGGACGCGATCACTCACCTCGGGACTATTGCCAAGTCGGGTACCGCCGACTTCCTGCAGAACATGTCCGGTGACCAGAAGAAGGATTCGCACCTGATCGGTCAGTTCGGCGTGGGCTTCTATTCGGCCTTTATCGTCGCCGACAAGGTCGACGTGTTCAGCCGTCGTGCTGGTCTGGCGGCCAGTGAAGGTGTGCATTGGGCGTCGCAAGGCGAGGGTGAGTTCGAAATCGCCACCGTTGAGAAGGCCGAGCGCGGCACTCGTATCGTCCTGCACCTGAAGAAGGGAGAGGAAGAGTTCGCTGACGGTTGGCGCCTGCGCAACATCATCAAGAAGTACTCCGACCATATCGCCCTGCCGATCGAACTGCCGAAAGAGGCTGCTGCTTCTCTGGACAGCAGTGAAGAGGCTGACAAACCGGCCGACGTCGAGTGGGAAACCGTCAACCGCGCCAGCGCGTTGTGGACCCGTTCGCGTACCGAGGTCAAGGACGAGGAGTATCAGGAGTTTTACAAGCACGTCGCCCATGATTTCGACAACCCGCTGGCCTGGAGCCACAACAAGGTCGAGGGCAAGCTGGAATATACGTCCCTGCTCTTCGTGCCGGGTCGCGCGCCATTCGACCTTTACCAGCGCGATGCCTCCAAGGGTCTCAAGCTGTATGTGCAGCGCGTATTCATCATGGATCAGGCGGACGAGTTCCTGCCGTTGTACCTGCGCTTCATCAAGGGTGTGGTCGACTCCAATGACCTGTCGCTGAACATTTCCCGCGAGATCCTGCAGAAGGACCCGGTAATCGACTCGATGAAGTCGGCGCTGACCAAGCGCGTGCTGGACATGCTGGAGAAGCTGGCGAAGAACGATCCCGAGCAATACAAGGCGTTCTGGAAGAACTTCGGCCAGGTCCTCAAGGAAGGTCCGGCAGAAGACTTCGCCAACAAGGAGAAAATCGCCGGTTTGCTGCGTTTCGCCTCTACCAGCAGCGATGCGGGCGAGCCAAGCGTGGCCCTTGCCGACTACATTGGGCGGATGAAGGAAGGCCAGGACAAGATCTACTACCTCTCCGGCGAATCCTACGCCCAGGTGAAGAACAGCCCGCACCTGGAAGTGTTCCGCAAGAAAGGCATCGAGGTGCTGCTGCTTACTGACCGTATCGACGAGTGGCTGATGAGCTACCTGACCGAATTCGACGGCAAGCACTTCGTCGATGTCGCCCGTGGCGACCTGGATCTGGGCAAGCTGGACTCGGAAGAAGACAAGCAGGCTCAGGAAGAAATCGCCAAGACCAAAGAAGGCCTGGTTGAGCGCCTGAAAGCCGCGCTGGGTGAGCAGGTAGCGCAGGTACGGGTGTCGCATCGTCTGACCGATTCGCCAGCGATCCTGGCCATCGGCGAGCAGGACCTGGGCTTGCAGATGCGCCAGATCCTCGAAGCCAGTGGGCAGAAAGTGCCGGAGTCCAAGCCGATCTTCGAGTTCAACCCCAACCATCCGCTGATCGAGAAGCTGGATGCCGAGCCGGACGAAGAACGCTTCGCCGACCTCAGCCACATCCTCTTCGATCAGGCTGCGCTGGCGGCCGGTGACAGCCTGAAAGATCCTGCGGCGTATGTGCAGCGACTGAACAAGCTGCTGGTTGAACTCTCCGCCTGACATGAGCCGTAAATAATTAAGCCCGCGAAAGCGGGCTTTTTTCTGAGTGCAGCGCGTCCAGGCGCTACTGTTGAGAACTACTCACCTACGCGGGATTAGATCGATGAAAAAATCACTTTTACCCTTGGCGCTGGCTGGCTTAGTCGGTGCCGCCGATGCCGCCGTGGTGGTCAAGCCGGTGCCTTACGAGATCGACGGTGAGGCCTTTGAAGGCATGCTGATCTATGACGATGCAGTAACCACACCGCGCCCAGGCTTGCTGATGGTACCCAACTGGCTGGGCGTCACCGAGGAGTCGGCGAAAAAGGCCGCACGCGCTGCGGGCGACAAGTACGTGGTGTTCATGGCCGATATGTATGGCAAGGCGATACGCCCGAGCAACGCGCAGGAGGCCGGAGCGGCAGCTGGTACGGTGCGCGGTGACCGGCAGTTGATGCGTAAACGTGCGCAAGCCGCTGTGGAGGTGCTCAAGGCGCAAACCGCGCAGGTGGCGCTGGATGTCAGCAAGCTTGGGGCGATTGGTTTCTGCTTCGGTGGCGGTGCGGTGCTCGAATTGGCGCGCTCTGGTGCCGATCTGAAAGGCTTTGTCTCGTTCCATGGCAATCTGGATACGCCCAATCCAAATGACGCACAGAACATCAAGGCGCCGGTATTGGTACTGCATGGCGCGGACGATCCGTCGGTACCGCCGGAGCAGGTCGAGGGCTTTATCGCCGAGATGAAAGGAGCGAAAGCCGATTGGCAACTGGTCAGCTACGGCGGCGCGGTGCATTCCTTCAGCAACCCGCAGGCCAATGTGCCGGGGCGCAACGAGTACCACCCGGTGGTGGCCGCGCGTGCCTTCAAGGCCATGGATGATCTGTTTGCGGAAACCTTTGCCAAGTAAGGCGTGAGCGGGAAGGCCGGGCGGCCTTCCCGCATTCTCGTTTACATCTCAGGCAACACGGCGATATCAATGATATTGCCCGGCAGGTCGGCAACCTCACCCAGAGTGGTCGGCTTACCCGTGGCCAGGTCCAGGGTATGCAGCGTGGTGCCGGTGAGCAGGTAGGCGGTGTTGCCGCCCTTGCCGTCGCTGGCGATATCCAGGGCCGCATTCTGCAAACCATCAACGATCTTGCCCACGGCTTGCTGAACGCCATCGTTCGGCGGGTTCTGCAGCATCAGGCTGCTGCTGGCCAGGTCGACGTTATACAGTGCGGTGGCCTGGGTGCCGGCATAGGCGTTGCTATAGGCACCGGCGACTACCTGGGCGCTTTTACCGGCATAAGGGCCTTCGGCGGCGTAGGCCACCGAACCGTCTACAACCACTTCACCAGTTTCAACATTGACGCGAAAACTGGTGCCATCGGCAGCCAGCATGCGCAACTTGTCTGCCACCGGGTTGAAGTCGACTACCGCCTGACCGCTGCCCGGCAGCTGCTTGTCCAGGCTGGCGACCTTGCTGGCCGCGCCCGTGGCCAGATCCAGGGTATAGAGCTGATGGTCGTTGCCCAGCGCATAGAGCATGCCGTTGGCTGGGCGCACATCGATACCGCGCAACGGGCTTGGGCTGTTGGTAAACATCGTGGCAGTAACTTTCTGGTTGGTGCTGTCGATCTTGAACAACTGACCGTCGGCACCCAAGGCCAGTAGGGTCGCTGCGCTGGCAGTGCCGGCGGCGAGGCTGAGGGTGGCCGTGGTAACGGCAGCGGTCAGCAGGGTATTGAGGCTATTCATAAGCGTTCTCTCATCTGTAGTAATCCAGCATCGATGCAAGGCCGAACATCGCCTGCCTTGCAGGTGCCTCGATGAAACACCTGATAGCTATACCCACGAGATAACGTCTGGATGTCGCCGCCTGAAAATAGATTCAGTTTTTTTGCAAACGACCTCAGTTTACCGATGCCATCACTGCGCGACCGATATACAGCACCTTGCCGGTTGGCCGATCCTTGGGCGAGCCGCCGGCCGGTTCCAGGGTCAGCTCGAACAGCTGGCCGGGTTGTACCGCGCCAATCTGCTCGGCAGACAGCTGCAGCGGCTTACCCGGTTCGACCAGGCCCAGCGAGCGCGGGCCGATGGCTGGATCGATTAATGTCCAGAACTGCACCGAGCGGTCGGCCGGGATCTGATCATCTAGCAGCGGTTGCAGGCGTAGGCTTCCACTTCCGTCGATATGCACCACCCAGCCGGGCTTGGCCGCTTCACCCGGGGCTTGCAGCACCACGGTGTAGCTAGTGCCAGGCATGTCAGTGCGCCACAGGTTAGGCATGAGCGCGACGATCAGGGCCAAGGCCAGGGCGGCACTGGTCATGCGCCAGGTGGTCAGGCTTTGCCACCATGTCAGCCTGCTGTTTACCCGGCTGACCGCTGGCGTCAGGCCGAGGCTGTCCTGCAGGCGTTGCCATAACTGCGCGGAGGGTGTTTGCGGTGGCAGCTGATCACTCAGTTCGAGAAAGTGCTGTTGCCATTGCAGGGCCATTTGCGCCGCGTCGTTGTCGTGCTCGATCAGCTCGCGCACTTCAGCGGCTTCGGCCTCATCGAGCAGGCCCAGGACGTATTCGCCGATCAATGCGCGGCGTTCGGCAGGTTGCTGCGTAATCATGCTTGCAAGCACTCCTGTAGAGCGCGCAGACCGGCGCGGATACGGCCCTTGATGGTGCCCAGTGGGGTGGTCAGGCGGTTGGCGATCTGTTCGTGGGTAAGGCCACGGTAGAAGGCCAGCAGAATCGGGTGACGGCGGTTGCGTTCGATGCCCTGCAGGCAACGGCGCAGTTGCTGTTGCTCGCCTTGCTGTTCGAGCAGTTCGGCGGCCTGTGGGCTGTCGTCGGCGGCGCGTTCGATAAAGTCGTCATCCATCTCCACCGTACGACCACGGCTGCGCAGTTGGTTCAGCGCGCGGTAACGCAGGATGCTGTAGATCCAGGCGCGGCCGCTGCCAAGCGCCCGCTGAAAGCGCTGGGCATTGCGCCAGACCTGCACAAAGGCATCGTGCACACAGTCTTCGGCTTGATCACGACGGCCGAGCAGGGTGATGGCCAACCCGAGCATC
The DNA here is from genome assembly GCA_030656145.1 of Pseudomonas sp. GTDB lineage: Bacteria > Pseudomonadota > Gammaproteobacteria > Pseudomonadales > Pseudomonadaceae > Aquipseudomonas. The sequence goes on from JAUSOF010000021.1 coordinate 42,651, forward strand.
TGTGCGGACTCCTGTTGGTAGAGCGCCTGGAATGCGCGTTCGTCCTGCCGGGCGCAGGCTTCCAGATGGCTTTCGTAATCAAACAGCGGCTGCGCCATGCACAGGCTTCCTGAGTGTGTGAGCGTGCCAAGGGTTATACCCGAGCACCTGCGCCCTGGATGTCTCGGGAGTGCAACAAATCTTCTCCGTCAGCGCGGTAGCTCGATTCGTACGGTTTCGCCTGGCACTGTTGGCCAGTCCTGTGCGGCCCAGCGCTCACGGGCCTGGTCGATCAGGGCCTGATCACTGGCGACAAAATTCCAGTTGATCCGTCGTGGGCCAATCGGCGCACCGCCAATTAATACCAGGCGGCTCTCGCCGCAGGCGCTGAGGGTGTAGGTTTCGCCTTCGGGCAGCACCAGCAGGCCGCGTAGCGGCAGTTGCTGGTTGTCCAGTGTCGCCTCGCCGTCAATCAGGTACAGCGCGCGTTCGGCATGCTCGGCGGGTATCTGCAGTGCGGCGCCTGCAGCCAGCTTGATCTCGGCATAGACCGTTGGCGACAGCACCGGCACCGGTGATTGCAGGCAAAAGCCATTGCCGGCAATCAGGCAGATGTCCACACCCATGCTGGTGCTGCGCGGCAGGCTGTCGGCGGGGTGATGGCTGTAGCTGGGTTCGCCTTGCTCCTCTGCGGCGGGCATGGCCAGCCACACCTGCAGGCCATGCATGTGCGAGCCGCTTTCCCATAAATTCTGCGGGGTGCGCTCAACATGTGCGACTGCACGGCCTGCGGTCATCCAGCTGACTTCGCCGGGGCCGACCAGTTGATCCGAACCGAGGCTGTCCTTGTGTTGCAGCTGCCCCTCGAACAGGTAGGTGAGGGTGGACAGGCCGATATGTGGGTGCTGGTTGATATTCATGCCGCTGCCGGCCGGGTAGGTATTTTCCAGAATATGGTCGAAGAACACGAACGGCCCGATGCTGCGGCACTTGGCCGAGGGCAGGGGGCGCAAGATAGGTTGCCCATCGAGGTTTTCCGGGCGCGGCTGGATCCGCAAAAAATCGTTCATTAGGTCTCCTCGCGCAGCTGGGTACTGACCTGAACTTCGCTGCTGGTCATCAGTGTGTGGATCGTGCGCGTCATCCCGTGCGCCATGCAGGCTCAGCTGACATCCAGACGTTCCTGGCGGCTATCGCGGTTGAACTAGCGCTCAGTGCAGTGAGTCTATTGGCTTCACGTCTTGAGTAGGTCGCCGGTTTGAAAGGATTGAGTCTTTGTCTGTTTGCCGCATTGTTCAGCAGCCTGGTCCAGGCGCGGGATTACCGTTATAGCGATGCGCATCTGCACTATGTCGATTTCTTCCAGGAAAGCGCCGGCATGGACAAGCTCCTCGAGCGTATGGCCGAGGCCAATGTCGAGCATGTGATGCTCTCGGGTATCCCGGTGGCAAAGAAGTGGGACGAAAATGAACCCAAGCGCCCGCGCTACTACGCCGGCGATGACGCCAGTGCTTATTGGTATAGCGCCACCGATACGCTGATCGCGCATGCCTTCAAGCAGGTGCCGGCCGAGCAGCGCAAACGCTTTCATCCCTTTTTGTCTGGCTTCAATCCCAATGACAAGAACGCCGATGCGCATATCCGTCGCATGCTCGAGATGGACCCCGGCTTGTGGCAGGGCATTGGCGAAATATTCACCCGCCACGATGATCTGACGGCGTTGATTCATGGCGATGCGCCGCGGGCCGACAATGAGGCGCTGGCACGGGTGTTTCACCTGGCCGCCGAGTATGACCTGCCGGTGATGCTGCATTCCAATATCACCTCCAAGCGCGAGCGTAATCCGCTGTATTTGCCGGAAATGGAAGCGCCATTGCGCAATCATCCGCATGTGCGCTTTATCTGGGCGCACGCTGGCACCAGCCTGGAAATACACCGCCACCAGGAGAAACTGGACTTCCTCCTGTCGACCCTCGATCGCATGCTTGAAGCCTATCCGAACCTGTACATCGATCTGTCCTGGAGCATGCTCAGGCCGTATCTGCTGGATGAACAGGGCAAGCCTGACGCGCAATGGTTGGCACTGGTCAAGCGCTATCCGGAGCGCTTCATGCTCGGTTCCGACGTGGTGGGTCGCTTCGACAGCATGGGTGAGTATATGCGCGGCTTCGAGCCGTTCCTCGATGCTTTGCCCGCCGAGGTCGCGCATAAGGTCGCGCTGGACAACTTCCTCGCCATCCTGCCGCGTAAGGTTCGGAGCGAACTCAAGCGGTAGCAGCCTTGCTGTGAACGTTTAAACAATGCTTGCTTTCAGCTGGCATTTGCCGAAAAAATCAAGAAAAGTTCTCGCGACGGCGCTCGAAGCTGTCACGTCTGGGGCGTCATGGCGCCAGGGTTGCAATGCCCAACAGCGCCTTGAATGGCGGGATAATCGCAAGGTCATCTGTCATGTCGAGTGCGCTGAGTAAAGTCAAACGATGCTCGGCAATTCGCAGGCTGAGCCGTACCGGATTTTTAATCCGGTACGGCTCAAGAAGTCTTTGCGCAAGTCGATATCCGTTTTAGTTACGCAGCGACCAGCCGGGCCTTTCTGATATGCAGACGGATGCTGGTCACATGCCATTACACATGCCAATTAAGCCAGTAAAGGATTGCTACGATGTCCCTAAGAAACCTCAATATTGCGCCTAGAGCATCGCTGGGCTTCGGTCTGGTTGGGCTGCTGGTTTTATTGCTTGGTGGTTTTTCGCTGCTGCAGATGGCAGAAATGAACAAGCAGTCGGAGCAGGTGAATGACAACTGGCTACCCAGTGTTCTGAGTCTGGGCGAGATGAATCAAGACATTCTGCGTCTGCGCGCGCTGACCTTGCGCTTGATGCTCAACTCCGATGAAACCTTGGTGCGACAAAACCTGGAGCGGGTTGAAACGTTTAAAGGTCAGTTGCGCACAGCGCAGTCCAGCTATGAAAAGCTTATTACCAGTGCAGAAGAAAGGAGTTCCTACGAGCGCTTCAAACAAGCAGAGCGCAGTTATTTGCAGGAGCAGAGCAAGATCGTCGAGGCGGTGCGTCAGGGCGATCTGGATACGGCCCTGGCTGTGGCCAATGGCCCGCTTAACGGCCATGCCGACGACATGGCCCAGGCATTGGCCGATCTCATGAACATGAATCGGGTCGGTGCCACGGCAGCGGCTAACCATGCCAATCAGGTATTTGTCAGCGCGCGCTTGTGGGTGATGGTAATGATCGCCTTGGCGCTTGGCCTGACTGTGATTCTAGCGCTGCTGCTGACCCGCAGCATCGTCGCGCCACTTGCCGAGGCGCTAAGGGTCGCCGAGGTGGTGGCGAGTGGCAACCTGACCCAGTCGATCGATGTGCAGGGTACGGATGAGCCGGCCCGTTTGCTGGGCGCGTTGAAGAGCATGCAGCAAAGTCTGCGCAGCACCATTCAGAATATTTCCGACTCATCGACGCAGTTGGCATCTGCCTCTGAAGAGCTCAGTGCAGTGACCGAAGACTCCACCCGTGGCTTGCACCAGCAGAACAATGAAATTGAACAGGCTGCCACCGCAGTCAACCAGATGACCACCGCCGTGGAGGAGGTGGCGCGCAACGCAGTGAGCACCTCGGAGGCCTCCAGCGAATCCAATCGTACTGCCCAGCATGGTCGCGAGCAGGTGCGTCAAACAGTTGATTCGATCAGCCATCTGGCTGACGACGTCACCGACACTGCCACCGAAGTCGAGTTGTTGGCCGGTCAGGTTCGCGATATCAGCAAGGTGCTGGATGTGATTCGCTCGATTGCGGACCAAACCAATCTGCTGGCGCTTAATGCGGCTATCGAAGCGGCGCGTGCCGGCGATGCCGGACGTGGTTTTGCTGTCGTGGCCGATGAAGTCCGGGCCCTTGCTCATCGGACTCAGCAGTCGACCCGTGAAATAGAGCAGATGATCAGCGGTATTCAGCAGGGCACCGATAAGGCCGTCAACGCCATGCAGAATAGCAACAGCAGGGCGCGTTCGACCCTGGATGTGGCCAAGGCAGCCGGCCTGGCCCTGGATGAAATCGCTGCCGCTATTTCGCAGATCAACGAGCGCAATCTGGTCATTGCCAGCGCGTCGGAAGAACAGGCGCAGGTTGCCCGTGAGGTCGACCGTAATCTGGTGAACATCCGTGATCTGTCGATGCAGTCTTCTGCGGGGGCCAATCAGACCAGCGCTGCCAGTCAGGAATTGTCGCGCCTTGCGGTGGACCTGAATACGTTGGTCGCACGCTTTTCTATATGACTCCAGGCCTATACCGCCAGAAATCTGTAGCGAGGTTGCTTCAGCGCATCGAATAGGAGGCGGGGTCACTTCCGCACTCCTGTGGCGCTCGCATACGTTGAGGCGGGCCGATTGGTGACCGGTTGAGTGATGAAACGCTCTGCCCGGTTACGTGTTGCGGCAAGCGCAGCCTTGGTTGTTATTAACTGTGCCAGTCACCCGCGCAGTCACTGGCGAACGCAAGCGGCAAGTTGTCATTCGCCTGTCATACGGGTGTCATAGGCTCGCGCCATCCCAAACAAGGAGCGCGACATGCATTACACCCGTTTCAGTGCGCTGGCCGCACTCATGTTGATGGCTGGGCAGCTGCAGGCCGAGGTACGGGTCGAGGGGCCCGTGGAGTACGGTGTCTTTGCCAGCCAGTATCAGGACTTTAAGCCGGGCGAGCGGGTCTTGACCCGCAGTAATCAGCAGATCGAGCGCGCCGAGGTGGTCCCGGCCAAGCTCGGCACCAAGTTCGGCATGCGCTACAGACTGGCGGGCAAAGCCGCTGGCGATGCGCCGCTGACTCTGCTCTATCTCACGCCTGGCGTCACCACCCCCGATGGCACGCGTCACGACAAGTTTGTGGTGACTCAGCAGCTGGTGCCGGGTGCCCCTCAGGACGTGATGGCCTTCGAGTTCAGCGAACCCCATGAAGTCGTTGCAGGTGAGTGGCATTTCCTGGTGTTCCAGGATGACCGCAAGTTGGCCGAGCAGCGTTTTCAGGTGCGCTGATGCGCTCAGGCCAGGCTGCTGTGCAGTTGTGTGCCGTGGAGCAGGTTATCGGCCAGCGGGCAACGCCGTTCGATTTCGTCGAGCAGTGCCTGCTTTTGTTCGCGGTCGAGGTCGGCATCGATCTCGACCTTGACCCTCAGCGCCTGGAAACCAGGTCGCACGTCTTCGCGCCGGCCGAGCAGGCCATCGGGATCGTAGTCGGCCTCGATCTCGAAACGCATGCCGCGCAGTTCGATCTTCTGCTGATGAGCGATGTAGCGACCCAGGGTGCCGAAGCACCCGGCGACCGCCGCCAGGACAATATCCAGTGGAGTGGGGCCCAGGCCCTGCCCGCCAGCATGCGCGGGCTGATCCATGACCACGCGATGATCGCCGCATTGCACCTCGATGCTCATACCGGCATGCATGTGCCCTTGGGCGCTGATGGTTTTAATTGTCATGCCTGAGTCCTCATCGTGCTGTGATTGGCGTTGCCAGCAGGATAAGACAGCGCGCGGGTGCAGCGTTGATCCTGGTCAAACAAGCCGCAATGCCGCGTGGCCCCCTGCCTGATACGCCGTGGGGCTGGGCGCTCAGTCGGATGCTGTGTGTGCGGCGCACACTAAAGTCCGGCCCGAGCAAGCCGGCAGGTCGCGCGGTCGCTGCTATGTGTTGGTGCGCCGGTCCGTGGCCTAGCCGGTACGTCTTTGCTCAACCTTTCGAGTGGTCGGGTGCCGAGCCCTGCCAGGTGAGCGGTAGAGTGATTGGGTAGGCCAGATATTCTTGGATTTGCGCTGACGGTGCCCTGTCGAAAAAGCGTGCCGCGCGCGGGCTCATTTCGTTTTTGTCATTTGCTCTGATCTGCCCAGCGACTTACAGTCTGGCGCTTATCAAATGGAGTATCTATGCGCGTCACCTGGGACATTTTCTGCAGCGTTGTCGATAACTACGGTGATATCGGCGTGACCTGGCGGCTGGCGCGGCAATTGGCGGGCGAGCATGACGTGACCGTGCGGCTGTGGCTGGATGATCTCGACGCGTTCACTCGGCTGTGCCCACAGGCCGACAGACAAGCGGTGCAGCAATCCCAGCAAGGTGTAGAGGTGCGGCAGTGGCCGCGGCCTTGGCAGCCTGTAGAGCCGGCGGATGTGGTGATCGAGGCGTTTGCCTGTGAGTTGCCGGCCGTTTATGTCGCGGCGATGGCGGCGCGGCCGCAGAAGGTTTTGTGGCTGAATCTGGAATACCTCAGCGCCGAGGGCTGGGTCGAGGGTTGCCATGGTTTGCCGTCCCTGCAGTCGAATGGTTTGCAGAAGTTCTTCTTTTTCCCAGGCTTTACCGCAGGCAGCGGCGGTCTACTGCGCGAGCGCGATCTGCTCGACCAACGCCGGGCGTTTCAGGCCGACTCTTTGGCGTGTGAAGCTTTTCTTCAGGGGCTGGGGGTGGAGCCTATAGCGGGGGCGCGGCGTGTGTCGTTGTTCGCTTACGAGAATCGCGGCCTGGCCAGTTGGTTGGACGCGCTGGCGGCAGGCCTCCACGTGACCCAGCTGCTGGTGCCGGAGGGGCGTATTCTCGCCGATCTGCAAGTCTGGCTCGGTTGCGCGGCGCTGGTTGCCGGTGATCGACAGCAGCGCGGGCAGTTGCATATCCAGGTACTGCCTTTTGTCGAGCAGGAGCAGTACGATCGCTTGCTCTGGAGTTGCGACTTCAATGCGGTGCGCGGTGAGGACTCGTTCGTTCGTGCGCAATGGGCAGGGCGCCCGTTGCTCTGGCATATCTATTGGCAAGATGAGGGCGCTCACTGGGACAAGCTCGAAGCGTTTCTGGCGCTCTATATCGTTGGCTTGTCGCCCGCGGCAAGTGCGGCGCTTGAGGGGCTATGGCGTGCATGGAATGCGGGTGAGACCATGGGTGCGAGCTGGCATGCAGTGCAGCAGGTGTGGCCAGAACTGGCCGAACATGCCGAGCGCTGGTGTCTGCAACAGGCTTCTCAGGCTGATCTTGCCGCGGCACTGGTAGAGTTTTACCTAAATTGGCTATGATACGCGGCCTAGATTTCCGTATCTCCATCCATATCCGGATATTAGTATGAAAACCGCACAAGAAATGAAGCCCAACAGTGTGGCCCTGATTGACGGCCAGCCTTGGCTTATCCAGAAGGCCGAGTTCACCAAGTCCGGTCGTAACAGCGCTATCGTCAAGATGAAGCTGCGCAATCTGTTGACGGGTTCCTCGACAGAGACCGTGTACAAGGCTGACGACAAGCTTGAGCCGGTTATCCTTGATCGCGTTGCCGTGACCTACTCCTATTACAGCGAGCCGAACTACGTCTTTATGGACGATGAGTTCAATCAGTACGAGCTGAACAAGGACGACCTGGAAAACGTTATGCCGTATATCGTTGACGGCATGACCGACATCTGCGAAGCCGTGTTCTTCGAAGGCAAAGTGGTTTCGGTCGATCTGCCGACCACCATCGTTCGTCAGATTACCTACACCGAAGGTTCCGCCCGTGGCGACACCTCCGGCAAGGTGATGAAGACTGCCAAGTTGAGCAACGGTACTGAAGTCAAGGTTGCAGACTTCTGCAACATCGACGACTGGATCGAGATCGACACCCGTACCGGTGAGTACAAGTCCCGCGCTAAAGCCCCAGTCTAAACACTGGCTTTACTCGCGAGCAGATCAAGCCCGATTCTAGTGTCGGGCTTTTTTCTGTGTGCGCCACGCATGACTCGCCGAGCGATTCGGCGCCACTATCCTGGCGCGCCGCAACGGCTCTTGCAGGACTGAGGCGCTGTGCAAAAAGCCAGCGGCCGGTTACCCGTTGTATCCACAGGCGCGGGCATGCGTTCTGGGCTTTGTAAGCGCCGCGCCAAAGCCTTCAGGTAGCCTGGCGGCAGGCTTGAGGCACAGCGTAGGTTGGCGCGGGCCGCTTCGCCCAGCGGGTGATGGCATGCCCGTTGGGCTTTTTCGCTGTCTCCCGCGGCAGCGCGGCATGGCTTTTTGGCCTCGTAACAATTAGCGGCTACATTGCCATATCAAAAGCCATTTAACCGCAGGTAGCCTAGATTTTGCGCGGGTTCTGCGGTGGTGGGTTGATGCCCATGGACAGATAAATGCTGGTGAAGGCGTCGACGCCGATATTGGCCGGTTTGACCCAGTCCACAGGTACATACAGCAGGCCGCCGCCTATGGGGATGGGAGCAGTGGGTACCAGCACGGCATAGTAGCTGCGACCATCGATATCAATCGGGTTGGGGTTGGGCATCAGCGCCAGCACGGCGACGCCATCACCACCGAACAGGCACCAGACCGGGCTCATGGCGTTGATGTCGGCGCCTTCTTTTTTCTCCAGCAGGTCGACAAAGCGATCCGCCAGATTGTAAAGCTTACCGAACAGCGGAATGCGCCGCAGGGTCAGGTTGGTCAGCCATTGCAGCGGGCGGCGCAGCCCCAGTTGCACGCCCAGGCCTAGGGCATAAATGCCCATCAGCAGCGCCGCGGTGCCCAGGGTGTACGCCAGGTAAGGGTTGCTGACGAATGGCTGGCCCATGGCGGCAAATACCTGGCCGAGGTAGCTGGACGGCCCGATTACCCGGTTCAATAAGCCAACCACCCAGGACAGCAGCGTCAAGCTCAAGGCCAGTGGCAGCAATACGATAAAGCCGGTTAACCAGGTGGCGATCAGTGCGTTGGCGCTTTTCTTGAACATTTGATGAGATCCGCTGGAGTGGCGCTATCAGATAGACGGCTGCTCAGGTTTGCAACTGGGCCAAGTCACGAAACAGCTCCAGCGCCTGGGGATTGGCCAGGGCGTCGGTGTTTTTCACTGGTTTACCGTGCACCACATTGCGCACCGCCAGTTCGACAATCTTGCCGCTGATAGTACGCGGAATCTCGGCCACGGCGATAATCTTGCTCGGCACATGGCGCGGCGTGGTGTTGGCGCGAATCACCTGGCGGATATGTGTCTGCAGTTGCTCGGTCAGTGTCACGCCGTCGCGTAGGCGCACGAATAGCACCACCCGCACGTCGTCATCCCACTCCTGGCCGATGGCGATGGACTCCAGCACGTCTTCGACCTTTTCCACCTGGCGGTAGATCTCGGCGGTGCCGATGCGCACACCGCCCGGGTTTAGTACGGCATCGGAACGGCCATGAATCACAATGCCGTCATGAGCGGTGATCTCGGCATAATCGCCGTGGGCCCAGATGCCGGGGAAGGTGTCGAAGTAGGCCGCCTGGAACTTGCTGCCATCGTCATCCTTCCAGAAGCCAATCGGCATCGACGGGAAATGCTGCGCGCAAACCAGCTCACCTTTCTCCCCCGTTACCGGTGTGCTGGCATCGCTCCACACCTGCACGTCCATCCCTAAGCCTTTGCATTGCAGCTCGCCGCGCCATACAGGCAAAACGGGATTGCCCAGGGCAAAGCAGGAGACGATATCGGTGCCGCCGGAGATCGATGCCAGGCAGAGATCGGCTTTTATTTCGCGGTAGACGTACTCGAAGCTCTCGTGGGACAGCGGCGAGCCGGTGGACAGAATGGCTTTGAGTTGCTGCAGCCTGTGGGTTTTGCCGGGCTTGGCCCCGGCCTTTTCCAGGGCGGCCAGGTACTTGGCGCTGGTGCCGAAGATGCTGATGTTCTCGGCGTCGATCAGGTCGATCAGGCGCTCGGCACCGGGGTGGAAGGGCGAGCCGTCGAACAGCACCAGGGTCGCGCCCAGGGCCAGGCCGGAAGCCAGCCAGTTCCACATCATCCAGCCGCAGGTGCTGTAATAGAACAGCGTGTCCTCAGTAGTCAGGTCGGTGTGCAGGCCCAGTTCCTTTAGGTGCTGCAGCAGCACGCCGCCGGTGCCGTGGACGATGCATTTGGGCACGCCTGTGGTGCCGCTGGAGTAGAGGATGTACAGCGGGTGATCGAAGGGCACCTGAGTGAACTCAGGTTCGCCGCCGGGCTGGTAGAAGTCCTGCCACAGCGCGACCTTGGCTGCTGAGTGGAAGTCGGCAGCTTTGGCCTGAGGGTTGGAATAGGGCACCACAATCAGCTGTTCCAACGAGGGCAGGCGCTCAAGGATTTCATTGAGCTTGGCGGTCAGGTCGAGGTTCTTGCCGGCGTAGCGGTAACCGGCGGCGGCGATCAGCACCTTGGGTTCGATCTGGCCGAAACGGTCGATCACGCCCTGGGTGCCGAAGTCCGGCGAGCAACTTGACCAGGTCGCGCCCAGGCTGCTGGCGGCAAGCATGCCGACCAGGGTTTGCCAGGTGTTGGGCATAAAGGCCGCAACCCGATCGCCGCTGACCACGCCGGCATCGCGCAGGCTTTTTTGCAGGCCGGCGACATGGGTGGCCAGCTCGGCATAGCTGAGCTGTTCGCGCGAGCCATCTTCGCCGATAGCGATCAGGGCGGGATGATCGTCGCGGCGGCGCAGCAGGTGTTCGGCAAAATTAAGGTGGGCGCCGGGGAACCAGTGAGCGCTGGACATGGCTGGCCCCTCATCCAGTACCTGCTCGGGCTGTTGGCTAAAACGCACCTCGAAGAATTCGACGATGGCCTGCCAGAACGCCTCGCGTTGCGCCACACTCCACGCATGCAGAGCGGGGTAGTCGGCCAGCTGCAGACCGTGACGCTGGTTGACGAAGCGGCGAAAGGCCTCCATTCGGGTGGCGGCGATACGTTCCTTGGAGGGTGTCCACAAGGGCTGTTGCATGTCGATTCCTCATTCGGCTGGTGCCGTAATTCTTGTTGTACCGGGCTGTTGCGCCTGGCCGATGGCACGCTAGCCTACTGGCCGCAGGAAGCCTTGACCTGCAGCGACCCTTATTGCTCGGCTGCCGACCTGGCGGCTGTTGTAGCGGTTTTACACCGAAGGCAGGGCCGGCACGCTGCATCCGGGGCTCGGGCTTTACAGGCTGTAAACAAAGCCTGACGGCAGTGGTTTTCGTGGCCCGAAGCAGCCCGCTTTACACGCTGGCCAGCCGCGCCCGTGCCACCCGCGAGCCATTGGGTTTATCCAGTACCGCACAAATGCGCTGGCCGGCATCTATCAGTTTGTTCAGGTCGATGCCGGTTTCGATACCGAGGCCGTTGAGCAGGTACAGCACATCTTCGGTCGCGACATTGCCGGTGGCACCCTTGGCGTAAGGGCAGCCGCCCAGCCCCGCGACGGAGCTGTCGAACACGTGAATACCTTCGAGCAGGCTGGCGTAGATATTGGTCAAGGCTTGGCCGTAGGTGTCGTGAAAGTGTCCGGCCAGCTTGTCTCTGGGGATATCGCGGCCCACCACTTCGATCAGTCGGCGCGTATCACCTGCGGTGCCGGCACCTATGGTGTCACCCAGGGACACTTCATAGCAGCCCATGGCAAACAGCTCGCGAGCGACCAAGGCGACCTGTTCGGGCGGGACCAAGCCGTCATACGGGCAGCCCAGCACGCAGGAGACATAACCGCGCACGCGGATGCCATGTTGGCGAGCGGCGTCCATTAGCGGAGCAAAGCGCTCAAGGCTCTCGCGGATCGAACAGTTGATATTCTTCTGTGAAAAAGCTTCCGAAGCCGCCGCAAATACCGCCACTTCGCGAACGCCCGCTTCCAGTGCACCTTCGAAACCTTTCAGGTTGGGCGCCAGGGCGGCGTAGGTGATACCCGGCAGTTGCTGGATCTGCGCAAACACCTCAGCGGAACCTGCCATCTGGGGCACCCACTTGGGCGAGACAAAGCTGCCCACCTCGATATAGCCCAGGCCGGCGGCCGACAAATCGTCGACCAGGCGCACCTTGTCGGCCACGCTGATTGGCTGTTTCTCATTCTGCAAACCGTCGCGCGGGCCGACTTCGACCAGGCGGGCTTGTTTGGGTAAATTCATTGGGCGTCTCCTTTGGGGCCACTGGTGCGCACGGCGCACCCTACGTAAACCCATGGCATCGCGTCCATCGTAGGGTGCGGCGTGCGCGCCGAATACCCTGTTATGCCTCTATCAGCTCCACCAGCACGCTGCCTTCGCTGACCATCTCACCTTCGCTGCAATACAGCGCCTTGACGGTGCCCGTGTGGGGGGCGCGGATGCTGTGTTCCATCTTCATCGCTTCCAGCACCACCAAGGCGGTGCCTGCTTCGACCTGCTGGCCGGTCTCGACCAGTACCCGCACTATGCTGCCGTTCATCGGCGCCGTCAGGCCGCCGTGCTGTTGATGGCTG
>JAUSOF010000023.1 GCA_030656145.1 Pseudomonas sp.
AAGTAGAACGACAGCAGCGCATAGCTGTAGGCGCCCACGGCGTAGAAGGCCACGTAGCCGAGGTCGAGCAAGCCGGCCAGGCCGACCACGATGTTCAGGCCAAGGCCGAGCATGACGTAGATCAGGATCAGTGTGGCGATATCCACCGCGCCCCGGGAGCCGAAAAACGGCCAGGCCAGCGCCACAATGATCAGACCGAGCACGACCCAGCGCTGTGTCGAGGGCAGGGTCAGGAATGCGCTGGCTTTGCCCGGCATGCTTGGTAGCTTGGGTGCATGACTCCAGGCGGCGCTCAGCTGGCCACGGAACAATTGCCAGAAGAACATGGCAATCGAGCAGCCGGCGATAGTCCACAGAACGGCTGGGCTGGCGCCTTGCACTTCCAGTTTGATACCGACCGTGGAAAGCTTCAGGCCGATAACCGGATAGGCCACGGCGAGCACCAGCAGTGCACTGAAGATAGCGGTCTTGAGGTTTTTCTTGATCAAGATGCTCATACTTTCTCAACCTCCGGACGACCCAGGATGCCGGTCGGGCGGAACAGCAGCACCAGTATCAACAGGCTGAATGCCACCACGTCCTTGTACTGATCGCCAAAGATGTCGGCGCCGAAAGCTTCGGCTACGCCGAGCAGCAGGCCGCCCAGTACCGCGCCCGGAATGCTGCCGATCCCGCCGAGTACCGCGGCGGTGAAGGCCTTGATGCCGGCGAGGAAGCCCAGGTGCGGGTTGATCACCCCGTATTGCATGCCCAGCAAGACGGCGGCAATAGCGGCCAGGGCCGCGCCGATGACGAAGGTCAGGCTGATGATGTTGTTGGTATTGATACCCAGCAGGTTGGCCATCTTCAAATCTTCGGCGCAGGCACGGCAGGCGCGGCCCAGGCGGGATCGGGAGATAAACAGGGTGAGGCCGACCATCGCCAGGAAGGTGACGACAAAGATCAACACCTGCATGTAGGAAATGACCACGCCATTCATGGCGCTTTCACCGAACACGAAGTTGCCCGGCAAGGGGTTTGGAATCGCTTTGTCCTTGGAGTCCTGGGAGAGCAACACAAGGTTCTGCAAAAAGATCGACATGCCGATCGCCGAGATCAGCGGGATCAAGCGGTTACCGCCACGCAGAGGGCGGTAGGCGACCCGTTCGATGCTATAGCCGTAGGCGCTGGCGACGATGATGCTGGCGGCGAAGCCTGCGATCATCATCAGCGGCAAGCTGTCCAGGCCGAACATGGCCAGGCCGGCGATGACGATGAAGACGACATAGGAGCCAATCATGTAAACCTCGCCGTGGGCGAAGTTGATCATGCCGATGATGCCGTAGACCATGGTGTAGCCAATGGCAATCAGGGCATAGGTGCTGCCAACGGTCAGGCCGTTAACCAGCTGCTGCAGGTAGTGATACAGATCAGGCATTGCCTAACTCCTGGGTCGTCACGCACGTCAGCGCTTATGGCGCAGGGTGAGACCAGAATTCTTCTAATAAACAAAGCCCACTGCGCTGCAGTGGGCTTTGGGTTCAGGCGGGAAGCCGCTTATCAGTTCAGCGGAGCTTCGCTCTTGGTGCCGTCCTGGTGCCACTCGTAGACCACGAAGCTGAAGTCCTTCAGGTCGCCCTTCTCATCAAAGCTGAGCATGCCGGTCGGGGTGTCGAAGGTATTAGCGCGCAGGGCTGCGGCTACCTTGGCAGTATCGGTATCGCCAGCTTTCTCGATGCCTTCGGCAATCACTTGCACGGCAGCGTAGGCCGGGAATACGAACGGACCGGTGGAGTCTTCATTCTTGGCTTTGAACGCCTCAACCAGCGCCTGGTTGCGTGGGTCCTGATCGAACGACTTCGGCAGGGTGACCAGCATCCCTTCGGAGGCCGGGCCGGCAATGGCCGAGATTTCCTTGTTACCTACGCCTTCAGGCCCCATGAACTTGGCGCTCAGGCCTTTCTCGGCCGATTGACGCAGAAGCAAGCCCAGCTCTGGGTGGTAGCCACCGTAGTAGATGAAGTCCACGTTGGCTTGCTTGAGCTTGGCGATCATCGCGGAGAAGTCTTTGTCGCCGGCATTGATGCCTTCGAACAGAACTACTTTGGTGCCTTTGCTTTCCAGGGTCTGCTTGACCGCGGTGGCAATGCCTTCGCCGTACTGCTGCTTGTCGTGAATCACGGCAACGGCTTTCGGCTTGACCTGATCGGCGATGTAGTTGCCGGCGGTCGGGCCTTGCAGGCTGTCGAGGCCGATGGTGCGGAACACCAGTTCGTAGCCGCGAGCGGTGATCTCCGGGCTGGTGGAGGCCGCAGTAACCATCAGGATGCCTTCGTCTTCGTAGATGTCAGACGCGGGCTGAGTGGAGCTGGAGCAGAGGTGGCCGACCACGAATTTCACGTTATCGTTGACGATCTTGTTGGCTACGGCGACGGCTTGTTTCGGGTCGCAAGCGTCGTCGTAGACTACGCCTTCGAGCATTGCGCCGTTGACGCCACCCGCTTTGTTGATCTGCTCGATGGCCATCTTGGCGCCGATGAATTGCATCTCGCCATATTGTGCGACAGCACCGGTTACGGGGCCGGCGAGGCCAATCTTGATGGTGTCAGCCGCCAGCGAGTAGCTGGCAACGCCGGCCATGGCCATGGCGGCAAACAGTTTGGAGATCTGCTTAGTAGCCTTGTTCATAGTGCTCCACTCTTATTTATTTTCATTGTGTAGTTCTGGCAGCGAAAGCTGCAAAACCGGATCATTTCACCCAGTCATAGCCCCGACAACTTTACCGGTGCAGTGTAGAGCGCCGCTTTGTTGATTGAAAAGCCAAGCATTGAGTGCAGTGCGGGTGGATGTCGCTTAATCGCAAGAAACGTATAGAAAAACGGCGTGTCTTGCCAGCGACTTCCAGCGTCGGCGTACTTGCCTGGCGCCTGCTCGGCGCTATCATGCTGCCCCAGCAAATCTCGAACGCCATCAGCGGACAAACTATGACTGAACAACCTAGCACCCTCTATGCCAAGCTGCTTGGAGAAACTGCACCTATTAACTGGCAGGAGCTACAGCCGTTTTTTGCCCGCGGTGATTTACTGCTGGTTGAGGGTAGCGAGGATCTGATCGCGGTGGCCGAGGCCGTGGCGCAAAACGATCAAGGTCGGGTCGCTGCCTGGCTGGCAGCAGGCCAATTACGCCGGGTCGACGACGACTGCGCTGCCGATCTGCTGCAGCGCGATCCGCTGCTCTGGGCCGTGGTTGTGGCTCCCTGGGTGCTAGTGCAAGAGCGCGCGGCGGTTCCCGCGCTGCACTGATCTGGCGCGCGTGCGCCGGCAGGTGCCGCCCTGCGGGTACCGACAGAGTAGTTATACTGACGGCCTTGCAGCTAAATAGAGGCAACAGCCATGTTCGAGCCAGGTCATCTGCACCGCGGCAACCCGTTCGCCAGTGCCGATCGGCCTGTATTCAGCATCGACCTCTACTACGAGGTGCGCCAGGACCCTGTGGAGGGGCCGATGCTGCATATGCGCATGGTTGGCGAAGTGGCGGGCAAGGCCTTCGAGGAGCAGTTCGAGTTGCACCGCGATACCGCCTTCAATTTTGCCGGCGTGGCCACCCGGCTGGCGCAAAAGCATGGGCTGCCGGCCAACCACAGCATGATCATGCGTGGTCATGACGAGTTCGATCAGATGTTCGAGCACATCCGTAGCATTCTGGGAGCCCATAGTGGTGACCCGGTCGATTTCGACCATCTGGAAAAAGACGGGCTCTAGTGGCGCTATCGAATAGGCTGTTACTCGCCGTAGATGCGCGAAGCAGCCTGTGGCGGGCTGTCGCTTCGCTCAGAGTGGACGGCCGCCCTACGCGCTGACCCAGCGCTGGCGTGCCCAGCCGCTCAATGCATCGACCGCCAGCACCAGCAGCAACATGGCCAGAATCACTGTCGCCGCCTGTGCTTCCTGAAACAGGCTGAGCGATACGTAGAGCATCTGCCCCAGGCCGCCGGCACCGACAAAGCCGAGCACGCTGGCCATGCGGATATTGTTTTCCCAGCGGTACAGCGAATAGGCGATCAGCTGCGGCCATACCGCGGGCAGAGTGCCGTAGCAGAATGCCGCCACATGCCCGCCACCACTCAGGCGAATTGCGTCGGCTGGTTCGCTCGGGGTGTTTTCCAGCGCCTCAGCGAACAGCCGGCCTAGCACTCCGGTGGTGTGCAGGGCCAGAGCCAGGGTGCCGGCATTTGGCCCGAGGCCCGCGGCCAGTACTACCAGGGCCGCCCACACCAGTTCCGGGATCGCGCGCAGGGCATTCAAGAGAAAGCGCGAGCCACTCAGGGCCAGCCAGCCAAAGCGTCCGGCCGCCGGCAAGGCCAGTAACAGGCCGATCAGGGCCGCCAGCAGGGTGCCGATGGCCGACATGGCGAGGGTTTCCAGCGCGCCCTGGCCGATGGCCCGGACGTGTGGCGCCGAAAAATCCGGCTTGAAGAAGTTACTGGCGTAGCGGCCCATTTGGCTCAGGCTGTCGCCACTGACCAACGCGCCAAGGTCGATACCCAGGAAGCTGAAGGACGCAATCACCGTTACCAGCAAGGCCAGTAGCAGGGCGTAGTTACCCAGGCGCTTGTCCGCGGAAGGCGTCATAGCAACCTCGCGCGCAGCAGGCGGCTGAGTTGGTCGGCAAGCAACACCAGCAACAGGAAGGTCAGCAGCATGCTGGCCACCTCGCCACCGGCGAACATGCGCATCGACAGGTCGATCTGCTGGCCCAGGCCGCCGGCGCCGACGAACCCCATCACTACTGAAGCGCGGATCGCGCATTCCCAGCGGTAGACCGTGTAGGAGAGCATTTCCGCAGAGGCATTGGGCAGTATCCCGTAGGCGAAGGCGGCCAGGCGCGGGCTGCCTGCGATCAGCAGGGCGCGGCTCGGGCGCGGGTCGACCGACTCGAAGATCTCCGCGTAAACCTTGCCGAGCATGCCGCTGTAGGTAATGGCGATGGCCAGCACGCCAGCGGTGGGGCCGAGGCCGACGGCGCGCACGAACAGCAGCGCCCAGACGATTTCCGGCACGCTGCGCAGAACGATCAGCAGGCCGCGTACCGGCCAGCGCAGCGCCTGGGCCCACCAGGCCGGACGGCCACCGCGATATACAGCGGACAGTGACAGTGCGCGGCTGGCCAGCAGGGCCCCAGGAATGGCGATCAGCAGGGCCAGGGTCATGCCGGCGGTAGCGATGGCCAGGGTTTCCAGGGTGGCGCGGCCGAGTAGCTGGAGGAACTCACGGTCATGCGCCAGTGGCCAGAAGTCGGCGAGAAAGCGCCCCATATTGGCCGCGTTTTGCTCATCGAACAGCACCGCCAGATCCAGCTCGCTGAGGCTCAGGCCTGGCCACAACAGCAGCACTGCCAGCAACGTCAGGGCCAGGCGCGGCAAGGCGGCCGGGTCACGCAGCACGGGGTTCAGCATCGCGGGATCTGCATTCTCACGGGCGCCATTGCTGTCGAAGCGGGTACGGCCTGCAATTGCTCGTTGGCATACAGCGCATCCAGCGCGTCGGTGCTGATTGCGTCGGGCGGCAGGTCGAAGACGACGCGGCCCTCGCGCACACCGATGATTCGCGGGAAATGTGCCAGGGCCAGCTCCACCGCATGCAGGCTGGCGAGCAGGGTCATGCCACGGCGGCTGGCTTCCTCATTGAGGACACTCAGGGTATGCCCGGCAAGCACCGGGTCCATGGCCGATACCGGTTCATCGGCAAGGATCAGTTCCGGCGCCTGATAGAGCACCCGGGCAATGCCGACCCGCTGTAGCTGGCCACCAGACAGCTGGTCACAGCGCTCGAACAGCTTGTCCGCCAGATCCAGGCGACTGAGGGCCGCCTGGGCGCCGGGCATATCCACCGGGTGCAGCAGGTTGAGCAGGCTTTTGCCCAGCGACCATTGGCCCAGCTTGCCCGCCAGTACTGCGGTGACCACCCGCTGCCTTGGCGGCAGGGGCGGTGCCTGATGAATCAGGCCAATCCGCGCGCGCAACTTCTGCCGTTGACCAGCAGCGAGTTGCCACGGTTGTTGGCCGAGCAGGTGGATCTGGCCGCGGCTGGGTTGCAGGTTACTGGCGAGCAGGCGCAGCAGGCTGGTTTTACCTGCGCCCGAGGGGCCGATGATGGCCACCCGCTCGCCGGTTTTTACCTGTAGATCTATTTCGCTGAGCGCAACCTGACCGTTGGCGTGGGTCAGACCCACGCCGCTGAGGCTGACACTCACTTCAACAGGCCGGCCGCTTGGGCTGCTTCCTCGATACCGGTGTAGTTTTCTGCCTTGGTCGGGATAAATCGACTGGCGGCTTGCAGGTCGAGGATCGCCTTGTGCTCCGGGTTGGCCGGATCGAGAGCGAGGAACGCCGCCTGGATCTTGTCGCGCACGACCGGGTCGAGGGTGCCGCGTACTGTCCAGTTGTAATCGAAGTAGGCTGGGGTGGTGGCGATGACCTTGACCTTGTCGGTATCGACTTTGCCGGTGGCGACCAGTTTGTCCCATACAGAGGCGTTGAGTACGCCGCCGTCGGCTTTGCCTGCCTGAACCCAGGCTGCTGTGGCGTCATGCGCGCCGGAATAGGCAATACGGCTGAAGAATTCTTCCGGGTTGATGCCGTCCTGCAGCATAAAAAAGCGCGGCATCAGGCTGCCGGAGGTGGAAGACACCGAGCCGAAGGCGAAGGTCTTGCCTTTCAGGTCTTGCAGCGATTGCACGGCCGGGTCAGCGCTGATGATCTTGCTGGTGAATTTCTCATCTTCGGCGCGCTGCACCAACGGAATCGCCGGGTGAGCGCTGTCGGCGGTCTTCAGGCGCGCCTGGACGAAGGTGAAACCGCCCAGCCAGGCCATGTCGATACGGTCAGCGGCGAGGGCTTCGACCACGGCGGCATAGTCGGATACCGGGACGAACTCGACTTTCATGTCCAGTTGCTGTTCGAGGTAGGCGCCAAGCGGCTTGAACTTTCGCAGCAGCTCGGTGGGGACTTCATCGGGGATAGCCGAGACGCGCAGGACGTCGGCAGCTTGGGAAAGTACAGCTGTAAGGCTCAGGGCAACGCCGAAGGCGGCGGCCAGGGTAGATTTCAACATGGGGTTCTCCGGTTCAATAGCGGGGAAAGCCGGCGGAGTATAAAGGGATTGCGCCGTCTGTGTCGGTTGAACCGGGCCGCGCTGGCTGAGTTGCGCCAAGTTTAATCAGGTGTGCGGCAGCCAGGCTGCCGAGCGGAGTGCTACGCACCGCCTGGTGGGCTTCGCAGGGCCAGCGCCAACCTACGTTAAGATAGCGGTCACCTTCGAACAGGAGTCCGACTATGCCTACCCTCCAACCTACCCTGGCGTTTGCCGGTATCGGCTTGATGGGCCTGCCCATGACCCGACGCCTGCTGGCCGCGGGTTATCCCCTCAGCGTGTGGAACCGTTCACCGGACAAATGCCTGCCCTTGCTCGATCTGGGCGCACAGCGTGCACAAACGCCGGCCGAGTTGTGTAGCGATGCCGACATCGTGTTGCTTTGCCTGGCCAATACCGAGGTGGTGCGTGAGGTGGTCTTCGGCCCTGGTGGCATCGTCGAGGGGGCCCGGCCAGGGCAATTGCTGGTGGATTTCTCTAGCCTGGAGCCGGCGGCGACCCGGGCGATGGCGGCCGAACTGGAGCAGCGCTGCGGTATGCGCTGGGTCGATGCGCCGGTGTCCGGGGGTACGCCCGGCGCCGAGGCCGGAAGTTTGACGATCATGGCCGGTGGTCGCGAGGAGGATATCGAACGGGTACGGCCGATTCTTGCCCACCTGGGCCAGCGCCTGACCCGCATGGGGGAGGTCGGTGCCGGTCAGGTCACCAAGTTGTGCAACCAGATGATCGTCGCCTGTAACGCGCTGGTGATTGCCGAGGTGGTGGCCCTAGCGGAGCAGGCCGGGGTCGATGCCAGCCTGCTTGCCCCGGCCCTGGCCGGTGGTTTTGCCGACTCCAAGCCGCTGCAGATCCTCGCCCCGCAAATGGCCAGCAGCCAGTTC
>JAUSOF010000027.1 GCA_030656145.1 Pseudomonas sp.
TCGCGGTCAGCGTACCAAGACCAACGCGCGTACCCGTAAGGGCCCGCGTAAGCCGATCCGCAAGTAATCGCATTCGCGCATCGACAGGAATCTAGTCATGGCAAAACCTGCTGCTCGTACTCGTAAGAAAGTCAAAAAGACAGTGGTTGATGGCATCGCCCACATCCACGCTTCCTTCAACAACACAATCGTGACCATTACTGACCGTCAGGGCAATGCTCTGTCTTGGGCTACCTCCGGTGGTTCAGGGTTCCGCGGCTCGCGTAAAAGCACCCCGTTCGCTGCCCAGGTGGCTGCTGAACGTGCTGGTCAAGCTGCGCTGGAATTCGGTCTGAAGAACCTCGACGTCAACGTCAAGGGTCCAGGTCCGGGTCGTGAGTCCGCTGTCCGTGCATTGAACGGCTGCGGTTACAAGATCGCCAGCATCACCGATGTGACACCCATCCCGCACAACGGATGCCGTCCTTCGAAGAAGCGTCGCGTGTAATCAGGAGACAGTGAGAAATGGCTCGTTACATTGGTCCCAAATGCAAACTGTCTCGTCGTGAAGGCACTGATCTTTTCCTGAAAAGTGGCGTACGCGCCCTGGAATCGAAGTGCAACATCGAAGCAGCCCCAGGTATTCACGGTCAGCGCCGTGGCCGTCAGTCCGACTACGGCACCCAGCTGCGTGAAAAGCAAAAAGTTCGTCGTATCTACGGTGTGCTTGAGCGTCAGTTCAGTGGTTATTACAAAGAAGCAGCCGGCAAGAAAGGCGCTACTGGTGAGAACTTGCTGCAACTGCTCGAGTGCCGTCTGGATAACGTGGTTTACCGCATGGGTTACGGTGCTACTCGCGCCGAATCCCGTCAGCTGGTTTCGCATAAAGCGATCAGCGTAAACGGTAAAACTGTAAACGTGCCGTCCTACCAGGTTAAAGCTGGCGACGTCGTTGCAGTACGCGAGAAGTCGAAGAATCAGCTGCGCATTGTTCAGGCTCTTGAGCTGTGTGCCCAGCGTGGCCGCGTTGAATGGGTAGAAGTAGACATTGAGAAGAAGTCCGGCGTGTTTAAAGCCGTACCGGTTCGCAGTGATCTGTCCGCTGACATCAACGAAAGCCTGATTGTCGAGCTCTACTCCAAGTAAGGGCTAGAAAATAGGTGCATCCATGCAGATTTCGGTAAATGAGTTCCTGACCCCCCGCCATATTGATGTGCAGGTGGTCAGTCCGACCCGCGCCAAGATTACGCTCGAGCCTCTCGAGCGTGGCTTTGGCCACACCTTGGGCAACGCGCTGCGCCGCATCCTGTTGTCCTCTATGCCTGGCTGTGCAGTAGTCGAGGCCGAGATTGACGGTGTGCTCCATGAGTACAGCGCAATTGAAGGTATTCAGGAAGATGTCATTGAAATCCTGCTTAACCTGAAAGGTCTGGCTATCAAGTTGCACGGTCGCGACGAAGTGACGCTGACTCTGGCGAAGAAGGGCTCGGGTGTAGTTACCGCTGCCGATATTCAGCTGGATCATGATGTCGAAATCGTCAATGGCGACCACGTGATCGCCAACATGGCTTCCACTGGCGCGCTGAACATGAGGCTCACTGTAGCTCGTGGTCGCGGCTATGAGCCGGCTGATGCTCGTCAGAGCGATGAAGATGAAAGCCGCAGCATTGGTCGCTTGCAGCTGGATGCTTCGTTCAGCCCGGTCCGCCGTGTGTCGTACGTGGTAGAGAACGCTCGTGTTGAGCAGCGGACTAACTTGGACAAGTTGGTTATTGACCTGGAGACCAACGGTACTCTGGATCCTGAAGAGGCTATTCGTCGTGCTGCAACCATTCTGCAACAGCAGTTGGCTGCATTCGTCGACCTCAAGGGTGATAGTGAGCCTGTTGTTATCGAGCAGGAAGACGAGATTGATCCGATCTTGTTGCGTCCGGTTGATGACCTGGAACTGACTGTACGTTCGGCTAACTGCCTCAAAGCAGAGAACATTTACTACATCGGCGACCTGATTCAGCGCACCGAAGTAGAATTGTTGAAAACGCCGAACCTGGGCAAGAAATCCCTGACTGAAATCAAGGACGTTCTGGCTTCCCGCGGTCTTTCCCTCGGTATGCGCCTCGACAACTGGCCACCGGCTAGTCTGAAGAAAGACGATAAGGCTACTGCCTGATCGTCATCATCACCGAACTTCAGTTTGGTAAGGAATTGAACCATGCGTCATCGTAAAAGTGGCCGTCACCTCAGCCGCACCAGCGCACACCGTAAGGCTATGTTCCAGAACATGGCGGTGTCGCTGTTCGAGCATGAGCTGATCAAAACTACTCTGCCGAAAGCCAAAGAGCTGCGTCGCGTTGCCGAGCCGCTGATTACTCTGGCTAAAGAAGACAGTGTTGCTAACCGTCGCCTGGCCTTCGACCGTACGCGTTCGAAAGCCATTGTCGGTAAGCTGTTTAACGACCTGGGCAAGCGTTATGCCACCCGTCAGGGCGGTTATCTGCGTATTCTCAAGTGTGGTTTCCGCACTGGTGACAATGCTCCGATGGCTTATGTTGAGCTGGTTGACCGTCCGGTCGCTGGTGCAGCTGTAGACGCCGAGTAAGTCGTAGGTTGTAGAAAAAACCGGGCCTTGGCCCGGTTTTTTTGTTTCTGCGATGAATGATATTCCGAACGTGTTGTTTGATATTGTGTGCGCGAGCCGGCTCGGGTAAGGTTCAAGGGTCTTTGATCCCGCCGTCCTGCGGCCCCAATAAGAACAATTGCCATCATGTCCGAACCTAGCGCTTTGAGTCTGATTCCTCCCGCTGTCGTATTGATCCTGGCTATCTTCCTGCGACGTCCCATTCTTGCCCTGATTCTTGGCGCTGTATCCGGCCTATTGCTGCTATCGCCGGGTGAGTCGCTAAACAACTTCTCCGAAATTTCCCTCAGGGTGATGCAGGATGAAACCATTGGTTGGTTAATTCTGGTCTGCGGTAGTTTCGGTGCGTTGATCGCGCTACTGGTCCGCACTGGTGGTGCCCTGGCTTTCGGCCGTGCGGCATTGAAGCTGGCAAAGGGCCGGCGCTCCTCGCTGCTGATGACCGTTGCTCTCGGGGTGGTGATCTTCGTTGATGACTACCTTAATGCCCTGACGGTCGGCGAAACCATGAAGCGGGTTACTGATCGCTTCAAGATCTCCCGCGAGATGCTCGCCTATGTGGTGGACTCCACTGCGGCACCTATCTGTGTGCTGGTACCGCTGTCGACCTGGGCCGTGTTCTTTGGCGGCCTGCTGGAGAGCAACGATATCGCCGCCACCGGCCAGGGCATCAGTGTTTATATCCAGGCCATTCCCTACATGCTCTACGCCTGGTTCGCGGTGATTCTGGTGGTGCTGGTTGCCGCCGGTGTGGTGCCGGCGATTGGTCCCATGCGCAAGGCCGAGATGCTTGCGCGTCACGGTTCGGCTGGCGCTATGCATGTGGGCGAGGTCGGTCCCGAGCATAACTACTCGATGAAATCCCTGGAGGATGAATTTGAGGGGGCGGACAAGGAAGGCGGCAAGCTGTACAACTTCCTGGTGCCGCTGCTGATGCTGATCGGCTTTACCGTCTATTTTGATATTGATGTGTGGATGGGCATGCTGGCCACCCTGGCGATCACCGTGCCTTTCTACATGTTGCAGCGCTTGATGCCCTTGTCCGAAATGCTCGATCAGATGGTGGATGGGGTCAAGACCATGCTGCCGGCCATTGGTATTGTGGTTGCAGCGTTTATCTTCAAGGATGTGTGCGACCAGTTGATGCTGCCACAGTATGTGGTGGAGTCGCTCAAGCCCTATATGAGCCCGCAGATGCTACCGGCCATGGTCTTCCTGGCTATGGCGGTGTTGGCCTTCGCTACGGGCTCGTCCTGGGGTATTTTTGCCGTGACTATTCCGATAGTCATGCCGTTGGCTTATGCCCTGCAGGCGGATATTCCCTTGACCATAGGTGCTTTGCTATCGGCGTCTGCCTTCGGCAGTCAGGCTTGTTTCTATAGTGATTCCACCGTGCTGGCGGCCCAGGGGTCGGGCTGCAACTTGATCAGTCATGCCCTGACGCAGTTGCCCTATACCTTGATCGCAGCAGGTCTGGCTTTTGTCGGATTTATCCTGATCGCTTAAGCATCAGGCGTTTGCTGTAAATATGCCTGCGCCATCGCCAGCAGACGTTTGGTCGATGGTGCGCTTCGGTACCCGGGCTGGACTCCAGCACCCTGCAAGCGCCCATTCGCTGCATATGGCGTGTATCTTTACGCCGCTGTCTGTATGGGCAGTAGGTTCTGACCCTAAAAGCAAACGCCCCGAGCCAGTCGGGGCGTTTGCGTTTCAGCGCCAGCGAAAGCGCGAGCCAAGCCGCGGTCGGCTGCCGAGATTAAATGTGAGCCGGTCAGCGTGGGCTGCTTAGGTAAGCGACTCAGCGTGAGTCGCTCAATGTGAGCCACTCAATGCGGGCCGTTCAATAATCCAAATTACCGCGTAACTGGGCTTCGGCAGCCTTGGCCAGGTCGGGCGGCAGGAAGTCACGATCCGGGTCATAGTCGGACTTGAGGTATTGCTCAAGTGCCTGCAGATCCGCTGGGCTCAGGGTGCCGGCCACTTGCTTGAGTCGCAGGTTGTTGAGGATGTAATCGTAACGCGCGAAGTTATAGGTGCGTACCGAGTTGTACAGTTGGCGTTGCGCATCGAGGACGTCGACGATGTTGCGGGTGCCGACCTGGTAGCCGATTTCCGTTGCTTCGAGTGCGCTCTGGTTAGAGATGATCGACTGCTTGCGCGCCTGTACGGTTTCGACATCGGTGTTCACTGCACGATGCAGGTCGCGGGTGTTCTGTACCACTTGGCGGCGCAGGCTTTCGCGCAGTTGCTCGCTCTGGTTCACGCGTTGATAGGCTTCGCGCACTTGCGAGCTGGTGAGGCCGCCGCTGTACAGCGGGATATTCAGTTGCAGGCCGATCGAGCGCTGCTCGACATCGCCACTGAATGTTGAAGCGCCGCTATTGCTGAAGCCAAGGCTGTCGTTGTCACCTTTCTGGTAACTGGCCACTGCGTCCAGAGTCGGGGCGTGCCCGGATTTACGCTGGCGCAAGGTTTCTTCGGCCGCGTTAACCGCGTAATTGCTGGCTTGCAGATTGAGATTCTGCGCAGCGGCGGTGTCCACCCAGGCTTTGGCATCATTGGGTGTTGGCGGGAGGATCGGCAGGCTGTGCTCAATGCCTTCGAGCGCGGGGTGCTCGCGGTTGGTCAGGGTGATCAGGGCTTGAAAAGCATCTTCGACCTGGCGGTTGGCGAGGATCCGGTTGGCTCGTGCGGTATCGAAGCCGGCCTGGGCTTCGAGTACGTCAGTTCTGTCCGACAAGCCGACATCGAAACGTTCGTTGGCTTGGTCGAG
The DNA here is from genome assembly GCA_030656145.1 of Pseudomonas sp. GTDB lineage: Bacteria > Pseudomonadota > Gammaproteobacteria > Pseudomonadales > Pseudomonadaceae > Aquipseudomonas. The sequence goes on from JAUSOF010000027.1 coordinate 5,391, forward strand.
TTGGCGTTTGAAGGCGGCCTCTTCGGCCTTGGTCGAGGCCAGGGTGTCTTGGGCTCTTAGCACGGCAAAGTAGGTTTCAGCGCTCTGCAGAATCAGGGTCTGTTCGATGGCTGACAGCTCCAGTGCTGCTTGCTCACTACTGGCTTCGGCAGCCTGTAACTGAAACCAGCGGTCGGCGCGGAACAGTGGCTGGCTGAGGTTGGTCTGATACACCGTACCGCTGCGCGAGGTGGTGTTGGCTGGTGAGTCGATCTGGGTGCGGCTGTCGCTCAAATTGGCACCGGCCGAGAGGTTGGGCAGCAAGCCTGAACGCGCCTGGGGTACGACTTCGCGGCGGGCCTGGTAGTCGGCACGTGCGGCCGCGAGGTCCGCGTTGTTGTTGGCGGCTTCCTGGTAGACCGTGACGAGGTCGGTTTTGGTGGCCGGAGGGGTCTGTTCTGCCCAGGCCAGGCCGGCGGAAGCGGCGGTCACAGCAAGCGTCAGGGAGAGTCTGCGCAACATTGGGGGAGATCCTGAGTTTGGCGGTAATCGGCAAGGCTAAGCGGGGCTGCCGAGAGGGTCAAGGCATGCTTATTAAGCATTCAGTGTAGTTTGCTACAAGCCATGTGACCTATGCGCAACAATTTGTTGTGCTGGTCTGGTTTCGTCATTAATCGACGTGCGGGTCATGCTTTTTTGACTCGGTGGTTGGTTTTATCGCGGTGTCTTGATTAGACTGGTCAGGTTCTTGTCGGGGTGCCCCATTTGCGGGGCTGAGATTGGCAGCTGCCGGATCCCGTTGAACCTGATCAGGTTAAGGCCTGCGTAGGGAACAAGATGTCCTCGCCAACTCCCCCGGCGAGTCTTCTCGGCACCAATTGCGGTGCACCCCGTACGCTCATTCCGCTCAGGTTCGCTCCGACATTTCGTCCCAGGAGAGCACCAGCCGATGAGCACACAACAACAAAACAACAGCCTGAAGAACTTGAGCGAAAGCGCCGAAGTCGACCAGCAGTCGATTCAGCCGTTCCCGCGTTCGCAGAAAATCTACGTGCAAGGTTCGCGTCCAGACATTCGCGTACCGATGCGCGAGATCAGCCTCGATATCACCCCGACTGAGTTCGGTGGTGAGATCAATGCCCCGGTGCTGGTCTATGACACCTCCGGCCCCTATACCGATCCGAGCGTGACCATTGATGTGCGCCAGGGCCTGGGCGATGTGCGCTCGGCCTGGATCGACGACCGTGGCGACACCGAACTGCTCGACGGCCTGTCCTCGCACTTCGGTCAGGAGCGGCTGGTCAATCCCGAGTTGACGAAGATGCGCTTCGCCCATGTGCGCAACCCGCGCCGGGCCAAGGCTGGCAAGAACGTCAGCCAGATGCACTACGCGCGTCAGGGCATCATCACCCCGGAGATGGAATACGTCGCCATCCGTGAGAATCTCAAGCTGGAGGAAGCCCGCGCCGCCGGTTTGCTCGACCAGCAGCACGCCGGCCATAGCTTTGGTGCGTCTGTGCCGAAACAGATCAGCGCCGAGTTCGTGCGCGAAGAAATCGCCCGCGGCCGTGCCATCATCCCCGCCAACATCAACCACACCGAGCTCGAGCCGATGATCATCGGTCGCAACTTCCTGGTGAAGATCAACGGTAATATCGGCAACTCGGCGCTGGGCTCCTCGATCGAGGAAGAAGTGGCCAAACTGACCTGGGGCATCCGCTGGGGTTCGGACACGGTTATGGACCTGTCCACCGGCAAGCATATCCACGAGACTCGCGAGTGGATCATCCGTAACTCGCCAGTGCCGATCGGCACCGTGCCGATCTATCAGGCGCTGGAAAAGGTCAACGGCGTGGCCGAGGACCTGACCTGGGAGCTGTTCCGCGACACCCTGATTGAACAGGCCGAGCAGGGCGTGGACTACTTCACCATCCACGCTGGCGTGCTGCTGCGTTATGTACCGCTGACCGCCAAGCGGGTCACCGGCATCGTCAGCCGTGGTGGCTCGATCATGGCCAAGTGGTGCCTGGCGCATCACCAGGAAAACTTCCTCTACACCCACTTCGATGAAATCTGCGAGATCATGAAGGCCTACGACGTCAGCTTCTCGCTGGGCGATGGCCTGCGTCCGGGCTCGATTGCCGACGCCAACGACGCCGCCCAGTTCGGTGAGCTGGAAACCCTCGGCGAGCTGACCAAGATCGCCTGGAAACACGACGTGCAGTGCATGATCGAAGGTCCCGGCCACGTGCCGATGCAGCTGATCAAGGAGAACATGGACAAGCAGCTGGAATGCTGTGACGAGGCACCGTTCTACACCCTCGGCCCGCTGACCACCGACATTGCGCCGGGTTACGACCACATCACCAGCGGTATCGGTGCGGCGATGATCGGCTGGTTCGGTTGCGCCATGCTCTGCTATGTCACCCCTAAAGAGCACCTGGGGCTGCCGAACAAGGATGATGTGAAGACCGGGATCATTACCTACAAGATCGCGGCCCACGCCGCCGACCTGGCCAAGGGCCATCCGGGCGCGCAGATTCGCGACAACGCGCTGTCCAAGGCGCGTTTCGAGTTCCGCTGGGAAGACCAGTTCAACCTCGGCCTGGACCCGGATACCGCACGCAGCTACCACGACGAGACCCTGCCCAAGGACTCGGCCAAGGTCGCGCATTTCTGCTCCATGTGCGGGCCGAAGTTCTGCTCGATGAAAATTACCCAGGAAGTGCGCGACTACGCCAAGACGCATGGCCTGACCGACGAGCAAAAGGCTATCGAGGCCGGCTTCGCCGAACAGTCCGGGCGTTTCAAGGATGAAGGTTCGGTGATCTACAAGCAGGTCTGATTCGTTGCCAGACGCCAGGAGCTTGCTCCTGGCATTACCTATTCAGTTGTTTGAGACCTTGTTTATCGTGAACTCCCCAACCAGTTATTCACCGCATTTGCCGGTGTCAATCGGGCAGCGCGTGTTTGGCGCGCGCGATATGTTTTCCCTGTGGTTTTCTCTGGGGATCGGCCTGATGGTGCTGCAGCTTGGTGCCTTGCTGGCGCCGGGCTTGGGCATGAGCGGGGCACTGCTGGCGATTGCCTGTGGTACGGCTGTCGGGGTGTTGTTGTTGGGTTCGGTCGCGGTGATTGGCACCGATACCGGACTGTCGTCCATGGCAGCGCTGAGGCTCAGCCTGGGCAGCAAGGGGGTGGTGGTGCCCGCCTTGCTCAATCTTTTGCAACTGGTCGGCTGGGGCGCATTCGAGATCATCGTCATGCGCGATGCCGCCAGTGTGTTGGCAGTGCGGGCCTTCGGCGAAGGCAGCCTGTGGAACAGTCCGGGTCTGTGGACCCTGTTTTTTGGTGGTCTGGCAACCCTGCTAGCGGTGGCTGGCCCACTGACCTTCGTGCGTCGAATTTTGCGTAAGTGGGGTATCTGGCTGCTGCTCGGTGCCTGCCTCTGGTTGACCTGGAACCTGTTCGATAAGGCCGATCTCGCGGCATTGTGGGCGCGCGCTGGCGACGGCTCAATGCCGTTCGCTCTGGGCTTCGATATCGCGATTGCCATGCCGCTGTCCTGGCTGCCACTGATCGCCGACTACTCGCGTTTCGGCAAGGCGGCCGGTCGGGTGTTCGGTGGCGCCGCCCTGGGGTTTTTCGTCGGTAACTTCTGGCTGATGAGCCTGGGCGTGGCTTACACCCTGGCCTTTGCTGCCAGCGGCGAGGTCAACGCTCTATTGCTGGCCTTGGCGGGTGCCGGCTTGGGGATTCCGCTGCTGCTGATCCTGCTTGATGAGTCGGAAAACGCCTTTGCCGACATTCATTCGGCGGCAGTCTCGGTTGGTATTTTGCTGCCGTTCAAGGTCGCGCTGCTGGCGCTGGTCATCGGTGCGCTGTGCACCCTGATCGCCTGGTTTGCGCCGCTGGCCGAGTACCAGAACTTCCTGTTGCTGATCGGCTCGGTGTTCGCTCCGCTATTCGGTGTGGTGCTGGTCGATCACTTCATCTTGCGCCGCCGCCGTGCGGACCTGGCGCCGCGCGTGGCGTTGCGCTGGGATACACTGCTGGCCTGGGCTTGCGGCGCCATCATCTACCATCTGTTGGCGAATTTCTGGCCGGAGATCGGCGCGACCCTGCCGGCCCTGTTGCTGGCCGGCGCGCTGCAGTTGCTCTTCGGCGCCTTCAGTCGCGGGCGGGTACGTATTGCGGTTTGAGAATGCCCCTGAGTCGACTGTACGCAATCGTCAGCTGCGGATGTCCGCTGGAGTAGGGCGCAATACTGTAGACGTTGTATTTCAGCAGCACGGCGGCTTGGCCTAGGGCGATGTTATCGGTGCGCTCGAACGGCCAACTGCTGACGAACTCGGGGTTTTGATCCAGCTGGTTGGCTACCAGCCAGCTCGTATGGGCTTGCTCGGCAAGTTTCCAGAATGCGGCTGCCTGGCCGGGGAGCAGCATGTCTTGCAGGCTGAGCACTTTTTCCAGCGAGCGGTCGTAGTTGATGAAACCGCGGCCCGGCATGCCATGCGCCCCACCGGTGGACAAGTAGCTGGAAAACTCGACGATCACCAGTTGCTCATGTTGTTCGCGCACCTTGGCTTGCAGGTAGGTGTGCCAGCCGCGCTTGGCGCTGTGCAGGAAGTCCTGTTCATAAGATTTCAGCGAGGCGGGCACAGGCGTGTCCGGTGAGTCGTTGGTCATCTGCAGCAGGCGCTGTTCGATCAAGGCGTTGAGCCGCGGTTGGTCGGGGAAAATCAGCGTATCGATATTCACCAATGGGCAGGCATCCCCCGCGCAGCCGGGTTGAATACTCTCCCAGGCGACACGTTGTACCGGCAGCGCGCTATGGCCAGGCAGCAGGTTCTGGCAGGCGCTAAGAAGCAGGCCAAGGCTGACTATGACGATTTTTCTATGTGGGGACATTGAGGTCTGGGCTCGGCGGGGAGAATGTGGGGGTGGCTGGGTTCGACTGTCGGCTACCCCAGTAGTTCGCCGGGTAGCCAGTGCAGCAATGCAGCAATGCTGCATGATCCCAGTCAGCGCCTAATCTGCAAAGAGGCTGCGCAAGGCGGTATGCCGCGGTAGGATGCGCGAAAGCCTAGATTATCGGATTAAGTGAGACGTGGATGACCGACACCTTTAAGCCAGGCCCGGATGCAGTGCAAATTATCGAGCGGGAAGCCTGCTTCCGCGGATTTTATAGCCTCGACCGCTTGCGGCTGCGCCATCTGCAGTTTTCTGGCGAAATGGGGCCGATACTCAGTCGCGAGTTGTTCATTCGTCACGATGCCGTGTGCGTGCTGCCTTATGATCCGCAGCGTGATGAGGTGGTACTGATCGAGCAGTTTCGCGTTGGTGCCATGGGCAAGTCCGCCAGCCCTTGGCTGCTGGAACTGGTCGCCGGGCTGATCGATACCGATGAGCCGCCAGAGGACGTGGCGTTGCGGGAGGCGGTCGAGGAGGCCAACCTGGCCCTCACGTCGTTGTGGCCGATTACCGAGTATTTTCCTTCGCCCGGTGGTTCGGACGAGCGCGTCTACCTGTACCTCGGTCGTTGCAGTAGTCAGGGGGCCGGAGGCGTGCACGGTCTGGCGGAAGAGGGGGAAGATATCCGGGTGCATGTGCTGGCGCTGGAAGATGCCCTGGATGCGGTCAAGGATGGGCGCATCAACAATGCGGCGAGCATTATCGCCTTGCAGTGGCTGGCGTTGAACCGTGCCGAGGTCAGGGGGTTATGGTCGTGAACCTGTTGCGTGACCGTTATCGGGTTGACTTGATCGAGCTGCAGGCGGCTTGCGAGGCCAACTACGCACGCTTGATGCGCCTGCTGCCGGACATGCGCGCGGCTTCATGTCCGCGGCGGGTCGCTTTGAGTCAGGGCGATCGCCTGCTGGGCGTGCTGACCCTGGAAGTGCTGGAGACCTGTCCCTACACCTCAACCGTGCAGGTGCGTCAGGAGCACAGCCTGCCCTGGTTGCCGGTACCGCAACTGGAGGTGCGGGTTTACCACGATGCGCGTATGGCCGAGGTGATCGGCGCGCAAAACGCTCGACGCTTTCGCAGCATCTACCCGTACCCAAATGCGGCCATGCACCAGCCGGATGAAAAATCGCAGCTCAATCTGTTTCTCGGCGAATGGCTGAGTCATTGTCTGGCCTGTGGTCATGAGCTGGAGCCGGTGGTTTGAGCACGCGCGCTCAGCCCTAGGCACCAAGAAATATTCGCAGTGCGTCACGCCGGCAGCGTGCATCGGCTGTTATGTGACGCATGTCCACTTCCCGGGTTTACCGCCGCCCTGGCTACCCAGCATAATTCATCCATTCTGCTCAAGGAGACGGCCTTGCCGAGCGAGCTCAATTCCGCTGATGATTCCTCGGTCCTGCTGGTGCAGCTGTCCGATAGTCACTTATTTGCCGAGGCGGCCGGCAAGTTGTTGGGTCTGGATACCCAGGATAGTCTGCAGCAAGTGATCGAACGGGTGCTGCAAGAGCAGCCGCAGATCGATCTGATGCTCGCCAGTGGCGATCTGTCGCAAGACGGTAGCCTGGCGTCCTACCAGCGTTTTCGGCAGATGACCGCGGCGCTTGCAGCGCCTGCGCGCTGGTTTCCCGGCAACCACGACGACATCCCGTCCATGCAGGCTGCCTGCATAGGCAGTGATTTGCTGGAGCCGGTGGTCGATGTGGGTAATTGGCGAGTCATTCTGCTCGACTCTTCGATTCCCGGTGCGGTGCCCGGTTATCTTGACCAGCAGCAGCTAGCCTTGCTGGAGCGCGCGCTTGGCGAAGCGCCGGAACGCCACCACCTGATTTGCCTGCATCATCACCCGGTGTCCATCGGTTGTCGCTGGATGGAGCCCATCGGCCTGCGCAACCCCGATGCGCTATTTACCGTGCTGGAACGCTTCAGTCAGGTGCGCGCGGTACTCTGGGGGCATATCCATCAGGAGTTCGATCAGCTACACAAAGATCTGCGCCTCCTGGCGTCGCCCTCCACCTGCGTGCAGTTCGCCCCGGGCAGTGAAGAATTCCAGGTCGACACCACGGCGCCCGGCTACCGCTGGCTGCGCCTGCACGCAGACGGCCGGCTGGATACCGGCGTGTCGCGGGTCACCGGGATCGAGTTCGAGGTGGATTACACGGTGAAGGGTTATTAACCGCCGCAGGCACCAAGTAAGCGCCGGTGCAGCATGCGTACATACTTGCAGCTTGCAGCCGGATGCTTGGCACTAGTAGCCTCCCGCTCCATGACTGCATCTATTCTCTATCTCCATGGACTCAACAGCTCGCCGGCTTCGCTCAAGGCCAGCCAGCTGTCGCGCGCCATGGCCCGCCTTGGTTTGGCTGCGCACCTGCGGGTGCCGGCCCTGGATCATCATCCACGCCGGGCCATCGCCCAGATCGAGGCGCTGATCGCCGAGCTGGGTCGGCCTGTGCTGGTCGGCAGCTCCCTGGGCGGCTACTATGCGAGCTACCTGGCCGAGCGCCATGGCTTGCACGCACTGTTGATCAATCCAGCGGTGCGTCCGCATCTGCGTTTCGATGGCTACCTGGGCCCGCAACACAACTATTACAGTGGTGAAACCTGGGAGCTGACGGCCGATCATGTGCTCGCTTTAGCTGAGCTGGACGTGGCGCCGCCGCAAGATCGCGCGCGCTATCAGGTGTGGCTGCAGACCGCCGACGAAACCCTCGATTACCGTGATGCCCAAGCCTATTACCGCGCTTGCGCGTTGCGTATTCAGGCCGGTGGCGATCATGGTTTTCAGGGGTTTGTCACGCGCTTGCCGATGCTCTTTGCCTTCGCCGGTATACCTGCCCACTTGTGGCGCGATACCGACTTTTCCGACCTTATATAACGATCAGAGACCCCATGGCCAGTTACAACGCAGATGCCATCGAAGTCCTTTCCGGCCTGGATCCGGTGCGCAAGCGTCCGGGCATGTACACCGATACCAGTCGTCCAAACCACCTGGCCCAGGAGGTCATCGACAACAGTGTCGATGAGGCCCTGGCCGGCCACGCCCGCTCGATTCAGGTGATCCTCCATGAGGACAATTCCCTGGAAGTCATCGACGACGGTCGCGGCATGCCGGTGGATATTCATCCCGAGGAGGGGGTCTCGGGGGTCGAATTGATCCTTACCAAGCTGCACGCCGGCGGCAAGTTTTCCAACAAGAACTATCAGTTCTCCGGTGGTCTGCATGGGGTCGGGATTTCCGTGGTCAACGCCCTGTCGACTCGCGTCGAGGTGCGGGTCAAGCGCGATGGCAGCGAATACCGCATGACCTTTGCCGATGGTTTCAAGGCCAGCGAGCTGGAAGTGATCGGTACGGTCGGCAAGCGCAACACCGGCACCAGTGTGCACTTTTGGGCCGATACCAAGTATTTCGACTCGCCCAAGTACTCGATCAGCCGCCTCAAGCATGTGCTCAAGGCCAAGGCCGTGCTCTGCCCGGGGTTGCACGTCAGCTTCGAGGACAAGGCCAGTGGCGAGCGGGTCGAGTGGCTGTACGAGCAGGGGCTGCGCTCCTACCTGGTGGATGCGGTCAGCGAGTTCGAGCGCCTGCCGCTCGAGCCGTTCTGCGGCAGCCTGAGCGGTAACAAGGAGGCGGTCGACTGGGCGCTGTTGTGGCTGCCGGAGGGCGGCGACACCGTGCAGGAAAGCTACGTCAACTTGATCCCCACGGCCCAGGGCGGCACCCATGTCAATGGTCTGCGTCAGGGGCTGCTGGACGCCATGCGCGAGTTCTGCGAGTTCCGCAGCCTGCTGCCGCGCGGGGTCAAGCTGGCGCCAGAAGATATCTGGGAACGCATCGCTTTCGTCCTCTCGACCAAGATGCAGGATGCACAGTTCTCCGGCCAGACCAAGGAGCGCCTGTCCTCACGCGAGGCTGCGGCTTTCGTTTCCGGGGTGGTCAAGGATGCCTTCAGCCTGTGGCTCAACACCAACCCGGAGCTCGGCCAGCAGCTCGCCGAACTGGCGATCAGCAATGCCAATCGTCGCCTCAAGGCCGGCAAGAAAGTCGAGCGCAAGCGCATCACCCAGGGCCCGGCACTGCCCGGCAAGCTGGCTGACTGCGCGGGTCAGGATCCAATGCGTTCGGAGCTGTTCCTGGTCGAGGGCGACTCCGCCGGCGGCAGCGCCAAGCAGGCGCGCGACAAGGAGTTTCAGGCGATCCTGCCGTTGCGCGGCAAGATTCTCAATACCTGGGAAGTGGATGTTGGCGAAGTGCTGGCCTCCCAGGAAGTACACAACATCGCCGTGGCCATCGGCATCGACCCTGGCTCCAATGACCTGACGCAGCTGCGCTACGGCAAGATCTGCATCCTCGCCGACGCCGACTCCGATGGTCTGCACATCGCCACGTTGCTGTGTGCGCTGTTCGTCCAGCATTTTCGCCCGCTGGTGGATGCCGGGCATATTTATGTGGCCATGCCGCCGCTGTACCGCAGCGACCTGGGCAAGGAGATTTTCTATGCCCTGGATGATGCCGAGCGTGACGGGATACTTGATCGCCTGGTCGCCGAGAAGCGCCGCGGCAAGCCGCAGGTCACCCGCTTCAAGGGCCTCGGTGAGATGAACCCGCCGCAATTACGCGAAACCACCATGGACCCCAATACCCGGCGGTTGGTCCAATTGACCCTGGCGGATTATCCCGGCACCCAGGAGCTTATGGACATGCTGTTGGCGAAGAAGCGCGCGGGTGATCGCAAGTCCTGGCTGGAGTCCAAGGGCAACCTGGCCGAGGTGCTGCTGTGAAGCGCTATCTGGCGGTTGCCTGGTTGCTGGTTGCCGCGCCGCTACTGGCCGAACCTCAGGTTTTCGAAGAGCTGAAACTGGTCAGTGAGCACCCGGTCGATGGTATTGCCGCGGGTAATCTGTCGGGGCTCGCCTGGTGCGGCGAGGCGCTCTGGGCTGTCTCGGATCGAGAGGATGACCGCCTGTATCGGTTGGTTGCCGGTGCCACCGCCTGGCAGGCCGAGGCCGAACACTTTGTCGCGCCGCCCTCGCCCTCGACACCTCTGCCCTGGGGCTTGCGCATGCGCACCTGGGTAACTGGTCTGGTGCGTGGCGGTAACCTGGATTTCGAAGGCTTGTCTTGCGATGCCGTCGGCAATCGTTACCTGGTCAGCGAGGCGCGCGCCGCCGTATTGCAGATTCCGCCTGCCGGAGCGCCGCAATGGTTGGCGCTACCAGACGCGATGGTGCGTCAGGCACGAGCCAGCGGCATGCTCTGGCACTTCAATGCGTTGCTTGAGGGCGTAGCGGTCGATCCCGCCGGCGAGCGCTTGTGGTTGGCGGCCGAGCGCCAGCGCCGTGGTTTGCTGGTGTTGCACAAGCGCGGCTCGAGTTGGCGCTGTGCTGGCGGCTGTGTGCTGATGAGCGAAGGCGGTAACGAACCATCGCCGCCGCAGCTGGGCAGTGAGCTGCAGCCGCGGGACTTTGCTGGGCTGGCCTTTCACAATGAAAAACTCTTCACTCTAGAGCGTCAGGCTCATCGCATCTGTCGGCGCAAGCTGAGTGATGGTGAGGTCGAGCGCTGCTGGTCGTTCGCCGCTGAAGCCCTGACCGATGACCGGCGCTATCCGTCGTCCTATGGCGTGGCTGAGGCGCTGTGGATCGATGAGCAGGGCGCCTGGGTCGGCACCGACAATGGCCGGCACACTCGTGCCGATGGCGAGCAGCGGCCGATCGTCTGGCGTTTTGCTGCTCCCAAGGGCGGCTGGGGCCGAACCCGGTGAGTACGCAAGCGCCGGGGCGCCGGGTCGGGCGGGTAATGCTGGTAATGACCTGGGCCGCCGCGTTGTTGCTGGCTACGCACTTCTTCGGTAAATGGGAGGCGCGGCGCGACAACCCTAACCAGGCGCCACAGTCGGTGCAAGGCGAGGGCTACATCGAAGTGCGCCTGCTGAGCAGTCGCGGCGGGCATTACCTGTTGGGTGGCCAGATCAACGGCAGTCCAGTGACGTTGCTGCTCGATACCGGTGCTACCGCCGTCGCTGTACCTGCAGCCCTGGCCGAGCGCCTTGGCCTGCAGCGCGGTGCTCCGGTGCAGGTCCGTACCGCCAATGGCACCGTGGTCGGCTACCGTACCCAGCTGGCCAGCCTGCGCCTTGGCGAGATCTTGCTGCGTGACGTTGCCGCGCTGATCACCCCGGGTATGGAAGGCGACGAGGTGCTGCTCGGTATGAGCGCCCTGAAACAACTCGAATTTACTCAGCGCGACGGCACCCTGGTGCTGCGCCAGACGACTTCGCTTCACTAATTTTTACCATGAGGCACGCATGAGCGACTCCCTCGATTTGAGCCTGGACGGTGTTGAGCGCCGTTCCCTTGCCGACTTCACCGAGCAGGCTTATCTCAACTATTCGATGTACGTGATCATGGATCGCGCGTTGCCGCACATCGGCGACGGCCTCAAGCCGGTGCAGCGGCGGATCATCTATGCCATGAGTGAGCTGGGCCTGGACGCCGACTCCAAGCACAAGAAGTCGGCGCGTACCGTTGGTGACGTGCTCGGCAAGTTCCACCCGCACGGCGACTCGGCCTGCTATGAAGCCATGGTGCTGATGGCGCAGCCGTTCAGCTACCGCTACACCCTGGTCGACGGTCAGGGTAACTGGGGTGCGCCGGACGATCCCAAGTCGTTCGCCGCCATGCGCTATACCGAGGCGCGCCTGTCGCGTTACGCCGAGGTGCTGCTGAGCGAGCTGGGGCAGGGGACCGTGGACTGGGTGCCGAACTTCGACGGCACCCTCGACGAGCCAGCGACTCTGCCGGCGCGGCTGCCCAATATTCTGCTCAACGGCACTACCGGCATCGCCGTGGGCATGGCCACCGACGTGCCACCGCATAACCTGCGCGAAGTGGCGGCGGCCTGTATTCGCCTGCTCGATCAGCCTGACGCGACGGTTGAGCAGCTGTGTGAGCACGTGCTCGGCCCGGATTACCCGACCGAGGCGGAAATCATCACCCCGCGCGCCGATCTGCTGAAGATCTACGAAACCGGCAAGGGCTCGGTGCGCATGCGCGCCGTGTACCGCGTCGAGGATGGTGACATCGTGGTCACCGCGCTGCCGCATCAGGTGTCCGGGGCCAAGGTACTGGAGCAGATCGCTGCGCAGATGCAGGCGAAGAAGCTGCCGATGGTCGCCGACCTGCGTGACGAGTCCGACCACGAACACCCGTGCCGCATCGTCATCATTCCGCGTTCCAATCGAGTCGATGCCGACGAGCTGATGACCCACCTGTTCGCCACCACCGAGCTGGAGTCCAGCTACCGGGTCAATACCAACGTCATCGGTCTGGACGGCAAACCCTCGGTCAAGAACCTGCGCCAGTTATTGCGTGAATGGCTGGAATACCGGGTGGGCACCGTGCGCCGGCGCCTGCAGTTTCGCCTGGATAAGGTCGAACACCGGCTGCACCTGTTGGAAGGTCGCTTGATCGCTTTCCTCAATCTGGATGAAGTGATTCATATCATCCGCACCGAGGAGCAGCCCAAACCGGTACTGATGGAGCGCTTCGGCCTCACCGATATCCAGGCTGAATACATTCTGGAAACCCGCCTGCGCCAACTGGCGCGGCTGGAAGAAATGCAGATTCGCGGCGAGCAGGACGCCCTGGCCAAGGAACGCGCCAAGTTGCTGGCCCTGCTCGGCAGTGAAGCCAAGCTGAAGAAACTGGTGCGCCAGGAAATTCTCGACGATGCCGAGAAATATGGCGACGACCGTCGCTCGCCAATCGTCGCCCGGGCTGAGGCCAAGGCGCTGTCGGAAACCGAGTTGCTGCCCACCGAACCGGTCACCGTGGTGATCTCTGAGAAAGGCTGGGTGCGCTGCGGCAAGGGCCATGACATCGACGCCACCGGCCTGTCGTACAAGGCCGGTGACGGCTTCAAGACCGCTGCGCCGGGGCGCTCGAATCAGTACGCGGTATTTATCGACTCGACCGGGCGCAGCTACTCGCTGGCAGCGCACTCGCTACCGTCCGCGCGCGGCCAGGGCGAGCCGCTGACCGGGCGGCTGAGCCCGCCACCGGGGGCGACCTTCGAGTGTGTGTTGCTGCCGGACGACAGCGCTCTTTATGTGATTGCCTCGGACGCGGGCTACGGCTTCGTGGTCAAGGGCGAGGATCTGCAAACCAAAAACAAGGCCGGCAAGGCGCTGCTCAGCTTGCCGTCAGGCGCCAAGGTGCTGGCGCCCAAGCCGTTGCTGAATCGTGAGCAGGACTGGCTCGCTGCCGTGACCACTGAGGGGCGGCTGCTGCTGTTCCCGGTACGGGACTTGCCGCAACTGGGCAAGGGCAAGGGCAACAAAATCATCGGCATCCCTGGCGAACGGGTCGCTAATCGTGAGGAATACCTCACCGATCTGGTGGTGCTACCCAGCGGCGCGACCTTGGTGTTGCAGGCGGGCAAGCGTACCTTGTCGCTCAAGGCGGATGACCTGGAACACTACAAGGGTGAGCGGGGCCGGCGTGGTAACAAGCTGCCGCGTGGCTTTCAGCGGGTCGATGCGCTGCTGGTGGAGTAGCAGGGTTAACTGACGGAGATCGGGATGGATAAGGGCGGGCAGGACGCAGGGTTGCAATGGTCGCTAGAGGATGGCCGGCCGGCGCGTCTCTGCGTGGGCGGCACCTGGCTGCTACACGTAGCCAAACCCGACCTTGAGGCCATCTGGTACAGCCAGCGGCAGCTGCCTGCGCAGGTGCAGGTGGATGTCGCCGTGGCAGCGTGGGATAGCAGTTTGCTGGCGCTGCTGCGCCGCCTGCAGCGCTTGGCCGTGGCGCAGGACGTGGAGCTGCGTTGGCAAGGTTTGCCAGACGGTGTCGAGCGGCTGTTGCAGATGGCTGCCAAGCCGTCTACCCAGGCCCAGCAGCAACCCCCGCCTGCGTATGGTCCAGTGAGTCGCCTGGGGCTGCTGTTGCTCGGCGTACTTGCCAGTATTGGCCAGGCTTGTCGCTTCGTCGGTGAAGTGGTGCTCGCCCTGGGGCGTCAGCTGCGGGGGCGCGGACGCATGCGTCGCAGTGATTTCTGGCTGGCCCTGCAGCAGTGCGGGCCGGGCGCGCTGCCGATCGTGGCATTGATCGCCATTCTGGTCGGCCTGATTCTGGCTTTCGTCGGCGCCGCTCAGCTGGAAGCCTTCGGCGCCCAACTGTACATCGCCAACATGGTGGCTATCGGCATGACCCGCGAGATGGGCGCGCTGATGACCGCGGTGATCATGGCCGGACGCACCGGCGCGGCCTACGCGGCGGAGTTGGGCAGCATGCAGGCCAACGAGGAAATCGATGCGCTGAAGACCTTCGGTTTTCCACCGCTGGAGTTTCTTGTCCTGCCGCGCTTGCTGGCGCTGTTGGTGAGCATGCCGATTCTCTGCGTGTTCGCCGATGCCCTCGGTATTCTCGGTGGTTTTATCATCGGCTCCGGTCTGTTCGATATTTCCGCGCAGCTCTACCTCAAGCAGAGTCTGGAGATGCTCAGCCTCAGCGATTTTCTGGTGGGGATCGGCAAGAGCCTGGTGTTCGCCGTGCTGATCGGTCTGATCGGGTGTCACTACGGCCTGGCTTGTGGGCGCAACGCCCAGGCAGTTGGTCAGGCAACTACCCGGGCGGTGGTCAGTATCATCGTGGCATTGGTGGTCAGCGATGCGCTGATCACCCTGATTTGTACCCGGTTGGGGGTCTGATATGAGCGATGCGCTATTGGTCGCCGAAGATCTCAGTGCCGGTTACGGCAGCCTGGTGATCCAGCATGACCTGAATTTCTCGATCCGCCCCGGCGAGGTGTTCGTCATCATGGGTGGTAGCGGCTGTGGCAAAAGCACTCTGTTGCGTCACCTGATCGGCCTGCAGGCGCCACTTGCCGGGCGGGTGCTGTTCAAGGGCGAGGACTTCTGGGCGGGCGACGAGGACTGTCGTGCCGCCCTGCAGCAACAGTTCGGCGTGCTCTATCAGAATGGCGCCTTGTGGGGGTCGATGACCCTGCGCGAGAATATCTGCCTGCCGCTGGCCGCCTACCGCCAGCACTTGCAGCCGGCCGAGCTGGTCGAGCTGGCGGCGTTGAAGCTGGCGCTGGTCGGGCTGGCCGGTTGCGATGAGCTTTATCCGGCGCAACTCTCCGGTGGTATGCGCAAGCGCGCCGCGTTGGCCCGTGCGTTGGCGCTGGACCCGCAGGTGTTGTTCTTTGACGAGCCTTCGGCTGGCCTCGATCCGATCAGTTCGCAGTCCCTCGACGAGTTGATCCTGCAGTTGCGTGATAGCCTGGGCTCTAGCATCGTGCTGGTTACCCATGAGTTACCGAGCATTCAGGCGGTGGCCGACACTTGTCTGTTCCTCGATAATCAGACCCATACCCAGATTGCCCTGGGCACCCTGCAGGAATTGCTGGCCGATGGGCCAGAGCAGGTGCAGCGCTTTTTGCGGCGGGGCGAAACAGCTCACCCAATGGAGACGTCATGAGCGAAGCGCGCACACCCTTTATGATCGGCGCGTTCCTGCTCGGCGGCTTGGCTCTGCTGTCCGCCGCCCTGCTGCTGCTGTCACGCGATAGCTGGTTCAGCCAGCCCAGCGAGTATGTGGTGTATTTCACCGGGGCTCTGGATGGCCTGGATGTCGGTGCCGATGTCACCTATCGCGGGGTCAAGGTGGGCATGGTGCGCGAGATTCGCCTGTCCTACGACCGCGAATTAATGGATGTGGTAATGCCGGTTGTTCTGCGCATCAATACCCCAGAGCAGCCGCAGGACGGCTCTCGCGGCTTCGACCAGTTTATCGGTCAACTGGTAGAGCGTGGTTTGCGTGCCCAGTTGCAGACGCCCAGCCTGTTGACGGGCAAGGCGATAGTCGCATTGGACATGTTTCCCGAGCAGGCCGGCTATGTGCGCGCGACCCATGAACTGGATTTACCGACGATCCCCAGTGTGCCATCGCGTATCGATGAGGTTGCCGATGTGCTGCGTGAGTTAGCTGGCAGCCTGCGCGAATTACCGTTGCAGGATATGGTCGCCTCGGCCACGCAGACCCTGCAGTCCCTGGAAAAGCTCACCAGTTCTCCAGAACTGCAGCAGGGCCTGGTCAGCATGAGTCAGCTGATGGTCAAGCTCGATCGTCTGAGTGGGCGCCTGGAGCAGCAACTGCCGCCGATCATGGACAATGTTCAGCAAAGCAGCGTTGACCTGCGCGATGCCGTTGGCGAGATACGGCGTACGGCGCAGAGCGCGGCGCAGGCATTACAGCAGGTCAACCAGTTGGCAGTTGAAGGTCGTCGCAGCCTCGGTCCGGAATCCGAGGTACAGTACGAAATGTTGCGCGCCCTGCAGGAGCTGAGTCAGGCTGGTAAGGCATTGCAGCGCACGATGGAAGGGCTCGACCAGCAGCCCCAGTCGCTTATATTTGGCAAATCAAGGTAATGTTTTGATGAAATCGTTGCATTTCTCGCCGCCGCTTTTGTTGCTCCTTGCGGCCTTGACCCTGCAGGGCTGTGCAGTGCTGCAGCCGCCGGCACAATTTTATCAGCTCGAGCAGGGTGCCCCCGAACTGCCGCAGGATGATAAAGGCCCGGCGTTACTGCTCGGGCCATTGAAATTGGCGGATTACCTGTTGCGCGAGAACCTGGTGCAGCGCGAGCTCGACGACAGCCTCTCGCTCAGTCAGCAGACCCGCTGGGCAGGCAGTCTGCAAGATGATGTTGGCCAATTGCTGTTGCGCCAACTGGCCGGCCAGCTAGACACCAGTCGCGTCGCGCTGTACCCGGATCGCGTCGGCTTCGCCAGCCAGGTGCAGGTCGTGCTGAACATCAGCCGGCTGGATTCAGGGGCGCAGCAGCCGGCAGTACTCGAAGCACAATGGCGCTTGCTCGACTCTGCCGGCGTGTCTCGTGGCAGTCGCGTTGTGCGTCTGCAGGCCACGCACGGCGGTACTGTGATCGAGCAGATACGTGCGCAAAGTCAGCTGTTGCAACAACTGGCGGGTGAGCTGTCTCGCGCAATCAAGGCCATGCCGGTCGCCGAGGCTGCGCCTGCGCGCAAGCCGGTGGTCAGTGCACCGGTCCGGCGCCCGGAGAGCAAGCCGCCAGCGCTGCCGGTCCAGCCAGCCAGGCAAATGGAAGTGTTCCGCTTCTAGAGGGCTGTCTGAGAATGCGTTTTCTGTCGGTTGGGCTGGGCCGCGTGGGCTTCATTCCTCCGCGCCAACCTACACTTTGCAGCCAATTACCATTCCCGGACAGCCGCCTAGCTGTTTAGCGCCTCGATAGACCCTTGGTGCACCGCCTGCGGTGAGCCGAACTCCGCGGATTGCTGATTATCCCGGATCGGGCGCACGGCACGAGTTAGTCGCCCGGGGCGCAGGGGCGGCCGCAGTAGATGGGCTCAGTGCGGATGGTGTTCGTGCATGTGCGCCAGTTGGCGCTCCAGCAGTGACGGGTAGGGTTCCAGCAGGCGTTCCACGCAGCAGGCGCCTTCCGGGCTGGCGATGGTACGAATGCGGGCACGCTGACGTACCAATGCATCATCGCCCACGCGCCGTTCGAGCAGCAGTAGGTTGCGGCTGTGCTGGGACAGCGCCAATGCATCCTGAGCGGTCTCACTGAGCAGCAAGTCGCCTTGGCTCAAGCCCAGCAGGTCTTCGCCCTGGGTCAGGCCCAATTGCAGTTGGAGGGTGATGCCGCTGTCGGCCACCTCGATCTGCAGGGCATGGCCGAGCGCGCGCATCAGTTCGCCGCAGCAGATGGCATGGGTCAGGTAATCCTCGCCGCTGTCCTGGCGATGGAACAGCATCAGGCTGCTGCCGTCGTTGAGGGTGTGCAGTTCGCCTTGATAGAGCGCCGAGGCTTGATTCAGGCAGTCGCGATAGCGCTGCAGCAGATCCATCAGGCGCGCACGTGGCAGGCGGCGGAGCTGCTCTTGGGCGCCCAGCTGAATGGCCAGTACAGCGCTCTGTTGTGGTGCGCCGATGGTCGGTGCTGGAACCGCTGCCGGTTCATCAGCGTGGTCGCGTAGGTCGGCGAATGGGTCATCAACGTTTGGCTGGCCGCGCGGGCTGCCTTCGCTGACCTGCTCGGCGTCGTCAAAGCGCTCATCGTGCAGATCGCGCACCTCGAAGGTCGGCTCATCGTCGTCGTCGTCAGCATCGCCGAAGTCGTGTTCGTCGTTATAGGCGTCATCGGGCTCGGGCTCCGGTTCCGGCTCCGCTTTTGCCGGTACCAGGCGTAGCTGCAGTTGGCGCGCCAGATCGCCGATTTCATCCTGGCGACCGGCGCCAGGCGCGGGATCGTCAGGGTCGCGTAGCCAGACGCGCAGTTGCAGCAGCGGGGTGGAGATATGCCGACCCAGGCGCATGCTCAGGGACAAGGCCAGTGCCAGCAGGATCAGGCTGAGGATGCCCATGCTCTGCAGGCTGATGGTCATCGGTTGCTGGAACTGGCGCATATCCAGACTGATGCGCAATTGGCCGGCAATGACCTCCTGGAAGGTAATCGGGGTCGAGTACAGACCTTCGGTCTCGCCCAGCATGGTCTTGCTCGGGCGCGAACCTGCTTCGGCGAGTACACGGTTATCCACACTGTAAATCGCGGCGTGGGCCACCAATGGGTTTTTCACCAGGTTACTCAGCAGCACGCTGAGACTGAGGATGTCATTGGACACCAGCAGCTCGGTGGCCGAGGAGGCAGTCTGGGTGATCAGGCTGGTGCCCAGGGCTTCGGCCTGTTGCTCCATCGCATGCTTGAACTGCATGCCGATCACCCAGGCATAAATCACCAGCGCCAGGGCCACGAGTAGCAAGCTGTGGCTGGCGATGCGCAAGGCCAGGGGCACGCGGCGTTGGCGTAGGGCCTGGAACAGCAGCAGGAAGAAGTTGTCGGGTTTTACGGGGGCGGGCCGGTTCACAGAGCTCCGCTCTTATCGACTGTAGGTGCCGCGCAGTATAGCGACCGCTCTGCATGGGGCAAAGCACCGTGCGTGTCCGTATGACAGTGAAAGTGGGTAGAATGTGCGGCGTTTCAGCAAGCGTGCTCTGTCAGCAGCCTGTAGACCATTAACCAAGCCCCGGAGGGTGCGCCTTGCGCGAAATCGTCCTGATCAATATTACTGGCGAAGACCGTCCCGGTCTGACTGCCGCAATTACCGGCGTGCTGGCCCAAGGCGGGGTTAATATCCTTGATATCGGCCAGGCGGTGATCCATGACACCCTGTCTTTTGGCATCTTGGTGGAGATTCCGCCAACCGAGCAGGGCTCCTCGGTACTCAAGGATTTGCTGTTCGCCGCCTATAAGCTTGAGCAGCAGGTGCGCTTCACGCCGGTGTCCGAGGCGGACTACCAGCAGTGGGTTGGCGGCCAGGGCAAGGCGCGGCATATCGTGACCTTGCTGACCCGCAAGGTCACCGCCGAGCAATTGCAGCGGGTCAGCGCCATTACTGCCAAGTATGACCTGAACATCGACCATATCGATCGTCTGTCCGGGCGCATGCCGCTGGATATGCCAGCCGAGCAGGGCAAGGGCTGCATCGAGTTTTCGGTGCGTGGCGAGCCTGCCGATCCGGCGGCTTTGCGTGCCGAGTTCCTCAGCGTGGCTCAGGAGCTCAACGTCGATATTGCCTTCCAGCGCGACTCGTTGTTCCGCCGTAACCGCCGCCTGGCGGTGTTCGACATGGATTCGACGCTGATTGAGGCCGAGGTGATCGACGAACTGGCCAAGGCTGCCGGAGTCGGCGAGCAGGTGTCGGCAATCACCGAGCGTGCCATGCGCGGCGAGCTAGACTTTGCCGCCAGCTTCAGAGAACGCATGGCCCTGCTCAAGGGCTTGCCGGAAAGCGTGCTGGCCGAGATTGGCGCCTCCTTGCGCCTGACCGAGGGCGCCGAAACGCTGTTTAGCGAGTTGCATCGTCTTGGTTACAAAACGGCGATCCTGTCTGGAGGCTTCAGCTATTTTGCCAAGCAGCTGCAGGCCAAGCTGGGGATCGACTACGTCTTCGCCAACGAACTGCAGATCGTCGATGGCCTGGTCACCGGTGTAGCTGTTGAGCCGATTGTTGACGCCCAGCGCAAGGCCGACCTGTTGCGCCAGCTGGCGGAACAGGAAGGGCTGCGCCTGGAACAGACCATCGCGGTCGGCGACGGCGCCAACGATCTGCCGATGCTGGCCATCGCCGGCCTGGGCGTGGCGTTCCGGGCCAAGCCGCTGGTCAAGCAATCAGCCAAGCAGGCCATCTCGACCCTGGGGCTGGACGGCATTCTCTACCTGCTTGGCTTTCGTGATCGCGATGGCCTGGAATAGCCTCTACGGTTTGATTGCCACCTTGAGTACGCCATCGCGCTGGTTGGCGAACAGGTCATAGGCCGCGCCTATGTCGTTGAGGGCGTAGCTGTGGGTGACCAATGGTGCCAGGTCAATACGCTGCGACTCGACAATGTTCATCAGTCGGCGCATGCGTTCCTTGCCGCCGGGGCACAGTGAAGAGACGATTCGCTTGTCGCCCAAGCCTGCGTTGAAGGCGTCTAGCGGGATGCGCAGGTCGCTGGAGTAAACGCCCAGGCTGGATAGGGTGCCGCCTGGTTTGAGTACCCGCAGGGCGCTCTCGAAGGTCGACTGCAGGCCGAGCGCCTCGATTGAGGCGTCAACGCCGCGGCCGCCGGTCAGGCGCATGATTTCTTCCACTACATCCACCTGCTCGTAGTTGAGTGTGACGTCAGCGCCCAGTTGGCGGGCAATTTTCAGGCGCGCATCCACACGATCCACCGCAATGATGGTGCTGGCGCCTCGTAGCTTGGCCCCCGCAGTGGCGCAAAGGCCGATCGGCCCTTGAGCAAACACCACCACGATGTCGCCGATTTTGATATTGGCGGCTTCGGCGCCGGCGAAGCCGGTGGACATGATGTCCGGGCACATCAGTACCTGTTCATCGCTGAGGCCGTCCGGTACCGGCGCCAGGTTGGATTGGGCGTCGGGCACCAGTACGTACTCGGCCTGCGTGCCGTCGATGGTGTTGCCAAAGCGCCAGCCGCCGAGGGCTTTGTAGCCATGGCAGGCGCATCCGCCACCCTGCGCGGCGTGTCCATCCTGGCTGGCATAGGAGCTGAAGTCCGGGCAGATGGCCCCGGCAATTACCCGCTGGCCTTCGCGATAACCCTGCACGTTGCGGCCGAGCTTCTCGATGATACCTACCGGCTCATGGCCGATGGTCAGGCCTGCGGCTACCGGGTATTCACCCTTGAGAATATGCACGTCGGTGCCACAAATCGTGGTGGTTGTGATGCGCAGTAGCGCATCGTTTGGGCCGATTTCGGGAATGGGCTTGTCTTGCAACTCGATACGGCCGGGTTCGACTAATACGGCGGCTTTCATCATGGTCATGGTGCTTCTCCTCGGCGGCTAAGGCGTCGGAACACTCTAGCGCACGGGTTGGCCGGAAGCGTGACGTGGGTCAAGTTGGGGGTGGAACAGGGAGGGGGTGACAGCCAGTTGCCTGGCTGTATTGATTTACTCGTCGCCTTCCGAAAAGTCATAGTCCATCGATTGACTCGGGCCTTGCAGGTAGTAACCCTGGATGTAATTGACCCCGGCCTGCCAGAGGGTTGACAGCACGCTGGCGCTTTCGATGAAGGGCACGATAGTCATCTTGGCCTGGGCGTGCAGGCTGGCCAGCAGGACTTTCAGTGCTTCCTGGCTTTCTGGGGTCGACAGGTCCTGGGAGAAGGAGCCGTCGACTTTGACGAAATCGATGTGCATGTGCTTGAGGGTGTTGAAGGGGTTGATGGCGCAGCCAAACTGACTCAGTGCCACCCTGCAGTGCAGTTCGTTCAAGCCCTGGGTCAGTGCCTTGGCCTGCTTGAGGTAGGCAATGGCATCTGGTTCGCTGAACTGGAAAGCCAGTGCATCCGACGGCAGTCGTGCTGCCTTCAAGGCCACGCTAAGCCACTGCAGCAGAGTTTGATCCTGCAGGCTGGAGCTCGAGAGGTGGACGAACAAGTGGGTGTTGTGGCCCTTGTTGCGGTGGTCGGCGAGCAATTTTATCGAGTTGAGGATTACCCAGCGGTCGATCTTCTCGCCGAGGCCGGCTTCTTTGGCTGCGTTGAGAAATTCGTGCGGCGGAACTTCTTCGCCCTGCGGGCTGAGCAGGCGCAGCAACACTTCATAGTATTCGTGGCTATCGCCGCGCAGGCTGATGATTGGCTGGAACAGCAGGCGGAAGCTGTTGCGCTCCAGTGCTTGCTGCACCATGGCCACGATGTTGCCGCGGTTGGCTGCAGCAGCCAGTTCATCGCCAGGATTGAACAGTTTGAGTGCATTGCCCTGGTCCAGTTCGTCGGCGCAGCGTTGGGCGCGGTCGACCACTTCCTGGGCTTTCGAGGTTTTCTCATTCAGCCCTGCGACGCCAATCGACAGGGTGGTTTGTGCCGTGCGGCCGTTGATATCGAATAGGTTGCCTTCGACCTTTTTCAGTAGGCTGGCCAGGCTTGCTTCTACTTGCTCCGGGGTTTTCCCGGGCTGCAGGATGGTGAACACATCGTCACCAAAGCGCGCCAGTTGTGACTCCTGCGTAAAGTGCTCGCGCAACAGGTTGGCCAGGTCGGTGAGCAGCAAGTCGATACCTGCCAGGCCAACGTCTGCCAGCAGGCTGGCGTAGCGGTCGATACGGATATAAGCCAGGCTGGCCGGCTGCCCGGCATTCACTGCGCGCTCGGCTGCGGCATCCATCAAGCCGAGGAAATAGCTGCGGTTGTACAGTCCTGTGACCAGGTCCTGGCTGCTGATCTCGCGCAGTTTTTCTTCCAGTTCGGCGTTGCCGCTTTCTGCGTGTATCACTACCTGGATGCAGGGCTCGCCATCATAGGTGGCCGCTGAAAAACTCATGCGCACCGGGACGGTCTGGCCGCTGGCCTGGACGCCAGTGCAGGCAAGTTCGGCGTTGCCTTCGGCGCTCTGGTAGTTCTTCAAAAAGTCTTTGAAGCTGCTTTGATCGGCACTGGCGATCAAATCGATCATTGGCATGCCTTCCAGCTCTTCGCCATCCTTGTAAGCGAAAAGCTCAAGGTAGGCGCGGTTGGCATAGATATGCATACCATCATGTACATAGGTGATTGCATCAACCGAGCTGTCGAGCAGTAGTTGGCAGCGTTTCTCGGTTTCACGCAGCGCTACCTCAGCGGCGCGCCGCGCGCGACGTTCTTCGAGGTTGGCCAGTTCGCGCTTGGCCACCAGCACCAGGCGCTCGTCTTCGCCTTGCGGCAGGGCATCCTGGGCACCGAGGGCCAGGGCGTCGGTGACGCTGTCTGAGTCATTGTCGGCGAGCAATTGAATGACGGGAATATCTTTTGCCTGGCGGCGAATAGCGTTGATTGCTTCGCTTGGCTCGAGGTGTTCGCTGCTGGGTGCGCAGATCAACAAGTCCCAGCTTTGCTGCAGGGTCTCGGCCAGATCATCGCTGGAGGTCAGGCGATGCACGCGCGTAGCGCGGCCGGCATTGCGGAACAGGCTGACGAGGCGCTCGGCCTCGTTCTGCGAGTCCTCGAGAATCAGCAGTCGAATGGTTTTCTTTTCGATGGCCATGGCGGGAGTCAAATCTGCGCGAACGGATATGCCACAACATGCAGTCCGAATAATGAAAGCCTTGGCGGCATATCCGTTCTCCTTACCCGGCGCTAAAGGCTGCTTTGTGCCTTGGTGCAACGTGGGCGAGGAGGGCGTTGCTGCGGGACTTTCGCGTTAATGGGCGCGAAAATGCGACAAAAATCAACCTGTCGGCAATCTACAGCGACTTCCATAACGAGTCAAAGTCTTCCGCCCCACCCGTGCGTTGGCTGTCATGGGCCGTGACGGGTTTATCAGTATCGCGGGGGCTTTCTTCGACGCTGCGGTACTCAAACTGATTGAAACTGCCGGTGCTGGTTTTACGCTGGCTGAGTACGGCGCGACGTTCTGTGCCGTTGATGTTGATCATCACCTTATTGCCCTCCTGGAAGGGCAGGCGTGGCGTTATCAGGGTCGCGGGGCGGGAAATTGCGCTGATTTCCGGGAGCAACAGGGCGCGCAGGTATTGGCTGTTATGTTCGGCCTTGCGCAGCAGCTGCAGGCCGCAGGCTTGTGCGTGCGGAGCGATCAGTTCGATGCCCATCTGTGTGCCGCCACCGCGCACCTGACGGATCCAGCGCACTACTGCGACGCTCCAACCCTGTTGGGGAGAGTCCTGTACGCCGAGCAGTTCGCCGGCTTGCAGTTGGTTCGGCACGTCCTTGGGCCAGGACAGGCAATAGCCTCCGGGGCTGTGGTTGACGATAGGCAGGTCGTAGGTCGGGTAGCCCTCAGCTTCACTGGAGGCTGTCAACATGTCCTGATTGGCGGGATTGTTGTACTCGATCTCTTCCATGGGCAGCTTGCTGTCCCAGTTTGCGCTCTTCTGTGCATCGAAGGCTTTCGACCATACATCCGCAGTGTTGAGGTCGGTGTTGGCGTTGAATACGGCCGTCGTGGTCTCGCTCGGCTGCTGCAGGATCTCACTGAATGGGCGTTTGTTGGCGAGGAAGAAATGCAGTGCGCTCATGCCGATGCACAGGGTGAGAGTGCCCTGGCCTTGGGAGCGATTAAAGGTCCGTTCGGAGATGTCACCCCACGCAGCGCCCAGGTGCTGCAGCATGTCCATGCTGAACCCTTCTGGTACCAGCAGGCGCGACTGGCTGGCGTCCTCGGCAGGCAGCAGCAGGTATTCCTGGATTGCATCAACCAGCGCATGGGGGTCGATGCCTAGCGCGTTGTGCAGTTCTTTTTCTGGAAAAAGCGAGGTGTAGCGCGGCGGACCGTCGACTTGCGGGACGGCCGCAAACAGGCTCGAGGGTGCATCGCCGGCTTGCAGTCTGACCAGCGGGCTCCATGGTTCGAGGACTTCGGCAAGGCGCGCGATAGCATTCTGGCGCATCTGGTTGCAGCGGGCGCAGCCGAGCAGCAGTGCGACCACATAGTTTTGCTCGGTGCTCAGGCCTTGTGTGTGGCGCGCCAGGGGATCGCGGATCACGAGTTGGTGCAGCTTCCGCTCATGGGCTATCTGGTAGATCTGGTGCAGTTCCAGCCACAGACCCTCAGGTACAGGGCAATACAATTGGCTGGCGCGAATCAGTGGGCCGCACAGGCTATGGATTGCGCGCTGCAGGGCGATGCTCAGGAGTGGGTTGCGCTCGCCATTATTTTGCGCGGCCAGACTGGCAATGATCAGTTTGTAGCCGACGGCTAGATGGTTCTGCAAAGCTTGGCAGAGGTTGGCAACCTTACGCGGGCGCTCATCGAGAACAATCGCCTGATTGAGGAAGTGCCGCTCCAAGTGATTACAGACGAAATAGACCTCCGGACGCAGCAGTTCTAGCAACTGCAGACGATTGTCCGGCGCGGTGCGCAACTGGTTGAGCTCGATCAGTGCCTGGTAGAGCTGGCGAGCGGTTTCTCCGAGATTGGCTTTCGGCAGGTTGGCAACCCAGCGCTTGAGGTCCCGCGGACTGGCATCACAGAAGGACAGATCCGGCTTCTGCGGTGTAGGGACGCGGAGCAGTAAGTGGGGACTCTGTTTGTCCATTTAGCTAGGGTGCTCCATTGCCCGGAGCTCAGCCGAGGCATTCACTTGAAAATTAGTCTTGCGAATTTTAGCAGTATCACACATAGGCCGCAGCCTTGGATGGTCGTGCTGCTTGACGCGTGCAACGCTGGATTGCGGCTGCCAGGTATGGCTGCGGCATTTGTCAGATGCGCAGCCGTACGGAATGTTCCATGCGTGCAGTGATATGGGTTAAGCCGGTTTGCCGAGGACCTGCCGCGTTTTAACCAGGTTCAGGTGCTATTCGGATTAGTCGGCCTGGCCGTTGCCGATATTCTGGCCCATCTGTACGCCGCTGTTGGCGCTTAGTGTTTCTGCCCAGCGCACCTGATCCGGGCCGAATAACACAATGGCTGTCGACCCCAGCTTGAAGCGGCCCAGCTCAGCGCCTTTTTCCAGGGTGATGGGCGCGCGCGCCGCCTCGTCGTAACGGATGGTTTTCAGCTGGCGCTTGGGTGGCGTGACCAGGCCGGCCCAGACGGTTTCAATCGAGGCGACGATCATGGCGCCGACCAGTACTACTGCCATTGGCCCGCGCTCGGTGTCGAACAGGCACACGACGCGCTCGTTGCGGGCGAACAGTTCCGGGACGTTTTCCGCGGTGGTCTGGTTGACCGAGAACAGCCGGCCCGGTACGTAGACCATTTCACGGAGGGTGCCCGCTAGCGGCATATGTACGCGATGGTAGTCCTTGGGTGACAGGTAAATGGTTGCGAATTCGCCGCCCATGAACAGGCTGGCCCGTTCACTGTCGCCGCCGAGCAATTCCAGCACGCTGAAACTGTGACCCTTGGCCTGGAAGACCCGGCCATGCTCAATTTTCCCGAGTTGGCTGACAGCCCCGTCCGCGGGGCTGAGGATTGCGCCCGGGGTGGTATCAAGTGGTCGTGCACCCTCTTTCAGCGCGCGGGTGAAGAACGCATTAAAGTGTTCGAAGGCAGTCGGCTCTTCAATCTGCGCCTCGCTCATGTCGACCTGGTATTGCTTGGCGAACCAGGTGATCAGGCGGTTCTTGAACCAGGCGGCGCGGCATTCGGCTGCACAGCCAATCAGGCGTGAGAGCAGGTGGTGCGGTAGCAAGTACTGGCTGGCGATGAACAGGCGCTGTTTCATGTGGATCCCTTGAGTATTCGATGGCGTGCGGGTGGCAGCTATGCGCTGGCTTAGCGTTCGACAGGGGTGTCGGGATGGTTGCCCCACTCGCCCCAGGAGCCGGCGTAGGCTTTGACTCGCGGATAACCGAGTGCCTTGGCCACCAGATAGGTGAACCCGGAGCGGTGGTGAGTCTGGCAGTGGGTGATGATTTCCTTGTCCGGGCTGATACCAATGCTGGCCAGTACCTCGGGCATATCCTGGCGTATACGCAAGGCACGGCCTGGGTCCATGCCGGCAGTCCACTCGAAGTTTACTGCGCCAGGAATGTGCCCGGCTTTTGCGGCCAAAGACTTCTCGCCGCTGTACTCGGCAGGCGAGCGGGCATCCCATATCGCCAGGTCGGCAGCACCCAGTCGGCTTTGCAGGTATTCGCGGCTGGCCGTCGGGCTGTTGTCGAGCGTCAGCGTGACGGTGCCAGCGTGTGGGATGGGCTGCTCCGTGCTTAGAGGGCGGTCCTCCGCTAGCCAGGCATGCAGGCCGCCGTCGAGGTAGTGGTATTGACTATGGCCGATCACATCCAGCAACCAGAGAAAGCGCCCGGCCCAGCCGCCACCTTCATCGTCGTAGATTACATAGACGGCGTTCGGGTTGTGACCCAGTTGGGCGAATAGCTGTTCGAGCTGTGCCAGTTCTGGCAGCAGGCCGGGTGCTGGGGGCTGCCCCAGTTGGGTGCGTTTGGGGTCGACAAAGCGCGCGCCCGGGATGTGGCCGCAGGCATAGCGCGCGGTGCTGGTCAGGTCGACCAGAATCAGTTCGGGAGCATCCAGGCGCTCGGCCAGTTCGGCCGGTTCGATAACCAGTGGCAACGCAGCGAAGGCAGTCATGCCGAGCCTCTTCGAGTTCATGGATAAAGGGGCCAAGTGTAACGGAAAGCTTAGCGTTCACGTTTGGCAAAACTGCCCAGGGCGCGTTGAATGCATTGCGCGGTTTTACCGAAGGCTTGCACGCTGGCCTCGTTGAGCGGTGCGCCCGACTGGTCGGCAACGATGATCATCACCACGCGGTCGTTGCTGGCCAGTGAGCGTATCAGCAGGTGCTCGCTGGGAAATAGTGCTTTCAGCGATCCTGGCAGCAGGGCCGAGAATTTCGCGATATTGGCCGGTGCCAGGCGCAATTGCGCTGGCGCCTGGAGCAGGTGTCGCAGGGCTTGGCTGTGCTGTGGGTCGATGATGAGCGCATTGGCCGATGAGTCCAGGCCGGCCTGCTGCTGCGCCCGCAAGCGACTGTGGCTGCGGTCGGCGATGAGTAGCAGTACCCGCGACATGCCGCAGGCTTGCAGGGCTTTAGTGATAGTGCTGGTGAGCTGGTCGAGGTTGTGAAACGCGCTCGGCTGCGCGAGCAGTTGTGCGCAGTGCTGGCGCCATCCATTGTCCGCCACCACGGTTGTCTTCGGCGGTGTAGTGGGTGCGTTGTCTTGCAGGCGTCTAGCGTCCCAAGGCCAGAGCAAGGCCTGGGCCGGGTGCCAGAGTTCTGCGCTGGCATGTTGGCGTGCGCTCTGCGCGGCGTGCTGGTGGATGTGCTGCTGCACATTGGCCAACGGCAGTTGCAGGTAGAGCCCGGTGAGACGCTGCCAGCGCAGGCTGTGTAGGCTGTTCCAGGCGTGGTGGGCTGTCAGTGCCAGGCCGTTGGCCAGCAGGATGCTATTGGCCGGTTGAGTCAGCCAGCGTCGCAGGGGAGTGTCAGCATCGAGCATTTGCTGTTGATGGAGAGGGTGCTGGCTGTCGCGCGCGATGTGCAGCGCCTTGACCAGTTGGCGGCGGTCTGCGACCAGCAGGCGGTAGCCCTGGATCACCCAGTCAGGCAGGCGCCAGCGCTCGGCCAATGCCAGGCACAAAGGGAGCAAGGGAACACCAAGGAGATCCTGTTCGACCTTGGAGGCAGGTTCGGCTCGGGCCAGTACACGCTGCTCCCATTGCTCGAATAGTTCGGGCTGGGCCGCGAGCAACGACCAGACAGGCGCGAGAAATAACAGGCTGCCCCAGTGGATCTCCTGCCAAAGCCGCGCCAGCCGGCCGCTGAACAAGCCGCTGGCTTGCTGTGAGGCGTGCTGGCTGATCAACTGGATCTGCCGCAGTGCCAGGGGGATCTCGTCGAGGGGAAGGGCAGGTTGGCGTTTTACCAGCTCCAGGGTGCGCTGTAATCCCAGTCGACTCAGTGCGCTTTCCAGGCTTTCGGACGGTGTGCTTAAACTGCCTGTCCGTCGATTGGCCTCCCGCAGCACACTCAACGCCAGTGCAGGGCTTGCCTGCATCAGCTCTGCTATATCGCGCAGCGAGCGGCGGCTGTCTGACAGGGCACGACAGACATTCAGATGGTGTTCGACGGGCACCGGCAACAATTGCTTGTCCAGCCGGTCGAGCCAGGATTCGAGGGTGCGCGGTAGAGGTTTGGAGGTGGGCATCGGTGCCTAGCCATGCTGGCTTTTAGACTTAACTGGCTATAGTCTCGCGCATAAGTTCCGATAAATAGAAGGGTTGTTTTACGTAACCCTCACGACAGGCTCTTGCAAGATTCCTTTTTATGGCAAAAATTATTGGCATCATCGTTGTAATTGCCAGCGTGCTTGGCGGCTTCATGCTGTCAGGCGGCCAGTTTATGGCGCTTGTGCATCCCTTTGAGGTGTTGATCATCGGTGGCGCGGCGTTGGGCGGCTTCCTCCAGGCCAATCCCGGCAGCGCCTTTATGGCGGTGCTCAAAAAATCCTTGAGCATGTTCAGCTCGCGCTTTACCCACGCCTATTACCTTCAAGTGCTCCAGCTGATTTACGAGATTCTTAACAAGAGTCGTCGTGAAGGCATGATGGCAATCGAGGCGGATGTTGAAGACCCCAGTGCCAGCCCGATTTTCAGCAAGTATCCCGGCATTCTCAAAGACCAGCGCATGACCGCCTATATCTGCGATTACCTGCGCATCATGTCCTCCGGCAATATGGCGCCGCACGAGCTGGAAGGGCTGTTCGATATGGAGCTGACAAGCCTCAAAGAAGATATCGATCACCCCGCCCATGCTGTGGCGAAGGTTGCCGACGGTTTGCCGGCTATGGGTATTGTGGCAGCGGTATTGGGTATTGTGATCACCATGTCTATTCTGGCTGAAGCCGATAATGCTGAGATCGGCCAGAAAGTCGGCACTGCTCTGGTCGGCACCTTCCTCGGTATCCTCGCCTCCTATGGCTTTTTTGGTCCGCTGGCTTCTGCTCTCGAGCACGATGCCAAAGAAGAGCTCAACGTGTATGAGGCGATCAAGGCCGCGCTCGTGGCTTCAGCGTCTGGCATGCCGCCATCGCTTGCGGTGGAGTTCGGGCGCAAGGTGTTGTACCCGGCGCACCGCCCAAGCTTTACCGAGCTTGAGCAGGCCATGCGTGGGAGCTGACAGCTGAACCATGGAAAATAACCAGCCGATTATCGTCAAGCGAATCAAGAAGGTGGCCGGCGGGCACCATGGCGGTGCCTGGAAGATTGCCTTTGCCGACTTCGCCACAGCGATGATGGCTTTTTTTCTGGTGATGTGGCTGATGACCACCGCCACACCAGAGCAAAAGAAGCTGATATCGGGCTATTTCCAGGACCCTATCGGTTTTTCCGAAAGCGCGAGTCCCTTTGTCATCGATCTTGGCGGCTCGCCAACGCCTGCCCCGGATCGCACATTAAATCAGCAGGTCGATGATCAGACCGAGGGCGAGAAGGTCGAAATCGAACCTGGGCAGTCTGAAGCTATGGCTGAGGAGTTGGAGCGCGAGCGCCTCGAATTGTTGCTGCAGGAGTTGCAGAACAAGGTCGACGAGAATCCGCAGCTGCAGCGCTTCAAGGATCAGATTCTCCTCGAGATCACCCAGGATGGCTTGCGTATCCAGATTATCGACGCCGAGAATCGGCCGATGTTCGCTAGCGGCAGTGCGCGTCTGCAACCGTATTTCGAGGACATCCTGCTGGCCATGGCCGATACCATCAGGGCCGTGCCGAACAAGATCAGCATCAGCGGCCACACCGATGCCAAGCCGTTTGCGGGTGCTGGTGAGTTCGGTAATTGGGAGCTGTCGTCGAATCGGGCCAATGCTGCTCGGCGCGCCTTGATCGCTGGCGGTTATGACGAGGATCAGGTGGCTCGGGTGGTTGGCTACGCCTCGTCGGCGTTGTTTGATCGCGACGACCCGCTTAACCCGGTCAATCGGCGTATCGATATCGTGGTGTTGACGAAAAAAGCTCAGCGGGATATCGAAGGCGAGCAGGAGGGGGCGGTCGATACCGCACCTCAGGTGCCGAGCAGCACTGCTGCGCCGGGTGTGCCGCAGTCGCCTGGTGTTGGCCCTGCCGCGCCGGCTGAGGCTCCTGAACGCTTGAATCTTTTCGAGGGTGGGGTTTTGCGGTTCGATCCGCCGAGTGAGTGAGCGGTCAATGCCCCGGAAGGTTGTTATTGATACGGCCAGGCCGCGAGTGATCGCGGCCTGTTCGTTTCAGTAATCCGCTTCGGGCAAGCTGGCGAGGATATGCCGGTAGCTGGCCATCCGTTGTGGCTGGACGCGTCCGTCTTCCAGTGCCTTGAGCAGCGCGCAGCCGGGCTCGCGGTCATGCTTGCAGTCGCGAAAGCGGCACTGGCCGATCAGCTCGTTGAACTCGATAAAGCCCGCTTCGACATCCGCACGGCTGACGTGCACCAGACCGAACTCTCGGATACCGGGTGAGTCGACCAGTTCGCCGCCGCCGGGGAAGTGGAACAGGCGTGCGGTGGTGGTGGTGTGGGTGCCTTTGCCGGTCAGTTCTGACAGCGGCCCGACACGGGTGTCCACGCCAGGCAGCAGGCTGTTGACCAGCGACGACTTGCCGACCCCGGACTGGCCGACGAAAACGCTGACATGGCCGTCGAGTTGTTGTTTGAGCTGTTCCATGCCGTCGCCCTGATGGGCTGAAACTTCCAGCACGGGGTAACCCAGCTGGCGGTAAACCCCGAGCAGTACATTCAGCGCAACAGCGTTCTGCTCGTCGATCAGGTCGGCTTTGTTCAGCAGCAGCAGGGGGCGAATGCCTGCGTGTTCGGCGGCTACCAGGTAGCGGTCGATCAGATTGGCGTGAGGCTCGGGCAGCGGGGCGAAGACGATGACAATCAGGTCGACGTTGGCGGCCACTGGCTTCAGCTGGCCGCGGGTGTCCGGGCGGCACAGTTCGGTTTTGCGCGGCAGTTGCGCAACGATGACGCCGATGCCCTGATTGCCGGCGCGCCAGACTACCCGGTCGCCGGTGACCATGGCGGGCAAGTTGGCGCGCAGGTGGCAGCGAAACACCTGGCCGGCCAGTTCGCCGTCCAGGGATTCGACCTCGACCTGTACGCCGAAATGAGCAATTACCAGGCCGATCTGCTCGGGGCCGAGGTCGCCACCCTCCAGGGTTTGTACGGCCTGCGACTCGCGCTTGGCCGCGCGGGCTGCTCGCTCGCCTTGAATTTTGTCGATGCGCCAGCTTTGCCGGCGGTTGAGTTGGCGTTTGGCCATGAAAGTTCCGAGGTTGACTTGCGGTGAAATCCGCCAGCGAGTTTAGCACGCGGCGCAAGCAGACTCGCGGTGCCGCGTTGCGGATGCTCACGGTTAGCGCCGAAGGTTAGACTGTAGGGCTGCGGCGATTGGCTTAATAGAGGCGAGAAATGGGCGCGCGTGTACGGATGATTGCTCGAGTGGCCGGACGTTATCCGGCGCTGCTGGCATTATTGGCGCAGCTTTGCGCCGCGTTGCTTGTGGCTGGGTTGATGGCCTTGGCGATGCAGCTATTCAGTTGGCGCCCCAGCGGCTTGGCTGCCGGTTTGCTTCTGGGCTTGCTGGCGGCGAGTTTTGGCCGCTGGTTTGGTTTGGCGTCTTGGTGGTGGTGGCTGAACCTGGGTTTTGTCCCGGCGCTGCTTCTGTTCAGTGGTGCGGCGCTGCCGTCATGGGTGTTTTTACTCGGCTTCCTGCTGCTATTGCTGTGTAATTGGAACAGCTTCGGTGAGCGGGTACCGCTGTACCTGAGCGGGGCGCGCAGCCGTCAGGCGCTGGCCGAGTTGCTTGCCCAGGAAAACGCTGATTTTCGCTTCGTCGACTTAGGCTGTGGTCCAGCAGGGGCATTGCTCTGGCTGGCGCGACGGTTTCCCCAGGCGCAGTTCGTCGGAGTAGAGACTGCGCCCTTGCCGTTCGCCGTCGCCTGGCTACGCGCACTGCCGCTGCGCAACTGTCGGATTCGCTACGAAAGCCTCTGGCGCACCGATCTGGCGCAGTTCGATATGGTGTATTGCTTTCTCTCTCCCGTGCCGATGGCGGAGTTGTGGGTCAAGGCCTCGACGCAAATGGCTGTTGGTTCGCTGTTGATCAGCAATAGTTTCGAGGTGCCTGGGGTGCCGGCCGGTCAGCAGGTCGAATTGCATGACTGGCGCCGCTCGCGCCTGCTGATATGGCGGATGCCGGGCGCTAGTTGAGCGTGAGCGGCCATGCGGAGGGTAAGTCCGCCGCTTCGCTCGCGAATTTATTCGCTAAACTGCTGGCATCAGCCGAGGAGTGCAGCATGCAAAACCCACAGAATCTGATCTGGATCGACCTGGAAATGACCGGGCTTGAGCCAGATGCAGACGTGATCATCGAAATGGCCACGATCATTACCGATAGCGAGCTCAATATTCTGGCCGAAGGCCCGGTGATTGCGGTGCATCAGAGTGACGAGGCGCTGGCTGGCATGGATGAATGGAACACCCGCACCCATGGCGAAAGTGGCCTGGTCAAGCGGGTGCGTGAGAGTACGATCAGTCAGGCCGAGGCCGAGGCGCAGACCATTGCCTTTCTCGAGCAGTGGGTGCCCAAGGGTAAGTCGCCGATCTGCGGTAACAGCATCGGACAGGATCGGCGCTTTCTCTATCGCTACATGCCGGCGCTGGAAGCCTATTTCCACTACCGTTATCTGGATGTCTCGACCCTGAAGATCCTTGCCGAACGCTGGGCGCCGCAGCTCAAGGAGGGCTTTGTGAAGAAGGGCAGCCACCAGGCACTGGACGATATTCGCGAATCGATTGCCGAGCTCCAGTACTACCGCGAACACTTCATCAAGGTCTGAGCCCGAGCCTTAGGGCGCGCCACGCTCGGCGTGGCGTGCCAGCGCCCATTCGACATGCTCGCGCACCAGTGCCGAGGGGTGGTCGCGGCGCGCGTGCAGCGCCTCGAGCACTGGGATGTTCGACGGTGCATTGCCCAGACCCACCGCCAGGTTGCGCAGCCAGCGTTCGTAGCCGGCGCGGCGCAATGGCGAACCTTCGGTGCGACTCAAGAATTCTTCTTCGCTCCAGCGGAACAGTGTCGCCAGTTCGGCGTTGTCCAGCTGATGGCGCGGTTGGAAATCGGCCTGCTCGGTGGGACGGGCGAAACGGTTCCACGGGCAGACCAGCTGACAGTCGTCGCAGCCGAACACGCGGTTGCCAATCGGTGCGCGCAGCTCCTCGGGGATCGAGCCTTTCAGCTCGATGGTCAGGTAGGAAATGCAGCGGCGCGCATCCAGTACGTAAGGGCCGACAAAAGCCCCGGTCGGGCAGATGTCCATGCACGCCGTGCAGCGCCCGCAATGTTCAGTGGCGTGCGGCGCATCGACCGGCAGCGGCAGGTCGACGAACAGCTCGCCAAGGAAGAAATAGCTGCCGGCCTTGCGGTTGAGCACCAGGGTGTTCTTGCCGATCCAGCCGAGGCCGGCCTGTTCGGCAATGGCCTTCTCCAGAACCGGCGCGCTGTCGACGAAGGCGCGGTAGCCGAACGGACCGATCTGCTGCTGGATCCGCTCGGCCAGTTGCTGCAGGCGTTTGCGGATCAGCTTGTGGTAGTCGCGGCCCAGGGCATAGCGCGATACATAGGCTTTCTCCGGTTCGCCAAGGCGCTGGGCCATTTGCGTGTCGCCGGGCAGGTAATCCATGCGCAGCGAGACTACCCGCAATGTACCGGGCACCAGTTGCTCCGGGTGCGAGCGTTTGCTGCCGTGGGCGGCCATGTAATCCATTTCCCCCTGGTAGCCAGCGTCCAGCCAGCGTTGCAGGTGTGCCTCGTGTTCGCTCAACTCCAACCCGGCAATGCCGACCTGTTGAAAGCCCAGCTCGCGGGCCCATTCCTTGATCGACTGGGCGAGGGCATTGAGGTCGAGTGCGACAGTTGTCATATGGGGCGAGTAACCACGGCGGAGGTGGGTATAATTCTGCCAGACATCGGAGCCTACGCATGCCGCAATCGCCAGACAATTTCCCCCTCGCTTTATACAGCGCCGCTCAGGTCCGCGAGTTGGACGCGCGCCTGATCGCTGCGGGTACCCCTGGTTTCGAGCTGATGAGCCGCGCCGCGCATGCAATCTGGCGGGCGCTGCGCCGCCGCTGGGCGGATGTCGGGAGGCTGACGGTGCTGGCCGGGCGCGGCAATAATGCCGGTGACGGCTACCTGGTGGCAGCCCTGGCGTTGCGGGCCGGCTGGCAGGTGCAGCTGCTGGCGGTGGGCGATCCGGCGCTGCTGCAGGGGGATGCGGCGCGGGCGCGGGATGAGGCGCTGGCCGCTGGCGTGCCTGTCCTGCCCTGGAGTGAATGCGCCGAGCTGAGTGGCGTGGTGCTTGATGCGTTGCTCGGCACCGGCCTTAGTGGCGCGGTGCGCGAGCCCTATGCCCAGGCGATTAGCGTGCTCAATGCCAGCGGTCTGCCGGTATTGGCGGTGGATATTCCCTCGGGCTTGTGCACCGACAGCGGCCAGGTGCTGGGTGTGGCGGTGCGCGCGCAGGTGACGGTGACCCTGATCGGCCTGAAGCTGGGGTTGTTTACCGGGGTGGCTGCGGATTGGGTAGGGGAGTTGCTATTCGATGACCTGCAGGCCGAGCCGTCGCTGGTGGCTGCTCAGGCTTGCGTGGCGCGGCGGCTTGCCGGCGCGTATGTGCCGCGTTTGGCTGCGCGGCCGCGTATCGTGCATAAAGGACAGTTGGGCCATGTGCTGGTAGTCGGTGGTGATCGCGGTTTCGCCGGTGCTGCTTTACTGGCGGCGCAAAGTGCTCTGCGCGCCGGCGCCGGCCTGGTTTCTCTGGCAACCCGTAGCGAGCACCTGGCGGCGGCGCAAGCGCGTCTGCCCGAGGTGATGAGCGTCGCCGTAGCCTCGTCCAATCAACTGCTGGCGCTGGGCGCTGCGGCCAGCGTCTGGGTGGTCGGGCCAGGGCTGGGGCAGGGCGCATGGGGGCGTAGCCTGCTGTCGGTAGCGGCGATTGCTGATACTGCGCAGGTGTGGGATGCCGACGCCTTGAACCTGCTGGCCGCGGGTGCGGTCAAGATACCGGCGGGTAGCGTGATTACGCCGCATCCAGGTGAGGCTGCGCGCTTGCTGGGCATCACGAGCGCCGAGGTGCAGGCTGATCGTCCTGCGGCGGCCCGGACGTTGGCTCTGCGCTACCAGGCAGTCTGCGTGCTCAAGGGGGCAGGTACCCTGGTTGCCGACCCTGCCGGGCAGCTGTTGTTCTGCGATCGTGGTCACCCGGCCATGGCCGGTGCCGGGCTTGGTGATGTGTTGGCCGGCTTGATTGGTGCGTTACTGGCGCAGGGTTTGCCGGCGATGGCGGCGGCCAGTCTGGCAGTGTGGCTGCATGCGGGTGCCGGCGAGCGTCTGGCTGAGCAGGGCTGTGGGCTGGCCGCGAGTGATCTGTGCGCCGCCATTCGTCAATTGTTGCAGGAGCAGTCAGTGTGTTCGAGTTAGAGCTGTATGCCGCCGATGAAGCGGCGATGCTGGTGCTGGGCGCGCGTATCGCCGAGGTGAGCGGCGGGCGCGGGGTGATCTATCTGCATGGTGATCTGGGTGCGGGGAAAACCACGTTGTCGCGCGGGATCATTCGCGGCCTGGGCCATGTCGGGGCGGTGAAGAGTCCGACCTTTACGCTGGTCGAGCCTTACGAGATAGAGGCAGTTCGCGTGTTCCACTTCGACCTGTACCGCCTGGTCGATCCGGAGGAGCTGGAGTACCTGGGGGTGCGCGACTACTTCGAGGGCGATGCCTTGTGTCTGGTCGAGTGGCCAGAGCGTGGAACAGGCGTTTTGCCAAAGGCCGACATGGACATTACCATTACCGCACAAGCGACTGGGCGTTCCCTGCATTTGCAGGCGCAAGGCGAACGCGGCGAAACCTGGTGTGCCGCTTTGGCCGTCGGGGCATGATCAAAACAAAATGGGGTTGGGTATGCGCATAGGCGCGCGTTTCATCGCGGTTGGAGTGGTACTGGCGGCGCTGGCTGTCGAGGTTATTGCCGCTTCGGATGTACGCAGCGTAAGGCTGTGGCGTGCGCCGGACAACACGCGTCTGGTCTTCGACCTGTCCGGTCCGGTGCAGCATAGTGTCTTTACCCTCACGGCGCCGAATCGCATCGTCATCGATGTCAGTGGCGCCAAGCTGGCGACTCAGTTCGATAATCTGGCGTTAAGCAATACACCGATTACCGGCATGCGTTCGGCGCAACGCACGGCCGAAGATTTGCGGGTGGTGATTGATTTGTCGTCGCAGGTCACGCCCAAGAGCTTCATGCTGGCGCCCAATCAGCAATACGGCCATCGCCTGGTTGTGGATCTGTTCGACTATGAGGGTGGGGCTGCCCCCAATCTGCCTGTGACGCAGGTGGCCAGTGCGCCGGCAGTGCCGGTCACGCCGACCCGGACGCCACCCAAGTTGACGCCAGTGCCCAGTGGCAAGCGCGATATTGTTATCGCCATTGACGCGGGCCACGGCGGCGAAGACCCGGGTGCGCTGTCGCCGGTCAAGGGTCAGTACGAAAAGCACGTGACTCTGGCGATCGCCAGGGAGTTGCAGCGCCAGATCAACGCCGAGAAGGGGTTTCGCGGTGAGCTGGTGCGTACTGGCGATTATTTCATTCCGTTGCGACGGCGTACTGACATCGCGCGTAAAAAAGGCGCCGATCTATTTGTCTCGATTCATGCCGATGCAGCGCCGCGAGCAGCGGCCTTTGGCGCATCGGTGTATGCCCTGTCGGATCGCGGCGCCACGTCGGAGACGGCGCGCTGGCTGGCCGACTCGGAGAACCAGTCGGATCTGATCGGTGGTGCCGGTAACGTCAGTCTGGATGACAAGGATCGGATGTTGGCTGGGGTATTGCTGGACTTGTCGATGACCGCCTCGCTGTCGTCCAGCCTGAACGTCGGCAACAAGGTGCTGAGCAATATGGGGCGGATCACCCCACTGCATAAGCGCCGCGTCGAACAGGCTGGTTTCATGGTGCTCAAGTCGCCGGATATGCCGTCGATCCTGGTCGAAACCGGGTTCATCTCCAACCCCGATGAGGCGCGCAAGCTGGCCAGTGCCAGCCACCAGCAGGCGCTGGCGCGCTCTATCGTGACCGGCGTGCGGCAGTTCTTTCAGGAGAACCCGCCACCCGGCAGTTACGTCGCCTGGTTGCGCGACAATGGCAAGATTGTCCAGGGGCCGCGTGAACACGTGGTCAGTTCCGGCGAGAGCCTGGCGCTGATCGCGCTGCGTTATCAGGTCAGCCTTGCTGCCCTGCGCAGTGCCAATTCGCTGCGCAGCGACGTGATCAAAGTCGGCCAGGCCCTGCAGATCCCCGCTACCTCGTTGGCGGCTCAGCCATGAGCAGTGACATGCGCATCCAGTTATTGAGTCCGCGTCTGGCCAACCAGATCGCCGCGGGCGAGGTGGTCGAGCGGCCTGCTTCGGTGATCAAGGAGCTGCTCGAAAACAGCCTGGACTCGGGTGCCCGGCGCATCGAGGTGGATGTCGAGCAAGGTGGGGTCAAGCTGCTGCGGGTGCGTGACGACGGTGGTGGCATCGCTGCGGATGATTTGCCGCTGGCGTTGGCCCGGCATGCCACCAGCAAGATCCGTGAACTCGAAGACCTTGAACAGGTGATGAGCCTGGGCTTTCGCGGGGAGGCCTTGGCTTCGATCAGCTCTGTTGCACGACTGACCCTGACCTCGCGCACGGCCGATGCCGAGCAGGCCTGGCAGGTGGAAACCGAAGGCCGTGACATGCAGCCGCGGGTGCAGCCGGCGGCGCACCCGGTCGGGACCTCGGTGGAAGTGCGCGACCTGTTCTTCAATACCCCGGCGCGGCGCAAGTTTCTCAAGGCCGAGAAAACCGAATTCGACCACCTGCAGGAAGTCATTAAGCGCCTGGCGCTGGCGCGCTTCGATGTGGCTTTCCACTTGCGCCATAACGGCAAGACCGTGCTCGGCCTGCATGAGGCCAATGACGATGTCAGCCGTGCGCGGCGGGTGGCCTCGGTCTGTGGCGCGGCCTTTCTCGAGCAGGCGCTGCCTATCGAGATCGAGCGCAATGGCCTGCGCCTGTGGGGCTGGGTTGGCTTGCCAACCTTCTCACGTAGCCAGGCAGACCTGCAGTATTTCTACGTCAACGGGCGCACGGTGCGCGACAAGCTGGTCGCACATGCGGTGCGTCAGGCCTATCGCGACGTGCTGTTCAATGGGCGTCATCCGACCTTTGTGCTGTTTCTTGAAATCGACCCATCGGTGGTCGATGTCAACGTGCACCCAACCAAGCACGAAGTGCGCTTTCGCGATGGGCGCATGGTTCATGATTTTCTCTACGGCACCTTGCACCGTGCGCTGGGCGATGTGCGTCCCGAGGATC
The DNA here is from genome assembly GCA_030656145.1 of Pseudomonas sp. Classification (GTDB taxonomy): domain Bacteria; phylum Pseudomonadota; class Gammaproteobacteria; order Pseudomonadales; family Pseudomonadaceae; genus Aquipseudomonas. The sequence goes on from JAUSOF010000027.1 coordinate 44,712, forward strand.
AGTTGGCCGCGCCGGCCGCGGTAACCGGCATGCTGGCGCCGACTGGGCAGGCGGCGGGTGAGTTCGGCCCGCAGGGCGAAATTGGCCTGGCTGCCAGCTTGCTTGAGGCGCCGCAGGGCGAGTCGGTCTGGCGCTCACCAGGCGCCGGATATCAAGGGCAGCGGCCGCAGGCCGGAGTGCCTGCAGCCGAAGCGCAGGGCGCCTACCGCGAGTATTTCGCGCCACTGAGCGTGACGCCGGCGAGTCTGCCCGAGGCCCAGGGCGATGTGCCGCCGCTCGGTTATGCCATCGCCCAGCTCAAGGGTGTGTATATCCTTGCCGAAAACGTGAAAGGCCTGGTGCTGGTTGACATGCACGCGGCGCACGAGCGGATTACCTATGAGCGGCTGAAGGTCGCCATGGCCAGCGAAGGCTTGCGCGGCCAGCCATTACTGGTGCCCGAGTCGCTGGCCGTTAGTCAGCGCGAGGCGGATTGCGCCGAGGAGCATGCGGCCTGGTTTCAGCGCCTGGGCTTCGAGTTGCAGCGTCTGGGGCCGGAAAGCCTGGCTATCCGGCAGATTCCCGCGCTGCTCAAGCAGGCCGAAGCCAATCGTTTGGTGGCGGATGTGCTGTCCGATTTGCTCGAATATGGTACCAGTGACCGGATTCAGGCACATCTCAACGAGCTGCTCGGCACCATGGCTTGCCATGGCTCGGTACGGGCAAATCGGCGCCTGAGCCTGCCGGAAATGAACGCTCTGCTACGCGATATGGAGCACACCGAGCGTAGCGGTCAGTGCAACCATGGTCGGCCGACCTGGACCCAGATGGGCATGGACGATCTGGACAAGTTGTTCTTGCGTGGTCGCTGACCGCGTCGCGTGCAGTCGACGTTTGCGCTGCACTGAGAGCATGTGAGCCGGCCTCCTTCAACTGTTCGCTACTGGCGTTGCGCAATGTCGCGAGCGCCTGAACGCAGTGCCGCAGGCTCGCGCGATATTTTCACAACCCCTGAGACGTATTGACGATGTCTGAACGCCTGCCGCCGGCAATTTTCCTGATGGGGCCTACCGCCGCCGGCAAGACCGATCTGGCCCTCGAGCTGGCGCGGGTGTTGCCGTGCGAGTTGATTAGTGTCGATTCGGCCTTGATCTATCGCGGCATGGACATAGGTACCGCGAAGCCCGATAAAGCCACGCTCGCTGAGTTCCCGCATCGCCTGATCGACATTCGCGACCCGGCCGAAAGCTACTCGGCAGCCGAGTTTCGTGCCGACGCGCTGGCGGCGATGGCCGAGATCAGTTCGCGTGGGCGCATACCGTTGCTGGTCGGTGGGACCATGCTCTATTTCAAAGCGCTGCTCGAGGGATTGGCCGATATGCCGGGTGCTGATCCGCACGTGCGTGCCGAGTTGGAAGCGCGTGCCCAGGTTGAAGGCTGGACGGCTCTGCATCGTGAGTTGCAGGAGGTTGACCCGGAGTCAGCGGCGCGCATTCATCCAAATGACCCGCAGCGCCTGGTTCGGGCGCTGGAAGTCTATCGTGTCAGCGGCTTGAGCATGACCGAGCATCGTCAGCGCCAGGCGGCGCAAAATCGTGCCATGGGCGCGTCTGGAACGGGGCGATTCCCCTATACTGTTGCGCACTTGGCCATCGCTCCGGCGCAGCGCCAGACGCTGCATGTACGAATTGCACAGCGATTTCAGTCGATGTTGGAACAGGGCTTTGTCGATGAGGTCGAACGCCTGCGACAGAGAAGTGACCTGCATCCGGGGCTGCCGTCTATACGAGCGGTGGGTTATCGCCAGGTGTGGGATTATCTTGACGGCAATCTGAGTGAAGCGCAGATGCGTGAGCGTGGCATTATCGCCACGCGACAGCTGGCCAAAAGGCAGTTTACCTGGTTGCGCAGTTGGGCTGATTTGCACTGGTTGGATAGTTTGGCCTGTGACAATCTGCCGCGCGCCTTGAAATACCTGGCGTCGGCCTCCATATTGACCTGAGAACTTGTCGTTGGCCGTCTATCCTTGGGGTAGGGCGGTGTACTAAAACTATTAATTATTGAATTTTCAAAGGAGTGTGACACATGTCAAAAGGGCATTCGCTACAAGACCCTTACCTCAATACCCTGCGTAAGGAACGCGTCCCGGTTTCCATCTATCTGGTCAACGGCATCAAGCTGCAAGGTCAGATAGAGTCCTTCGACCAGTTCGTGATTTTGCTGAAAAATACTGTCAGCCAGATGGTCTACAAGCACGCCATTTCCACTGTGGTGCCAAGCCGTCCGGTGCGTTTGCCGAGCGTTTCCGAGGCTGAGCTGGCCGAAGCCGAGCCGGGCAACGCCTGATTTAGGAGGTTGTATTGTTCTTCGAGCGTCATGAGGGTGGTGAGCGTGCCGTCCTGGTTCATCTGGATGGTCAAGATTCCGCGTCGCGCGAAGATCCGCATGAGTTTCAGGAGCTGGCCATTTCGGCTGGCGCTGTTACGGTTGCCTTTCTTAATGTGCCGAGCAGCCGACTGACTGCGAAATATTTGATTGGCAGTGGCAAGGTCGAGGAGTTGCGCGACCAGGTGAAGACGCTTGAGGCGGATCTGGTGATCTTCAATCACGTCCTCACGCCCAGCCAGGAGCGCAACCTGGAGCGCGTTTTCGAGTGCCGGGTACTCGATCGTACCGGCCTGATTCTTGATATATTCGCCCAGCGTGCACGCACGCATGAAGGCAAGCTGCAAGTCGAGTTGGCCCAGCTGGATCACTTGAGTACCCGTCTGGTTCGTGGCTGGACTCACCTGGAGCGGCAGAAGGGCGGTATCGGTCTGCGTGGTCCGGGTGAGACTCAGCTGGAAACCGACCGTCGTTTGTTGCGCGTACGCATTCGTCAGATCAAGCAGAAGCTGGATAAGGTGCGCAGCCAGCGTGAGCAGGCGCGGCGCGGGCGCAAGCGTGCGGATATCCCTTCAGTGTCGCTGGTGGGTTATACCAACGCAGGCAAATCGACCCTGTTCAACGCTCTGACCGAGTCGGACGTTTACGCTGCCGATCAGTTGTTTGCGACCCTGGATCCGACCCTGCGCCGTTTGGAATTGGACGACCTGGGGCCGGTGGTGTTGGCCGATACGGTGGGTTTCATTCGCCATCTGCCACATAAATTGGTCGAGGCCTTTCGGGCGACGCTCGAAGAATCGAGTAATTCAGACTTGCTGCTGCATGTGATTGATGCGCATGAGCCTGAGCGTGATCAGCAGATTGAGCAGGTCATGGCGGTGCTTGCTGAGATCGGTGCGCACGAGTTGCCGATGCTTGAGGTATACAACAAGCTGGATTTACTCGAAGGTGTAGAGCCGCAAATTCAGCGCGATGCTGATGGCAAGCCGCAGCGAGTGTGGTTGTCTGCTCGTGACGGGCGCGGTTTGCCCTTGTTGAAGCAGGCTATTGCCGAGTTGTTGGGCGATGATCTGTTTATCGCTACATTGCAGTTGCCGCAGCACCTGGCGCGACTTCGTGCGCAATTCTTTGCTCTGGGTGCGGTACAAAGCGAGGAGCATGTTGAGGATGGCAGCAGCTTGTTGGCAGTACGCTTGCCGCGAATTGAGTTGAATCGACTGGTTACGCGGGCAGGTTTGAAGCCGTTGGAATTTATCGAGCAACACACTTTGCAATAAAGCCTGCCACAGTGGCTTTGCCGCTGATGGCTTGCATTCGGTAGCATTGGTTGGCGCGCCGTGGGCGCGTCTTTGCTTTATTAGATGGAGAGCGCTATGGCTTGGAATGAGCCGGGTGGCAACTCGAACAATCAGGATCCTTGGGGCGGCCGCAAAGGCGGTGATCGCAAGGGGCCGCCGGATCTCGACGAGGCCTTCCGCAAGCTGCAGGAAAGCCTAAACGGGCTGTTCGGTGGCGGTAAAAAACGTGGCAGCAGCGATGGTGCTGGTAAAGGCGGTGGCTTTGGTCTGCTGTTCATTGGCTTGGGTGTACTCGCTGCTGTTTGGTTGTACAGCGCGATCTACGTGATCGATGAGCAAGAACAGGCGGTGGTACTGCGTTTCGGTAAATACTACGAAACCGTAGGGCCGGGCCTGAATATTTATTTCCCGCCGATCGATCGTAAGTTCCAGGCGAACGTCACCCGCGAGCGTGCTTACAGCAAGCAAGGGCAGATGCTCACCGAGGACGAGAACATCATCGAAGTGCCGCTGACCGTGCAGTACAAGATCAGCAATTTGCAGGACTTCGTGCTCAACGTAGATCAGCCTGAAGTCAGTTTGCAGCATGCTACAGACAGCGCTGTGCGCCATGTAGTTGGCTCGACCGAGATGGATCAGGTGCTGACCGAAGGTCGTGAATTGATGGCCAGTGAGGTCAAGGATCGCTTGCAGCGCTTCCTTGATACGTATCGCACCGGCATCAACGTTACTCAGGTCAACTTGCAGAGTGCGGCAGCGCCGCGCGAAGTACAGGAAGCCTTCGATGACGTGATCCGTGCCCGTGAAGACGAGCAGCGCGAGAAGAACCAGGCGGAAACCTATGCCAATGGCGTGGTTCCAGAGGCTCGCGGTCAGGCTCAGCGTCTGATTGAGGATGCCAGTGGTTATCGCGAAGAAGTGGTTTCTCGCGCAACGGGTGAGGCAGATCGCTTTACTGCATTGGTTACCGAGTACCGCAAGGCGCCGGAAGTCACGCGCGAGCGTCTGTACCTAGACACCATGCAAGAGCTGATGAGCAATACCAGCAAGGTGTTGGTGACTGGCGACAAGGGGCAGAACAACCTGCTTTACCTGCCGCTGGACAAGATGATCGATGGTCGTAGCAGTGCGGGTTCGAGCGCCGTGTCGGGTGCCGGTGCCGCTGATGCGGGTTCGCGTATGAGCAGCGACCCGCGCCAGGCTGAACTGCGTACAAGGGAGAGCCGCTGATGAGCAATAAATCGCTGATCGCCCTGATTGTTGGCGTAGTACTGGCCCTGGTTGCCTGGAACAGCTTCTATATAGTGGCGCAAACCGAGCGGGCGGTACTCCTGCAGTTCGGTCGTATCGTCCAGCCCGATGTGCAGCCTGGTCTGCATGTGAAGGTTCCTTACGTCAATCAGGTGCGCAAGTTCGATGCGCGTCTACTGACGCTGGATTCCTCCAGCTCGCGTTTCCTTACCCTGGAAAAGAAAGCGTTGATGGTCGACGCCTTTGCCAAGTGGCGAGTGCTTGATGCCGAGCGCTACTACACGGCTACGTCGGGTATCAAGCAGATCGCTGATGAGCGTCTGTCGCGTCGCCTGGAAGCATCGCTGCGTGACCAATTCGGTAAGCGCACGCTGCACGAGTCGGTATCCGGTGAGCGTGATGCGCTGATGGCGGACGTAACGGCTTCGCTGAATCGTGCTGCGCAACGCGAGTTGGGTATTGAGGTGGTGGATGTGCGCGTCAAGGCCATCGACTTGCCAAAAGAAGTCAACCGCAGCGTGTTCGATCGCATGAGTTCCGAGCGTGAGCGTGAGGCTCGCGAGCATCGTGCCAAGGGTAAGGAGCTGGCTGAAGGTATTCGCGCCGATGCAGATCGTCAGCGTCGAGTACTGTTGGCCGATGCCTATCGCCAGGCTGAAGAGCTGCGCGGTGATGGTGATGCCCAGGCGGCAGCCATTTACTCAAAGGCCTATGGCGAGGATCAAGAGTTCTACTCGTTCTACCGCAGCCTGAGGGCTTATCGCGAGAGCTTCGCGGATAAGCGTGATGTGCTGGTGCTCGATCCGAGCAGTGACTTCTTCCGCTATCTGGAAAAGTCCAAGCCTTAAACATCACCCCGGCGGGTGCGAGCCGTCCGTCGGGGTGACCGTTTAGAAAAACGTGGTATGATTCGGCAGCCGGGAAAATCCCGGCTTTTTTGCGTCTGTGGGTATCATGTGGCAGGAATTGGGCATTGCGTTTTGTCTATTGCTGGTCCTGGAAGGCATCCTGCCCTTTCTCTATCCGCGCTTTTGGCGTGGGGCAGTCGCACAGCTTGCAAGGCTGTCGGATCGACGACTGCGACTGATGGGGCTGACCAGCATGTTGCTGGGTACAGCTCTCCTTTATCTGCTTCACTGAAGGCTTGTGCCGCCCGGTTCAAGAGGGGAATGGCGAAATGGCAACGGTAGACCGCTGGCTACTGCCAGATGGCATCGAAGAAGTACTGCCGCCGGAAGCGGCGCGCATTGAAGTCGCGCGCCGTCAGGTGCTGGATCTGTTCCAGCGCTGGGGGTATGAATTCGTGGTGACGCCGCATATCGAATACCTGGAGTCGCTGCTTACTGGCGCCGGCAAGGATTTGGATTTGCGCACCTTTAAGGTGACCGACCCGCTATCGGGACGGCAGATGGGTTTTCGCGCTGATATCACGCCGCAGGTGGCGCGTATTGACGCGCACACCTTGCGCCGCGAAGGGCCGAGCCGTCTTTGCTATGCCGGCAGCGTGGTCCACGCTCAGCCGCGAGCGCTCACCACGTCGCGCAGCCCGATCCAATTGGGCGCCGAGTTGTATGGTGATGCCAGTCCGGCCAGTGATGTAGAGGTGATCAGCCTGCTGGTGGACACCCTGGAGTTGGCGCAGGTGCCAGATATCCACATCGATCTCGGTCATGTTGGTATCTACCGTGGCCTGGCGCGTGCTGCCGGCTTGTCCGGCGAGGTCGAGCAGCAACTGTTCGATGCGCTGCAGCGCAAGGCCATGGATGAGATTGTGCTGCTGACTGAAGCCCTGCCGGCTGCGCTGCGCAAGATGTTGCGTGCCCTGGCCGAGCTCTGTGGTGGTCGCGATGTACTGGACCTGGCGCAAGCTTGTCTGGTCGAGGCGCCGGACGATGTACATGCAGCGCTGGATGACTTGCTGGCAATTGCCGATGCGCTGAGCCTGCGTTACCCAGAGTTGCCGTTGTACTTCGATTTGGGCGAGTTGCGCGGCTATCGCTATCACACAGGCGTGGTATTTGCGGCCTTCGTGCCCGGTGTCGGCCAGTCGATAGCCCAGGGCGGCCGCTATGATGATATCGGCGCTGATTTCGGTCGGGCGCGCCCTGCGACAGGGTTTTCCACCGATCTGAAGACCCTGGTCAGCCTTGGGCAGATGCCGCTCGGTGAGCTGCCTGCGGGCATCTGGGCGCCTGATCATCATGATGTGTACCTGTGGCGAGCGGTGCAGCGACTGCGCGGTGAGGGCGAGCGTGTGGTGCAGGCCTTGCCTGGGCAGGCTTTGGCTGCTGCTCGCGAGGTGGGCTGTGATCGTCAATTATTGTTGTGTGATGGTCGTTGGCAAGTAACGCCGCTGGCTGGTTGAACAGGCGGGTCGGTCGGGCTGTATTGCGTTAATCGATCGCCTGACTGGCCAGACCTGGCTGCTGATCCTGGCAGGCCGTCCAAGCTGGCCGTCCTACATAGTTTCCGTCGGCTGCGGTCGACATCAAGTTTGCGTGAAGAGGACAAGTGTTATGGGTAAGAATGTCGTAGTCCTGGGCACCCAGTGGGGCGATGAGGGCAAGGGTAAGATCGTCGACCTGCTCACCGAACAGGCTGCAGCCGTTGTGCGCTATCAGGGTGGTCACAACGCTGGCCATACCTTGGTGATCGATGGCGAAAAAACCGTTCTGCACTTGATCCCCTCGGGCATCCTGCGCGAGAACGTCCAGTGCTTGATCGGTAATGGTGTGGTAGTTGCTCCCGACGCACTGATGCGTGAAATCATCAAGCTGGAAGGCAAGGGTGTGCCGGTGCGCGAGCGCCTGCGGATCAGCCCGTCCTGCCCGCTGATCCTGCCTTATCACGTGGCCTTGGATCAGGCTCGTGAGAAGGCTCGTGGCGATCTGAAGATCGGTACTACCGGTCGCGGTATCGGCCCGGCATACGAAGACAAGGTGGCGCGTCGCGGTCTGCGTATCGGCGACCTGTTCCATCGCGAGCGTTTCGCCGCCAAGCTCGCTGAGTTGCTCGACTACCACAACTTCGTGCTGGTCAATTACTTCAAAGAGCCGGCCATCGACTTCCAGAAAACGCTGGATGAGTGCATGGAATACGCTGAGCTGCTCAAGCCGATGATGGCCGATGTCACCGCGGTGCTGCATGAAATGCGTCGCGAGTCCAAGGACATCATGTTTGAGGGTGCCCAGGGTTCGCTGCTGGATATCGACCACGGTACTTATCCCTACGTCACCAGCTCCAATACCACTGCCGGCGGTATCGCCACGGGGTCGGGTTTCGGTCCGATGTATCTGGATTACATTCTGGGTATCACCAAGGCTTACACCACGCGTGTTGGTTCGGGGCCGTTCCCGACTGAATTGTTCGATGACACCGGTGCCTTCCTTGCCAAGCGTGGCCATGAGTTCGGCTCCACCACCGGTCGCGCGCGCCGTTGCGGCTGGTTTGATGCGGTGATCCTGCGTCGCGCCATCGAGATCAACAGCATCTCCGGTCTGTGTCTGACCAAGCTCGATGTGCTGGATGGTCTCGAGACCATTCGCATCTGCGTCGGCTACAAGGATCAGTACGGCGAGGTGCTGGTCGATGCGCCGACCGATGCTGACAGCTATCTGGGTCTGCAGCCGGTGTATGAAGACATGCCGGGCTGGAGTGAGTCGACCCTGGGTGCCAAGACCCTGGAAGAATTGCCTGCCAGTGCGCGGGCCTACATCAAGCGTGTGGAAGAGCTGGTCGGTGCGCCGATCGATATCGTCTCCACGGGCCCTGACCGCAACGAGACTATCGTGCTGCGTCATCCGTTCGCCTGAGTATCCTGAGCTGTGTTCAAGGGGTCGCCATGTGCGGCCCTTTGTCGTTTTTGAGAGGCGGCTTCAGCTTTGGCGCTTATGGCCGATCACTGGTTATACGTTGTTTTGATTTGAAAGGAGTGAGGCCTTGTCCGCCATGTTCGCGTTACTGCATAGCCGTTTGCTGCGTCCGGTATTCATTGCCCTGGGTGTCGCCATACTGGTGCAGGTATGCCTTGCCGTATGGTTGACCCACACCACTGTGGGTGAGCTGGTTGCCGACCTGGCAACGCGCATGGAAGGCGATAGCCAGCGCTTGAGTGGTGAACTGGGTGCTGCCGAGCGTGAAGTGGTGGAAAACCTGGCTGCGCTGTCGGCCAATACCCGCGAGGGTCTTGGTAAGGCGCTTTCAGGCCGGCTCCAGGCTGAGCAAGTGCAGTTGCGCGACGTGCTCGAAGAGAATCTCAGGCAGTCGGGCGGCGCCATGGCGCAGCTGCTGGCCGGTGTCGCGCCCAAGGCCATCTGGGACGACGATGTCCCCGCATTGACGGCGTTTACGCGCATCGCTCAGCGCGATCCGGCGGTGCTGTTCGCCGTCTATTACGATGCGCAGGGCAAGCGGCTGACGCGTAATTTCAATCGCAGTGATGCGCGAGTACGCGCCTTGGTTGCGGCGGGTCAGGGTGATACGCCGCTGGACAAATTGGTCGAGGCAGCCTCGCGTGATCCGCAGGTGTACATGGTCGAGGTGGCGATCAATCCCATGGGGGCGCAGATCGGCAAGGTTCAGTTGGGTCTGTCCAGGGCTGCTGTTGAGGAGGAGTTGCAGGCGCTGGATCAGCGATTTTCCTCATTGGTAGACAATGCGGGTGAGCTGGTCGATGCCAGTCTCGCGGGCGCTGCAGGTGAAAGCACTCAGGCATTGCAGCGGCGCCTGGCAGAGGCGCAGCAGGCGGCCGAGGGCATGGCGCAGGGCAGCTTAAGTTCGGTTCGGGCGGCAGCCGAAAGCTTGCGTTGGCGGATAGCTGTGGGGCTCTCGGTGGTGGGTTTGTTGGCGCTTTTGGCGGTTGCGTTGGTGCTCGGTTGGCGGGTGTTGAGTCGCCTGCGGTTGCTGATCGTAGCCTTGCAGGACTTGGCGGAGGGTGAGGGCGACCTGACCCGGCGTGTCGAGCTGGATAGTAGTGACGAGGTGGGCGACATGGCGGCCGCAGTCAATCGGTTTGTCGCCAGGCTGCAGCCCATTGTGCGCGAGGCCGGCGAAGTGGCGGTGCTCACTGGGCAGGAGATTGGCAGTCTTGCATTGCGCAGTGCTGCTGCGGAGGCTGCAACCGCGCGTCAGCGTGACGAGGTGGCGGCCAGCCTGCAGGCTTTGGCGCAGATGGCGGGTGAGGCTCAGGCAGAAAGTCAGGCCATGCAGGAAGCGCTACGCCGGGTGGCGGCGATTCGCCAGTCCACCCAGGACAATGCGGCGATTGCGGCGCGGGTCGGTGGGGCGATGGAGGTTCTGGTATTGCGGGTCGGGGAGGGCGCGGCAGTGATCGAGCGGCTTGCCAGGCAGAGCGAGCAGATCGAAGTGGTGCTCACGGTGATCCACGGTATCGCCGAGCAGACCAACCTGTTGGCCTTGAATGCCGCTATTGAGGCGGCCCGGGCCGGGGAGAGCGGTCGTGGTTTTGCAGTGGTGGCGGACGAGGTACGTGCGCTGGCGAGTAAGACTCAGCAGTCGACCGGGGATATTCAGGCACACATAGGTGCCTTGCAAAAAGGTGCGCGTGAGGCGGTTGGCGCTATCGCGCAAGCCAGTCAGCAGGCTGATCAGGGGCTGGCTGCTTTGCTGGAAAGTGCCAAGGTGCAGCAGTCCGTACAGGGTGCCGTAGAGGAGGTGCATGGCGCCATCAATGCGGCGACTCAGGCGGCGGCGCATCAGGCTGAAGGTGCTGATGCGGTGCGTGGGCGGGTCGAGGTGATTCATGCGGAGGCGCAGCGTGCTGCGGAGGCGGTGGCTGCCACGGCTGACAGTGGGCGGGTGCTGGATGGTCTGGCCAAGCAACTGAAAGCCAGTTTGGGGCAGTTCCGCGTTTAGAGGTCGAGTGGTGCGTGTGTGGGTTGTAGGCGGGCCGGCTAAGCTCAGTGAAACCAGTTTTTGAGGGGTTGCTGGGCTTTAGTTGTGTGTGTGGGTCTCTTGAGTGGCGGCGAGTGGTTGCTTGCGTGGTTAAATCGCAGGCAATAAAAAACCGAGCGCGTGGCTCGGTTTTTTGAATTGGTGCCCAGGAGAAGACTCGAACTTCCACGACCGTAAGGTCACCAGCACCTGAAGCTGGCGTGTCTACCAATTTCACCACCTGGGCGTTTGTTGCTAATGTTACTTTTTACTATCTACTACAACTCGGTTAACATCGTTTCCCGTTGTTGTGGCGCGCATAATACGGATCGACTTTTTACTTGTAAACCCCTGAAGCGAAAAATTTTTATTATCTGTGCTGGGCTGACCCGAGTAGTGGTTTCGCGCTTCAATAGGCACATGGCAAACCGAATTTATATAGAAAAGGTGAACTCTCTCTAATGGCCGACTGGCAATCCCTCGACCCTGAGGCCGCTCGTGAAGCGGAAAAATACGAAAACCCCATCCCGAGTCGCGAGTTGATTCTGCAGCACCTCGCCGAACGTGGTTCTCCGGCTAACCGTGAGCAGTTGCTCGACGAGTTCGGCTTGACCACAGAAGAGCAAATCGAGGCGCTGCGCCGTCGACTGCGCGCCATGGAGCGCGACGGGCAGTTGATCTATACCCGTCGTGGCACTTATGCGCCAGTGGACAAGCTGGATCTGATTCTCGGGCGCGTAAGCGGCCACCGTGACGGCTTCGGTTTCCTGATCCCGGACGATGGCAGCGATGACCTGTTCTTGAGCCCGGCACAGATGCGGCTGGTCTTCGATGGCGACCGTGCCTTGGCTCGGGTTACCGGCCTGGACCGGCGCGGCCGCCGGGAAGGCGGTATTGTCGAAGTGCTGACCCGTGCTCACGAAACCATCGTCGGCCGTTATTACGAAGAAAGCGGCATCGGTTTTGTGGTCGCCGATAACCCGAAGATCCAGCAGGAAGTGCTGGTTACGCCGGGACGCAATGCTGGTGCCAAGCAGGGGCAGTTTGTCGAGGTGAAGATCACCCACTGGCCGACCCCGCGCTTTCAGCCCCAGGGCGACGTGATGGAAGTGGTTGGCAACTACATGGCGCCCGGCATGGAAATCGACGTGGCGCTGCGTAGCTATGACATTCCGCATGTCTGGCCAGAAGCGGTGGTCAAGGAAGCGCGCAAGCTCAGGCCGGAAGTAGAAGACAAGGACAAGGAAAAGCGCGTCGATCTGCGTCACCTGCCCTTCGTTACTATCGATGGTGAAGATGCCCGCGATTTTGACGATGCGGTCTACTGCGAGAAAAATGGCAGTAACTGGCGGCTGTTCTCAGGTGGTTGGAAGCTGTATGTGGCGATCGCCGATGTCTCCCACTATGTGAAAGTCGATTCGGCGCTGGATGCCGAGGCGCAGGTACGCGGCAACTCGGTGTATTTCCCCGAGCGGGTGATCCCGATGTTGCCGGAGGAGCTGTCCAACGGCCTCTGCTCGCTGAATCCGCAGGTGGATCGTTTGGCCCTGGTCTGCGAGATGAGCATCTCGAAAACCGGCAAGATGGTCGATTACCAGTTCTGCGAGGCGGTGATCCACTCCCATGCGCGCCTGACCTACAACAAGGTCAGTGCCATGCTCGAAGAGCCGAAAGGCAGCGAAGGCAAGGCTTTGCGCGGCGAGTACAAAGAAGTGCTGCCGCACCTCAAACAGCTGTATTCCCTGTATCAGGTGTTGCTGGCGGCGCGCCATGAGCGTGGCGCCATCGACTTCGAGACCCAGGAAACGCGGATCGTCTTCGGCGCCGATCGCAAGATCGCCGAAATTCGTCCGACCCAGCGCAACGATGCGCACAAGCTGATCGAGGAGTGCATGCTGGCTGCCAACGTGGCCACCGCCGCGTTCATGCAGAAGCATGAAATTCCGGCGCTGTACCGTGTGCATGATGGCCCGCCGCCGGAGCGTGTAGAGAAACTCAAGGCCTTCCTCACCGAGCTGGGCCTGTCCCTGCATCGCGGCAAGTCCAAGGAGGGGCCTTCGCCCAAGGACTACCAGGCGCTGCTGGAAAGCATCCGTGGTCGTGCGGATTACCATCTGATCCAGACCGTGATGCTGCGCTCGCTCAGTCAGGCGGTGTACAGCGCCGACAATCAAGGCCACTTCGGCCTGAATTACGAGGCCTATGCCCACTTCACCTCGCCGATCCGCCGCTACCCGGATCTGCTGATCCATCGGGCTATTCGCAGTGTGATTCGTTCCAAGCTCGACACCCCGCACGTCAAGCGTGCAGGCGCGGCGAGCATGCCCAAGGCGCGTATCTATCCTTACGATGAGCCGATTCTGGAGCAGCTTGGCGAGCAGTGTTCGATGTCCGAGCGCCGCGCCGACGAGGCGACCCGTGATGTGGTGAACTGGCTGAAATGCGAGTTCATGAAGGATCGCGTTGGCGAAACCTTCCCGGGGGTGATTACCGCGGTGACCGGCTTCGGTCTATTCATCGAGTTGACCGATATCTACGTCGAAGGCCTGGTGCATGTCACCGCCTTGCCGGCCGACTACTACCACTTTGATCCGGTGCATCATCGTCTGGCCGGAGAGCGCAGTGGGCGTAACTTCCGTCTCGGTGACACGGTCGAAGTCAAGGTCATGCGGGTTGACCTGGACGAGCGCAAGATCGACTTCGAAATGGCCCAGAGCGTTGTCGATGCGCCGGTCGGGCGCAGGCGTGGCGGTTTTGAGTCGGCAGCGGGTAAAACCGAGCGCCGGGATGGGCGAGTTGTCGCTGGCGCTGGCGCCGATGTGGATAAAAGCCGTGAGCTGAAAAAGGCACTACTGGCCGAGTCCAAGGGCAAGGGTCGCGGCGCTAAAAGCGAATCCTCCAGGCCGGCGAGCGCGGATGCAAAATCTGCCAAGCACCGCAAGGGTCCGCCAAAAGGCGGGGCTTCGGCCGCTGGTGGCGCCCCGCGCAAGCGTAAGGCGAAGTCATGAGTCAGCTGGAAAAGATCTACGGCGTGCATGCCGTGGAAGCCTTGCTGCGTCATCACCCCAAGCGGGTCAAGCAGGTGTGGCTCGCGGAGGGGCGTAATGATCCGCGGGTGCAGGTCCTGCTGGCATTGGCGGCTGATGCACGGGTTGCCGTTGGCCAGTGCGAGCGTCGTGAGATGGATGTCTGGGTCGAGGGTGTGCATCAGGGTGTGGTTGCTGATGTCAGTCCTAGCCAGGTCTGGGGCGAGGCGATGCTTGAGGAGTTGCTCGATCGCGCCATAGGTCCGCCGTTGTTGCTGGTGCTGGATGGGGTGACTGATCCGCACAACCTTGGTGCCTGTCTGCGTACTGCCGATGCGGCGGGTGCGCTGGCTGTGATCGTGCCGAAGGACAAGTCTGCCACGCTCAATGCCACGGTGCGCAAGGTGGCCTGCGGGGCTGCCGAGGTGATTCCGTTGGTGGCGGTGACCAACCTGGCGCGCAGTCTGGAGAAGCTCCGGCAGCGCGGCCTGTGGGTGGTTGGTACTGCGGGTGAGGCCGAGCAAGAGCTGTATCAGCATGATATGACTGGGCCAACGGTGCTGGTCATGGGGGCTGAGGGCAAGGGTATGCGCCGCCTGACTCGCGAGCATTGCGATTACCTGGTCAAGCTGCCAATGGCGGGCAGCGTCAGTAGTCTTAATGTTTCGGTGGCGACGGGGGTCTGTTTATTCGAGGCACTGCGCCAGCGCACCAGCAAGGGCAAGCCTTAAATAACCGGGGAGCCAGCTGGCTGGCGATCCGGTCTCCATGCGAGTCGATCGCCAGCAGGGGCGTCTCTCAGGCTATCTGCAGGTAGGGCTTCGGTGCTGTGCGACTCGTACTTGCCCCGTGCGCTGCTCAAATAATCACCAGTCCACCTTGCTTGTGCCTGGGCGCTTCTCTAGAATGGCGCCCCTTGCTGCGACGGCAGGCGCTATTGCGCCCTTCTGTTTCGGCAAGACACACAGTGATATTCACTCCTTGCCTGACCGCGTTTGGCGGCAGGCTACAACCCGTAAGGAGCATTTATGCGTCATTACGAAATCATCTTTCTGGTTCACCCGGATCAGAGCGAGCAAGTCGGCGGCATGGTTGAGCGTTACACCAAGCTGATCGAAGAAGATGGCGGTAAGATTCACCGCCTGGAAGATTGGGGTCGTCGTCAGCTGGCTTACGCCATCAACAACGTCCACAAAGCTCACTACGTGATGCTCAACGTTGAGTGCACTGGCAAGGCCCTGGCCGAGCTGGAAGACAACTTCCGTTACAACGATGCCGTGATCCGTAACCTGGTCATCCGTCGCGACGAGGCCGTTATCGACCAGTCCGAGATGCTCAAGGCCGAAGAAAACCGCAGTGAGCGCCGTGAGCGTCGCGACCGTCCTGACAGTGCCGATTCCGCCGATGGCGATGACAGCGACTCCAGCGACAGCAGCGATAACGCTGACGAGTAATCCACGGATCTATTGAGGAGCCACTCTCATGGCACGTTTCTTCCGTCGTCGTAAATTCTGCCGTTTTACTGCAGAAGAAGTGAAAGAGATCGATTTCAAAGATCTCAACACGCTGAAAGCTTACAT
>JAUSOF010000033.1 GCA_030656145.1 Pseudomonas sp.
GCGCAGGTTGTCTTCCAGCACGTAGTAACTGCCGTCGCCATCGCGCACCAGGTCGACCCCGGCGATATGCGCATACCGGTCGCGGTGCAGATTCAAACCCTGCATGGCGATCTGGTAGCCCTCGTTGGCCAGCACCTGTTCGGCGGGAAAGATCCCCGCTTTGAGGATGCGCTGATCGTGGTAGATGTCGGCTAGAAACATGTTCAGCGCCTGCACGCGCTGGATACAGCCGCGCTCGATCATTCGCCATTCACTCGCAGGAATACTGCGCGGGATGGTGTCGAAGGGGATCAGCCGCTCGGTTCCCTGCTCATCGCCATACAGGGTGAAGGTGATGCCGGCGCGGTGAAACAGCAGATCTGCCTCGCGGCGGCGCTGCGCCAATTGCTCTGGCGGGATAGCTTCCAGCCAGCGGGCAAACTCTAAATAATGCGGGCGACACTTACCCTGTGCATCGTACATTTCATCGTAGTACTTGCGATCCATACCGCATTCCTCATCCGCTGATACCGGTCACTATCGCAAATCGACAAGCCCGTGCCATCTAGAAATTTGCTTTATTTGGCAAAGTTTAGAATTCGCAAAAAATAGTGCGGCATTTTCTCATCGTCAGTTGTCACAGATCATTATTTAGCCGCGCGGCACAAGTCGACTTATGTCGAGGCGCGAGCATGGCCTGGCTGGCTGGGCGTCGAGTTGCAACATCGTGCGTTGCTGCAGATCCAGGTTGCTGACTGGTAGCTGAAGTTGTACGTAGGTGCTCGCAATGGTCGCGCCAAAAATGGACTTCCATGCCGCTTATGCCACGCCCCGCAGTGTTGTTATTGCACCTAGTTGGTTGAACTGTTCAGCAGTCAATTGAGCCGTTATTAAGTTGCACTGGAGAGGTGTGGCATCACATGGCCAGCGTGCAATTGTCAGAAGGCCAGCGTTACACTGCAACGCGAACACAAGGTAGCGATCATGGCTAAAAGAAAAACAATCTCTGCGCAAGAATCGAAAGATGCGCGCACTGCTAAAGGCCCGCTGGCCACTGTCCAAACGCCAGAAGATACGTCGGTGGACAATGCCTGCTCTTTCCCTATTGTCGGGATTGGTGCCTCAGCCGGTGGCTTGGCTGCGTTTGAGGCGTTTTTCTCCGGTATGCCGACCGATACCAACCCCAATATGGCCTTTGTGTTGGTCCAGCACTTGGCGCCGGACCACAAAAGCATGCTCACGGATCTGATCCGACGCTTCACACGCATGCAGGTCTTCGAAGTGATGGATGGCATGCAGATACAGCTCAACTGCGCCTACATAATCCCGCCCAATCACGACATGGCCTTTATCAACGGCACCTTGCAGCTACTTTCACCGACCGAGCCTCGTGGCCAGCGCCTGCCCATCGATTTTTTCTTCCGTTCGCTAGCCCTCGACCAACGAGAGCGGGCCATAGGCATTGTGCTGTCGGGTACAGGCAGCGATGGCACCTTGGGCGTTCGCGCGATCAAGGCCGAGGGCGGAATGGTCATGGCTCAGGATCCCGACTCTGCTGAGTTCGATGGTATGCCGCGCAGTGCGATTGCCACCGGGCTGGTCGATTACGTTTTGCCACCAGCCGAGATGCCGGTACAGCTCATGGCGTACCGTGCACATGCCTTCGGTAAACCGCCGCTGTTAGCCAGCATCCCGATATCCAAGGCCGAAGATGCCCTGAAAAAGATCTTCATTGCGCTGCGCACTCATGTGGGTCATGACTTTTCACAGTACAAGCCGAGCACCATCTTGCGCCGTATTGAACGACGCATGGCGGTTCATCAGATCGAACATATCGACAGCTACGTCAAGTATCTGCACCAAACTCCCCGCGAGGTGGAGGCGCTATTCCGTGACCTGTTGATCGGTGTGACCAACTTCTTCCGTGATCCAGCTGCCTTCAAGGCGCTTGAGGAGCTGGTCATTCCCCAACTCTTCGCCAGTAATCCGCCTGGATCAGCGATCAGGGTATGGTCAACCGGCTGCTCAACCGGCGAGGAGGCATACTCGCTGGCCATCCTCCTGCAGGAACACCGGGAAACACTCAAGCAGGATTACACGCTTCAGGTCTTCGCCACCGACATAGACAGTCGAGCGATTGCCACGGCTCGCGCCGGCATTTATCCGGCCAGTATGGCCGTCGACATAAGCCCCGAACGGCTCAAGCGGTTTTTTAGCCTTGAGCCCGACGGCAGCGGTTATCGCATTCACAAAAGCATTCGCGACATGCTGGTTTTTTCCGAGCAGGACCTGATCAAGGATCCGCCGTTTTCCAGGCTGGATTTGATTTGTTGCCGCAACTTGCTGATTTATTTGGGCGCGGAGCTGCAGAAGAAAATCATTCCGTTATTTCACTACGCACTCAAGCCTGGTGGGGTCTTGTTTCTCGGAACCTCGGAAGGGGTAGGCGACTTTGATGATCTGTTCGATGTACTCGATCGCAAATCCAAGCTGTACCAGCGTAAGGAAGACTTCAGTGGCATGCGACGCACATTCCTCAGCCGTTTTCTGTCCCCGATGACCGCAGTCGACATGACAAACGTTACGCGCCCCCCGGGCGGAAGCAAGGCTGTTTTTCCGAGTAAATTACCGTTGCGCGAGATAACCGAGCAGGTGCTCTTGCAGCATCTGGTGGCTGTTGCAGCGCTGATCAACGCCCAGGGCGACATTCTTTATCTGCATGGCCGCAGTGGCATGTACCTGGAGCCTGCGCCGGGTGAGGCGGGCATTAACAATATTCTGAAGATGGCGCGCGAGGGCCTGCGCTCCAGCCTGGCAACCAGCCTGCATAAAGCGGCTGCCAACAAAGAGACGATCCGGGTCAAATCACTGCAGGTTAAAACCAATGGTCATTTTACCCCGGTCAACCTGACTGTTTGCCCAGTGAAATCGGGGCCTGCTGCAACCTTGGAAGCCTCTCTGTTCCTGGTCGTATTGGAGGAAGTGCCAACCCTGGCTTCGCCTCTGACGTCACAGCTTGTCGTGCAGGCCGATACGCCTGCTGAGCGTGGCGGTGACATGGACGCGCGCCTCGAGTCGCTCAAGCAGGAGCTGCAAAGCAAGGAAGACTACCTGCAAAGTACGATAGAGGCGCTGGAAACCTCTGCCGAGGAACTCAAGTCCTCCAACGAGGAAATGCAGTCGGTCAATGAAGAGTTGCAGTCCACCAACGAAGAACTGGAAACCTCCAAGGAGGAGCTGCAATCGGTCAACGAGGAACTGGCCACCATCAATGCCGAGCTGCAGACCAAGGTGCTCGAGTTGTCGCAGGCTAACAACGACATGAATAACCTGCTGGCAGGCACCGGCATCGGTACGGTGTTTGTCGATCTGAATTTGCGAATTCTGCGCTTCACCCCGGCAGCATCACGGATCATCAATCTCATTCCCAGCGATGTCGGCCGCCCGGTCGGCCATATAGCCTCCAATCTGCTTGGCTATGACCGGCTGGTGACCGACGTCAAGGCGGTGCTGGATACCTTGACCCCCAAAGAGATTGATGTGCAAACCGTGGAAGGGCGCTGGTACAAGATGCGCATTCTGCCGTATCGCACCCTGGATAATGTGATCGAAGGCGCGGTGATCACCTACGTCGATATCAATGAACACGAGACGCTGCGCCTCAACGAAGAGCGTTATCGACTGGCGGCCAAAGCCGCGCGGGACGTCATCTGGGATTGGGACATCATCAAGGGCGAGCAGCGCTGGAACGAGGCGGGCATCTCGTTATTCGGCTGGACCGATATCGTCTCGGCCCCGCAATCGACCACCTGGTGGCTAGAACGCCTGCATCCGCAGGATCGCCAGCGGGTAAACGATGGCATCCAAGCTGCGGTAGCAGATAGTTCACGCACGCATTGGGACGACGAGTATCGCTTTCGTAAAGTCGATGGTACCTATGCGGTTGTGCTCGATCGTGGTTTTGTCCTGCGCAATGAACGCGGGCAGGCTATCCGCATGATCGGCGCCATGCTCAATATTTCCGAGCGCAAACAGGCCGAGGATGCGCTACGGCTTAACCAGGAGCGTCTGCGAGTGGCCTTGGAGGCTACGTCTGTCGTGATCTTCAACCAGGACCAGGCATTGCGCTATACATGGATCTACAATGCAAAATCAGCGGTACCAGCGGAGCTTTTTTTGGGTAAGACCGATGCCGAGTTGTTGCCGGCAGAGGCGGCAACCTACCTGACGACAATCAAGCAGCAGGTTCTGGCGCGCGGGGAGGGTGCCCGGCTGCGGGTTCAGACCAATATCTATGGCGAGACGGCCCCCTGTGACTTGACCGTTGAACCGCTGCGCGATGATGCAGGCGTGATCATCGGCATCACGGGCGCAGTGGTTGAAGTTACTGATCAGCAGCATTAGGACTCGCGGTTGTGGACATACTCAGCGTCATGGTGAGCGCTGTTTCCCGGGTTCCTAGTATGCGTAAGGCCAAACCCACACATCCAGGCTGAGTAAGGGCTGCTGATGAAAGACAAGGATACGCGACAGGAAAAAATGTCCACGCTGGTGGGTGCGGGGACGTTGCTGCGGCAAATGGCGGAAGAAATAATCGGCGATCAGAGGGAGGCACCGCAAGATCAGGTGCAACACATGTCTGCAGAAGCGGTACAGCAGGCTCTGCATGAGTTACGTGTGCACCAGATCGAACTGGAGATGCAGAACGAGGAGTTACGCCAGGCACAGGCAAAGATCGAGGATGCCAAAGAGCGCTATTTCGATCTTTATGACCTGGCTCCGGTGGGCTACCTGACCCTCAGTGTGCAAGGGACTATTCTTCAGGCCAATCTTACGTCTACGCATCTATTGAACGTGGTGCGTGCAGACCTGATCAAGCATCCGATCACGCGTTTCATTTTTCGCGACGATCAGGACATTTTCTACCA
Source organism: Pseudomonas sp. (assembly GCA_030656145.1). Lineage (GTDB taxonomy): Bacteria > Pseudomonadota > Gammaproteobacteria > Pseudomonadales > Pseudomonadaceae > Aquipseudomonas. Next base: position 4,908 of record JAUSOF010000033.1, read on the forward strand.
GCTGCGAAAACAGCTGATTGCCACAGGCGAACCACAGACGTGCGAACTACGCATGGTCAAAAGCAGTGGCGCGCCACTGTGGGCGCACCTGGATGCCACCAAATCAGAAGATGAAAACGGTGCGCCGGCCCTGCGCCTTGTTGTGAGTGACTTCAGTGCGCGCAAGTCTGTAGAAGATGCGTTGCAGGAGAGCTATCAGGCGCTGCAGAGTATTCTGGACGCGACCCTCGACGGCTTTTGGCGCGTCGATATCCACGGCAATATCCTCGATGTGAATCCGGCGTACTGCGAACTTTCGGGTTATACCCGCGAAGAACTGCTGAAGATGAACATCATCGACCTGGAGCAGAGCGAATGCGCCGCCGCCTCGGCGCAACAAACGCTCAGCCTGATAGAAACCGGTCACGGGCAGTTCGAGTCCGTGCATCGTCGTAAGGACGGATCCATTTGGCAGGTCGAGGTCAGCAGCACGTTTCGCGATGCAGCCGGCGGGCAGGTTTTTGTGTTTCTGCGTGATATCTCCAAGCGTAAACAAGCCGAAGAAAAACTCCAGCTTGCGGCCAGCGTGTTCTCGCATTCGCGTGAAGGCATCATGATTACCGCAGCCGATGGCAGCATCATTAATGTAAATGCCGCGTTTACCCGGATTACCGGCTATAGCCGCGAGGAAGCCGTAGGGAAAACCCCGCACTTTCTCAGTTCGGGCCGTCATACAGGCGAATTTTACGAGACCATGTGGCAGAGCTTGAACCAGAAAGGCCACTGGTACGGTGAGATCTGGAACCGGCGTAAAAATGGCGAAATATATGCCGAGATGCAAACAATCAGTAGCGTGCGCGACTCCAGCGGTGACGTTGTACAGTACGTTGCGCTGTTCTCTGACATCACCGAAATCAAGGCGCACCAGAGCCGGCTCGAACATATCGCACACTACGATGCGCTGACCTCGTTGCCCAACCGCGTGCTCTTGGCCGACCGCTTGCGACATGCCATTGTTCAGGCCCAGCGGCGAGGACAGCTGCTGGAGGTGGTTTACCTGGACCTCGACGGTTTCAAGGCAATCAATGACACGCACGGCCATGAGGCTGGCGACAAGTTGCTGATTGCCCTGTCGGCCACCATGAAACAGGCCCTGCGCGAGTGCGACACCCTCGCTCGAATTGGCGGCGACGAATTCGTTGCGGTGTTGGTCGATCTGCCGGATGTAGCTACCAGTATGCCGATGCTCAGCCGGCTGCTCGCTGCGGCGGCACAAGTGGTACATGTGGGCGATCTTACCTTGCAGGTGTCTGCCAGCATGGGCGTTACCTTCTGTCCGCAACAGGAAGAGGTCGACGCCGATCAGCTGCTGCGTCAAGCGGATCAGGCCATGTATCAGGCCAAGCTGTCGGGCAAGAACCGCCTGCACTTCTTCGATGTCGAGCAGGATCGCTGTGTGCGTGGCCACCACGAGAGCCTGGAGCACATTCGCCTGGCACTGGCCGAACGCGAGTTCGTCCTGCATTACCAACCCAAGGTGAATATGCGCACCGGCGAGGTTATCGGTGTCGAGGCGCTGATCCGCTGGCTACATCCTCAACGTGGGCTGCTGGCTCCTGCGGTATTTTTACCGGTGATTGAGGATCATCTACTGGCGATCGAGATCGGTGAGTGGGCCATCAACCAAGCCCTGAGCCAGATGGAAGCGTGGCTCAAGGTCGGGCTGGACATGGAAGTCAGTGTCAATATTGGTGCTCGCCAGTTGCAGCAGAAGAACTTTGTCGAGCGTCTGCGCGCCATTCTTCAGGCGCACCCGCGAGTCAGCCCTTCGCGCCTGCAGTTGGAGATTCTGGAAACCAGCGCATTGGAAGATGTCGCCCACGTATTTCAGGTGATCGAGGCGTGCCGCGGGTTTGGGGTGATGTTCGCACTGGATGATTTTGGAACAGGTTATTCCTCACTCACCTACCTGAAGCATCTGCCGGTGGCCATGCTAAAAATCGACCAGAGCTTCGTCCTGGGCATGCTTGACGACCCGGATGACTTGTCGATTCTCAAGGGCGTGGTGGGTCTGGCCAGCGCCTTCCGCCTCAAGGTCATTGCCGAGGGGGTTGAAAGCCCAGAGCATGGCGCCCTGTTGTTGCAACTGGGTTGCGAGCAAGCCCAAGGGTTCGGCATCGCCCCACCGATGCCGGCAGATGAACTGCCCAGTTGGGTGGCGACCTGGTGGCAGCGCTCGGGTTGGTGCAATCTGCCATTGGCAAGCGAAGAAGATTTATCGCGACTGATTGCTCGTGTTGAACTGCGCGCCTGGTTCAAGTCGACGGATAACTACATCAAGGGTGAACGTGCAACCCCTCCGTCACTGGACAGGCAGCAGAGTTACTTCGCGCAGTGGTTGCAAGGCGACGGCCATGATTGTCATCTCACGCATCCATCGTTTGCGGCTATCACCGAGTTGCATGCGCAGATTTATACCTTGACCAGCGACCTCTGCGAGCTGCATGCCAAGGGGCGAGGCGCGCAGGTACAGGCAATGCTAGGCACACTTCATGACTTGCAGGATGCCTTGCTCAAGCAATTGAACGCATTATCCTGAGCGCGTGAAGTATAAATGTCAGCCAGCCCTACAGCGTGCGGGGCTGGCTGCAGACCCCGATCAGGAGGGCGTAGAACGCTACACGCCGTGCAAAAGGTTATCTGTGGGCACCAATTGGCCAGGTTGAATCAATGGTCATTTCGATGATCCAGCGCAGCTCGCCAGACAATTTTTCCCCTACCCTGACAGCGACTAATTGATGCTCTGACAGAGCAGATGCACATCTTTACGGCTGTGTAGATTCGGCAGCTGCAAGGCGTTCTGTGTGCAGAGGCGGAGCCAAATGACCCTGCCAGATTCTGCAGCCCACGCGCCGAGATAGCCGCAACAGGTGGGATTATTTCACAGCCTCTTAGAGCAGCCTGATAGACTTATTTTGTATTTGTCCACTTTCAAGGAGTCCCATGATCAAGAAATGCTTGTTCCCAGCCGCCGGTTACGGCACGCGCTTTCTACCTGCAACCAAGGCCATGCCCAAGGAAATGTTGCCGATAGTGAACAAGCCACTGATCCAGTATGGCGTCGAAGAGGCGCTTGAAGCTGGGCTGACGGAGATCGCCATGGTCACCGGCCGTGGCAAGCGTTCACTGGAAGATCACTTCGACATCAGCTACGAACTTGAACAACAAATCCGCGATACCGACAAGGAAAAATACCTGACCGGCATCCGGCGCCTGATCAACGAGTGCACCTTCGCGTATACCCGCCAAGTTGAAATGAAAGGCCTCGGTCATGCGATTCTCACCGCGCAGCCATTGATCGGCGATGAGGCATTTGCCGTGGTACTGGCCGATGACTTGTGCCTGAACCTGGAAGGCGACGGCGTATTGACCCAAATGGTCAAACTGTACAACCAGTTCCGCTGTTCGATTGTCGCCATCCAGGAAGTGCCGCCGGAGGAGACCCACAAATACGGCGTAATCGCGGGCGAGATGATTCGCGACGACATCTACCGGGTAAACAGCATGGTCGAAAAGCCCAAGCCCGAAGATGCGCCGTCCAATCTGGCAATCATCGGTCGTTACATCCTCACCCCGGATATCTTTGACATCATCAAAGACACTCCGCCGGGCAAGGGCGGTGAAATCCAGATCACCGATGCGCTGATGAAGCAGGCCCAGAACGGCTGTGTGTTGGCCTATAAGTTCAAGGGGCAGCGCTTCGACTGCGGCGGCGCGGAAGGCTATATCGACGCGACCAATTTCTGTTTCGAGAATTTCTACAAGGCCGGCAAGGTTTCATGAGCCAGTAGTGCAGTGTACAAGCCACCCTCGGGTGGCTTTTTTACGTCAGGGGATCGGCATCGCCTCCGCCCCCGGGCCCAGTGGTTGGCCGTAGCTGAACTCGACAAAGTTGCCGGCAGGATCACGCAATCCGCAGTAATAGCCGACAGGGTAGGGCTCGTCGCGTGGTGCCCAGATCAGGCAGCCAGCCTTGTGCGCCTGGGCTGCGACCCTGTCGACCTGCTCACGGCTGTCCACGGCAAAGCCGAAATGGCTGTAATCGTCTGCGGCCAGCTGCCGGTCCTGACCGCCGGGCATGATCACGAAGATGAAGGTGTGTTCTTTGCCGGGCTCGGCCATCCAGACAATACGTGAACCCTTGCCCGCACGCTGGTGGACAACCTGCATGCCGCAGAACTCGGAATAGAAGGCCACGCAGGCATCCAGGTCCGGCACATGCAAAGCCAAATGGGTAAGGGTAGGGCGCATGGCGTTTCTCCTCTTGGCGATGTTTCAAGCTTAGGCCTAACACAGGGACGAGGTACAACTGGGTTATGCTTGCGGCCTGCCAAGGAGACTGACCATGACCTATGACTTCGACCTGTTTGTAATCGGCGCCGGTTCCGGTGGTGTGCGTGCTGCGCGCTTTGCCGCCGGCTATGGTGCCCGCGTGGCCGTAGCAGAAAGCCGTTACTTGGGTGGCACCTGCGTCAACGTCGGTTGTGTGCCGAAAAAATTAATGGTCTATGGCGCGCACTTTGCTGAAGACTTCCAGCAGGCGCAGGGTTTTGGTTGGTCGCTGTCGGCTAAAGCAACGTTCGATTGGCCCACCTTGATCGCCAACAAGAACCGTGAAATCGAGCGCCTCAATGGGATCTACCGCAATCTGCTGGTAAACAGCGGCGTAACCCTGCTTGAGGGCCATGCGCGCCTGCTCGATGCGCACAGCGTCGAGTTGGGTGGGCAGCGCTATAGCGCCAAACACATCCTCATCGCCACCGGTGGCTGGCCGCATATCCCGGAAATCCCAGGGCATGAACATGCCATTGGCTCGAATGAAGTGTTCTTTCTCGAGCAACTGCCCAAGCGCGTGCTGGTAGTCGGCGGTGGCTATATTGCCGTGGAGTTTGCCTCTATTTTCCATGGCCTCGGTGCCCAGACATCGCTGCTGTACCGTGGTGATTTGTTCCTGCGCGGGTTTGACGGTGCAGTGCGCAGGCACCTGCACGAAGAGCTGAGCAAGCGTGGCCTGGATCTGCAGTTCAACAGCGATATCGAGCGCATCGATAAACAGCCAAATGGCAGCTTGCTCGCAACCCTCAAAGACGGTCGCCAGTTGCAGGCGGACTGTATTTTCTATGCCACCGGCCGGCGTCCGATGCTGGATAACCTGGGCTTGGAAAATACCGGGGTCGAGCTTGATGAGCGGGGCTATATCAAGGTCGACGAGCAGTATCAGACCACGGAGCCATCGATTCTGGCGCTGGGCGATGTGATCGGCCGAGTACAGCTGACGCCAGTGGCGCTGGCTGAAGGCATGGCCGTGGCGCGCCGACTGTTCAAGCCCGAGGAGTACCGCAAGGTCGACTACCAGACAATTCCAACCGCGGTTTTCAGTCTGCCGAATATCGGCACCGTCGGCCTTAGCGAAGAACAGGCGAGGGCGCAGGGCTATCGGGTCGACGTCTATGAGAGCCGTTTCAAACCCATGAAACTGACCATGACGGAAAGCCAGGAGCGCACCTTGATGAAACTGGTTGTGGATGCAGACAGCGACCGTGTATTGGGTTGCCATATGGTCGGCCCCGAAGCAGGAGAAATCGTTCAGGGTCTTGCTGTGGCATTGAAGGCTGGAGCGACCAAACAGATTTTCGACGAGACCATTGGCGTGCACCCGACGGCTGCCGAGGAGTTTGTTACCATGCGCGCCCCTGTGACCTCCTGAAACCGCCATGCCACAACTTTTCTACCTGGCCGACCTGTTCGGTGTAGCCGTATTCGCCATCACCGGTGCCTTGATGGCCGGTCGTAAATCCATGGATCTGTTCGGCGTGCTGGTGATTGCCGTCATCACTGCGCTGGGTGGTGGAACCTTGCGCGATCTGATTCTCGACAATCACCCGGTTAGCTGGATACGTGACGACATCTATATCGTCATCGCATCCCTGGCGGCTATCGGCACCGTGGTATGGGTGCGCTTTACCCAGCCTATCCATGAGAAGGGGTTGCTGATCGCCGATGCCTTCGGCTTGGCGGTGTTCACCGTGATCGGCACAGAGGTCGCCTTGCAGCACAACGTGCCGCTGAGTACCGCGGTGATCATGGGTGTTATGACGGGCGTCGCCGGTGGTGTCATGCGTGACGTGATCTGCAATGAAATCCCGCTGATCTTCCAGAAGGAAATCTACGCCACCGCCTGTATTGCCGGCGCCTTGGTGTTTATCGGCCTGCGTGCGCTGGATACGCCACATTGGCTGGACACCAGTGTGGCCATGCTCACCGTGTTGTTTATCCGCCTGGCGGCCATTCGCTGGCGTTTCTCGCTGCCGCGATTCCACTTGCTGGATCGGGATTGAGCATGATCGAACGCCTGGACCACCTGGTATTGACCGTTGCCGATATTCCCCGCACGGGGGCAATTGACCTGTGCCTGATCACAAACTGGTCGATCGATGCAGTGCTCAAGCATTTGGCTGAACAAGGCGTTGCCGTCGAGCAAGGCCCGGTAAAACGCAGCGGTGCAGTTGGTCCAATCGAGTCGGTGGCTGACGGCAATCTGATCGAGGTGAGCCGTTATCTCTGAGGTCGAGTCAGGCAGGAGGATTCATCGGGTACAGGCACCAGGAGGCGCTTTACCCATATGTAATATCCGATAATCACCAGACCCGGATATTGTATATACTGCGTTTTTACTGCCTGCGGCTGTCGCTTGGCCGCTTTTATAGATACGTCCACGCTCGAGTGTTTTTTTATGCCCACAGCCCCGTGCCCGTTGTTCGAGACCTATGGTCGCTTCCAGGAGCTGAACTTTCAGCAGCTCAGCGAAGAGTTACCGATAGTCCGCGATTACCTGGCCAGCTTCGCGGCTGAACTGAATGCGCTTGATGGCTATCAAGCGGTTCGAGGCTTTCTGAAGTCATACGCCGGCAACGACACCACCTTCAATTCTTACCGTACCCACGTCGAGCGCCTGTTGTTGTGGGCATTGCTCATCGCGAACAAGCCGCTGCTCGAATTACGCCGCCGTGATGCCGAAGCATTCATGGAATTTTGCCTGCGCCCGCCAAAGGACTGGGTTGGGCCGATGGTCAAATCGCGGTTTGTACGGATTGGCGGCCGCAAGAAACTTGAGTCCGATAGCTATCAGGTCAATGAAGCCTGGCGACCATTCAGCGTTACCTTGCCCAAACGCAGCCGATCGCTTGCTGAAACCGGCCTGCAGGACATCACTAACCGCCCGTACAAGATGTCCCAAGGCTCGGTGGCCCAGGTATTTGCTGTGTGCGGTAGCTTTTTCCAGCATGCAATCGATGAAGGCCTGACTGAGGTCAATCCATTTCGTGCGGTCAAACAAAAGTCCATCTACAAACAGCGCAATACGCTGGACGTTGCTGGTCGCTCGCTCAACCCGCTGCAATGGGGCTATGTGATTGAAACTGCTGAAGAAATGGCTGACGAAGATGAATTGCACGAACGCACGCTGTTCATCCTGACCACCCTGTTTGCCATGTACTTGCGAGTCTCCGACCTGGTCGGTCGTGACAACTGGGAGCCGACCATGGGCGATTTCCGCCGGGATACCGCCGGTAATTGGTGGTTTCACGTGGTCGGCAAGGGTAACAAAGCCGCCAAGATCAGCGTGCGCGATGACTATATCCAGACGTATCTGACACGCTACCGGCGTTATCTGGGGCTCTCTGCCCTGCCCTCAGCCCATGAAACCCAGCCACTGTTATCGACCCTTAAAGGCCGTGCGGGTCTTTCCGATCGCCACCTGCGCCTGCTGCTGCAGCAGGTCTTTGATCGAGCCCTGCAACGGATGGTCGGCGAAGGCTGGAGTGACGACGAAGTCGACCATTTGCGCTCGGCCTCGCTGCACTGGCTACGCCATACCTCGGCGACTTTTGATGCGCCGCGCCGGGACATGAAGGATCTACAGGCCGACCTGCGGCACAACAGCCTGAGCACTACACAGAATACCTACTACAACTCGCTCGATGAGCAGCGCGCGCATTCGGTTAAAAACCTGCGGATCAAGGATTAACACCTGCTGCCTGAGGCTGGTTAGCGCCCTGCCCCGTTGCTGCCCAGTGCTCTTGAACAGGATGGATACGCGGCAGGCCTCGTTCCGTGCCGAACAGGTAGAGCTATAGTTCAGGCATCCGTGCCTCATTGGCCAGTCGTACCCATGCGGCGTGATCCTTAACAGGAGGCTGCCCGCATGTCGCAAGAGACCACTGACCACACCCATTTCGAAACGGCAGCGCAGCACGCCACCACTCGATTCCCGCTGTTTACCCCGGACCGCAGAGTCGACGCAGTACGCCTGGAGATGATCGGTCAGCGTTACGACTGCGCAAGCCACATCATGGTTTGCGAAGGTCAACACTTCCTTGGCCTGGTGAGGATCGAAGACCTACTCAGCGCCCCAGCGCAGATTACTCTCGCTGAGTTGATGGACGCTCAGGCACCAATAGTTGCGCCGGGCGTGGATCAGGAAATTGCCGCCTGGCGTGCCGTGAGTCAAGGGGAGTCGGCCTTGCCTGTGGTCGATGCGCAAGGCTGTCTGGTCGGGGTGATACCGCCCCACCGCCTGCTCGCGGTTCTGCTCTGCGAGCATGAGGAAGACTTGTCGCGCCTCGGGGGCTTTACCAAGGGAGCAGAGGCAGCGCGTAGCAGCAGCGAAGAGCCAGTGCGGCGGCGCTTTCGGCATCGCATTCCGTGGTTGTTGGTGGGGCTTTTCGGTGCACTACTGGCGGCGGATTTCGTTGGCCAATACGAGGCGCAATTGCAGCACCAGATCATCCTGGCTTTCTTCATCCCCGGAATCGTCTACCTCGCCGATGCGGTTGGCACCCAGACTGAAACCGTGGTTGTACGCGGTCTTTCGGTCGGGGTCACGATGCGCCAGATGGTTGGCCGCGAACTGCTGGTGGGCTTGGCAATTGGCTTGGCACTGGCCCTGGTCGCAGGGCCAGTGGTGTGGTGGCGTTGGGGAAGCGCCGAGATCGCCCTGTGTATTGGGCTATCGGTATTCGCCAGCTGCGCCACGGCAACCGTGGCAGCAATGAGTTTACCCTGGCTGTTGAACAGCCTATCCCTCGACCCTGCATTTGGCAGCGGGCCACTGGCCACGGTGATTCAGGATCTGTTGTCAGTGCTGATCTACTTCTCTATTGCCAGCGCATTGTTATGACCCTGTCTGGTCACGACAGCTTGTATGCCGGCAGTGATCTGGCTAAACAGGCACCCTAAACATAACTAGCTGCCAAGCTGCTCTATCCTCTTTTAAGTCTTGCGGCGACTGGCATAACTGCTAGCGCGTTGATGGGTATCAATACAGCCTCCGGCCGCAGCGGTTACACATAACGTTGGACCATTCCACCGAGAGCCGGCCTTATGGAAAAGCAGCATCAATGGAACCTCTGGTTCTTCCTCGTCGCCTTCAGCCTGCTCTTGGTGTTTCAGAATTGGTGGGGGGCACGCAGTGTGGTCGAGCCCCTGCCCTACAGCGATTTCATGCGCCTGCTCAAGGAGGAAAAACTGAGCGATCTGCGCATCGAGCAGGAGCAAATTACCGGCAAGCTCAAGGAACCGATCAATAATCGTAGTCAGTTTGTCACTGTGCGGGTTGAGCCCGATCTGGCCGAGGCCCTGGCACAGTCACAAGTGACCTTCAGCGGGACTCGTCAGGGCGGGCCGATCAACACTCTGCTGAGCTGGCTGCTGCCCTTTATCCTGATCTTCGCCCTCTGGTCGTTCCTGTTTCGGCGTCTGGCCGAGAAACAGGGCTTTGGCGGCATGGTCAATGTTGGCAAGTCCAAGGCCAAGGTATTCGTCCAACGCGATACCGGGGTGACCTTCGATGATGTGGCGGGTATCGACGAAGCCAAGGCCGAGCTGCTCGAGGTGGTGTCCTTTCTCAAGGACCAGCCCAAGTACAGCCGCCTCGGCGCACGGATTCCCAAGGGCATTCTGCTGGTTGGCCCCCCGGGCACCGGCAAGACCCTGGTGGCCAAGGCGGTGGCCGGCGAGGCCAACGTGCCGTTTTTTTCCATTTCCGGTTCGGAGTTCGTCGAGATGTTCGTCGGCGTTGGCGCCGCACGGGTGCGCGACCTGTTCGAGCAGGCGCGCAAAGCTGCGCCCTGCATCATTTTCATCGACGAACTGGATGCTTTGGGCAAGGCCCGCGGGGTTGGCGCCTTCGGTGGCAACGACGAGAAGGAGCAAACCCTCAACCAGCTGCTGGCCGAACTGGACGGCTTCGATACCCGCGAAGGTGTTGTCCTGCTGGCCGCCACCAACCGCCCCGAGATCCTTGACCCGGCCCTGCTGCGCGCCGGCCGTTTTGACCGCCAGATCGTCATCGACCGCCCCGATCGAGGCGGCCGGGTGGCGATTCTCAAGGTGCATGCCAAGCGCATCCGCGCCACCGGCGACCTCGACCTGGAGCGCATCGCCGGGATTACCACCGGGTTCTCCGGTGCCGACCTGGCCAACCTGGTCAACGAAGCCGCGATTCTCGCCACCCGCCGTGGCGCCGACGCGGTGAGCATGCTCGACTTCACCGCCGCGGTGGAGCGTATTGTGATCGGCAGTGAACGCCGCGGACGTTTGCTCCAACCCCATGAACGCGAGGTGGTGGCCCATCATGAAATGGGCCACGCCCTGGCCGCAGCCAGCCTGGTGGGCATGGATCCGGTGCACAAGGTCTCGATCATCCCGCGCTCGGTCGGCGCGCTCGGCTATACCCTGCAGCGGCCTACCGAGGATCGCTTTCTGATCACCCTGGCAGAGCTGAAAGACCGCATGGTGGTGCTGCTCGCCGGGCGCGCCGCAGAGGACCTGATCTTCAACGAAATTTCCACCGGCGCCGCCGACGACCTGGCCAAGGTCACCGATATCGCCCGGCAGATCGTCACCCGCTTCGGCATGACGACCGAACTCGGCCAAGCCGTGCTGGAGCGCCAAAGCGCCAGTTACCTGGGCGAGCAGGCAATCAGCTTACGCGAGAAGGACTACTCGGAAGAGACCGCGCGTGAGGTCGACCTGAGTGTCAGGGCCCTGATCGATGACGCCTATACACGGGCCAAGGCCCTGTTGCAGAGCCGGCGGGCCGAACTGGAACAAGGTGCCCAGTTGTTGTTGGAAAAGGAAACCCTGACCCCCGAGGAGTTCCCGGCGCTGCGGCCGCTCTCGACCTAGCGTGCGGATGGAGGCAAACCTTATGCAGAAAAAAACCGTCGGGCAGCGACTGTGCCTGTACGACAGTACAGAACTGGAGACCATCGTCCACCGCATGGCGCGTCAGGCCGCAGCCCTGCTGCCGCCCCAGAGCGCGCTGGTAGGCATTCTGCGCCGTGGCGAGCCACTGGCGCGCCTGCTGCAACAGCAGCTGGCGCAGCTCACCGGGCAAGCTGCATTGCCCCTGTATGGACTCAAGGTCAAACGCTACGCCGATGACCTGAGCCTGCTGCATACGCAAACGGCGCTGACCGAAAGTCCCGAACTGGCCGCGCTGGACCTGTCCACCACCACCCTGCTGGTAGTCGATGACGTGCTCTATGAAGGCCACTCGTTGTTGCGCACCTGCGCCTACCTGTCGCGTCTCGGTGCCCAGCGAGTACGCACGGCGGTGCTGGTCGATCGCTGCGTCTGCACCCAGCCGGTGCATGCCGATATCGTCGGCGTGCGCCTGCAGATCGCCCCGGGCGACATCATCGAATGCAACGTGCCGCCTTACGAGCAGGCATTTCGCATCGAGGTGCTGCGCCACGGCGGCTGACGAGTTGCACGCTGGGTTGCGCTCTTAGTGGCGGTGCAATGCACCGCCTGTCAGTGCTGCCGGTACGGTCGCGCGATCCGCGAGCTGCGTTGATGTACATCAACGTGCATAAGCGCAAACCAGTGCAAACAGGTAGCAGGCGCTTGCTTAGTTAGCCTGGCATGGCTTTCAAGCTGCCCTCAACCCACTGCTTGCGCACCGCGGAGAATGTCATGGATAAGTATCAGCAGAGTCAGAAGAACAAACTGTTCAACCCCAGCCGCCACGATCCAACCCTTAACCCGCGCAGTGGTGGCACCGCACTCTGTCCCAAGTGCAGCGTACTTTATCAGGCCGGCAGCTGGGCCTGGCAAACGCCACAAACCAGCCTTCCGGCTGATGTAAGGTCGGTTGTCTGTCCGGCCTGCCAGCGTATTGAAGACAAGTCTCCGGCGGGAACCCTGACCCTGTCAGGGGCGTTTATGAAGGCCCATCACGACGAAATCATCAACCTGGTCCACAACACCGAAACGCTGGAAAAGGCCGAGCACGCCATGGAAAGGCTTCTCGAAATCACCGCCCAGGATGACGTCGTGCAAGTCACCACCACCGGTATCCACCTGGCCAATCGCATCGGTCATGCCCTGGACTCCGCCTACAAAGGCCAGACCAAATACCATTACGACGATGAGCAAACCCACGTCAGCATCCACTGGCAACGCGACTGAGCCAGCCAACCTTGTAGGATGTGGCGGGCCGATACCCATCGACGATCAACCCATAAGCGCACACGCGGCTATACCCGTCCGCAGGCATGGTGACCTTGCGCCGCAGCCAAGTTGATAGTCGCGGTGATGGGTATCACTGCGCTCATCGACGCGGCCCCTAAGCGGCTAGTACAGCCAGACCCTGACCTCAGCCGTGGAGCCATCGCGGGGGAACGCCACTGTTTCCTCCAGCAGCGGTTGGCCATTGAGGGTCATGCGCGGCCACGCGGTCTGGGTCTCGCTGGTGATAATTTTCTCCACAACGATGCGCAGCGCCCCCTGTGCGCCCTGGATCTGCGCGCTGAAACCTGGCCAGCCTGGCGGCAGGCAAGGTGAGATCGAGAGCCGGCCTTCACGCAGGCGCAGGCCGAGGATTGATTCCACACCCAGTCGCCAGGTCCAGGCTGCCGAGCCGCTGTACCAGGTCCAGCCACCGCGCCCGCAATGGGGGGCGACGCTGGCAATATCGGCCGCCAGTACATAAGGCTCGACCCGGTAACGTGTCAGCCGTTCGGGGCTGTCTGCCTGGTGGATCGGGTTCATTAACTGAAAAACCTGCCAGGCGCCTGCTGCATCTCCCAGTTCCGCAAAGGCCATGCCCAGCCAGGCGGCAGCATGGCTGTACTGGCCACCATTTTCGCGGATACCGGGTGGGTAGGCCTTGATGTAGCCAGGTTCCCGGCGGGTATTGGCAAACGGTGGCCACAGCAGACGAATCAGCCGCTGCTGTTCACTGATCAACTCGGCGGCGGCGTGTTCGACGGCACGCCTGGCTCTTGGGTTGGCATGCCCGCCGGATAGCACCGCCCAGGATTGCGAGATCGAGTCGATTTTGCACTCATCGTCCGTGTGGCTGCCCAGGGGCTGGCCGTCGTCATCCAGGGCGCGCAGGTACCAGTTGCCGTCCCAGGCCACCTGGTTGATCTGCTGTGTCAGCGCCTGAGCCGATTTGATCCAGTAGATCTGCTCGTCGAAGCAGGCCTGTCGTTCAGCAAGACCGGCAAAGCCTTTCATCGTCGCTACCGTGAACCAGCCGAGCCAGACACTTTCGCCACGGCCCTCGCGCCCGAGGCGATCCATGCCGTCGTTCCAGTCGCCGCCGCCGATCAACGGCAGGCCATGGCTGCCGCGGGTGTTGCCGTGCTGCATCGCCCGCTTGCAGTGTTCGTAGAGCGAATAAAGCTGGCTGCCAGGCAGGTAACGCGCATAGCGATCATGTTCGTCGGCGGCCAGGGGCGGCGCCTGGAGGAAGGCCAGCTGCTCGTCAAGAATGCTCTGGTCACCGGTCGCCTCGACGTACTGGCTGGTGACGTACGGCAGCCACAGCAAGTCATCCGAACACCGCGTGCGCACGCCACGATCCAGCGGTGGGTGCCACCAGTGCAGCACATCGCCCTCCTCGAACTGGTGAGCGGCGCAGGCGAGGATATGCGCGCGGGCGCGTTGCGGTTCAGCGTGCAGCAGGGCCAGCACGTCCTGCAACTGATCGCGGTAGCCGATGGCGCCACCGGCCTGATAGAAGCCGGCGCGGGCCAGAATGCGCGAGGCCAGGGTCTGATAGAGCAGCCAGCGGTTGACCATCAAATCGAAGGCCGGGTCGGGCGTCTGTACCTGAACGCTGCCCAGCAGGCGATCCCAGTGCTGGGTGACCTGAGTCAGGGCCAGCTCGACCTGCCCCTCCTGCTGCCAGTGGCGGGCCAATGCGATGGCCTGCTCGCGATCACTGCCTTGACCGAGCAGGAATACCACCTCGACCGTGGCACCAACGGCGATATCCAGGTGCACCTGAAACGCGGCGCAGGGGTCGTCCCCAGGTTCGATTCGTCCGCCCAGCGCCCAGCGTTGTAGCCCGGCGGGACTGCTCGGATGGCCGGCCATACCGAGAAAATCCTGACGGTCGGTGGTCAGGCTGTGAGGGGGACGGTTGGCACTGAGAAATGCCACACGCTCGGCAAACTCGGGGTTCCACGGGTTGCGGGCCAGTAGTGAATGGCTGTCGCGCTCGTATTCACAGACCACGTGGGTTCTCGCGGTGCTGCGCAGCGCCCCGAGCAGCCATTCGGCGTAATAAGTAGCGGTGACCCGCCGCGCTCGTGTACTGACATTGTGCAGGCGCAGGCGAATGATCTTCACGGGGTCCTCCAGGGCGACGAAGACCAGCACCTCCTGCTCCAGCCCCTGACTGTTGCGCCGCCAGCTGCTGTAACCCGCGCCATGGCGAATCTGGCAGGCATGGCCCTGGCCTGCCGGCAATGGCGTGGTGGTCCAGACAGCTGCGGTTTCCTCGTCGCGCAGATACAGCGCCTCGCCAGCACCATCGGCCAATGGGTCGTTGTTCCATGGCGTCAGGCGATTTTCACCGCTGTTCAGCGCCCAGCTAAAACCAAGTCCAGCCTCGCTGACAATGCTGCCGAAGCCCTGATTGGCCAGCACGTTGCACCAGGGTGCTGGGGTGCGCTGATCCGCCTCAAGATGGATCAGGTATTCACGACCATCGGCACTGAAACCGCCCAGCCCGTTGTCCTCACGTAGATCGTTGGGGCGCTGCAAGGGTCTGTCGATCTCGTGTAACGGCAAGCCTGTGCCGCTGAACGGCGGCGGCGACGGGCGCGGCAACATGGCCGCCTGCAGTTGCTCGGCGAGCGTGCCGGCAGCTTCGTCAAGCACTACCCGCGCGGCACTTTCGAGCAGGCCGATGTCACTGGCGGGTAATTGATCGGCGAACAGCAGGTGCACGCCGCCGCTGTGCAGGGGTAACTCTTCCTGCCCCCCGACGTCCTGCAGCAGTGCGTGCAGCTGCTCGCGCAGCGGCTCGGCATAGCTGGAGGCCCCCAGGCGCAATACCAGAAGATCGACATGCAGGCCATGGCGCCGCCAGAAACGCTGGCCGCGCACCAGGGTGCGCAGCAAACCGGTTTCCTGACCATGACCGATGCGCAACAGCAGCAGTGGCCGATCGCCGGAGATGCCCATGCCCCACAGTCGTGGCTGACCCAGGCGGTTGGCCAGCAAGGTCGCGGCTCCCCCGCGCAGGGTTGGGTGCGGATGCAGCAATAAGGATGCAAGCAGCTGCAACTCCATCAGCCAGGCGGGCTCCAGTTCCAGCTGGCGGGCTTCGCGACTGGCCTCGCTGGCCGCATCGGCGAAGGCCCACTCCAGCGCGGACAGGGTGGAGTAGCGCTCGGTGTGTTCAAGTAGCGACTGCCGTGAGCCACCAGCCAGGGTGAGGAAAGCCAATTGCTGATGCTCGCCGGGTTCGAGCACCACGCGCACCTGCAGGGCCATTATTGGGTCTAGCGTCCAGCCGCTGTTGCCCCCTAGTCCTTGAAGGACGCCCGGCGGCTGACGCTCGTCGCCGTGCCGACCGAGGAAACTCTGGCGGTCGCTGTCAAACGTCACGCATGCCATCCGCGGGTCATCCATCACTACGCGATGCACAAGCAGCGGCGGCTTTTCCCCGGGATGCCGCGCCCGTCGGGTAAACAGCAAGGCGTGCAGGTGCGGGAGATACTCGCTGCCGACGAACAGCTTGCTGAATGCAGGGTGACGCTCGTCATCGAGCGGCGGCGCCAGCACCACTTCGCCATAGCTGGTCAGTTGCAGGGTGCGCGGTCGATCGCTCTCGTTGCTCAGGGTCAGGCGGCGAATTTCCAGGTCGTCGGCAGCGGCGACGGCGACTTCCATGCGCAGGCGGATGCCATGGTCGTAACGCTGGAATTCCGCCATGTGCGGATGGAAGACCACCTGTTCATGCTCGGATATTACGCCGGTCGGCTGGCGGCCCGCCGACCATAGCGCCCCGCTCTGCTCGTCGCGCAGGTAGATCCACAAGCCCTGGCTATCGCGGGTGGCATCACCCTGCCAGCGGGTCAGCGCATGCTGATGCCAGCCCAGCCCACCGCCACCGGCCGTGGATATCCAACAGCACAGACGGCCGTTGCCGAGTACATGAACCTGGGGGAACAACTCGGCATTCCTGGGCACCCAGGCATGTGGTGGTGCCACCCGATCGTTGGCCGGCACTTGCCGCACCTCGATGCGCTGGGTTTGTGCAGGCAGTTCCTGCGGGATGCGCTCATGCAGCAACAGCTCCATGATCCGCACCCGCGGCTCTTCGCGAAAACGCCGCACCAGCACATCGGCGCAGAGGGCGTTGTCCAGCGCCGCGAGGATCATGCCCTGGTGATGGGCCATAAACGCACGCACAATCGTGAATCGCCGGCCACTGGCAACCCGCTCAACGCTATAGTCTGCCGCCTCGTAGAGTCCGTAGCTGCCGATCAGGCCGAGCCGCTGCAGCTCCAGCAGATTATCCAGTGCTGCAGCCGGGTTGACCGCCAGGGCCAACGCCGTCGCATAGGGCGCCACTACCAGGTCATGCGCCTGCTCGCGGCGCAAGCCCAGCCCAGGCACTCCGAATGCCCGGTAACGGTAACGGTGCTCGGGGTCGCGCGAGGCAAAAGCCGATTCGGAAATCCCCCAAGGCACACCTTTTTCACGGCCATGCTGGCGCTGCATCTCGACAGCGGCGCGCTCGCTTTGCCCCAGCAGCGAACCGGCATGGCTGGGCAGCAGTAATGGCGGCATCAGGTACTCGAACATCGAGCCATTCCAGGACAGCAAAGACAACCCGCCAGCCATCTGCGCCAGGGGGCGGCCAAGGAAGAACCAGTGTTCCAACGGCACATCGCCTTTCATGATGGCGAAATAGCTGGCCAGTCGGGCCTCGCTCGCCAGCAGGTCGTAATGATGATTGTCGAGGCGATCGGCACTCAGGTTGTAGCCAATGTGAAACAGCCGTGATTGCTCATCGTAGAGCGGCCGGAAATCCATGCCCAAGGCCATTGACTCGGCCCGCGCTGCTGCCTCCAGCAGACTCTGGTGCAGCAATTGCTGCGCCTGGCAGCCATTTTCAAGTGCCAGTTTGAGCTCAAGCTGCCAGTGTTCATCAGCCTCGTCGGTGGCAACGAAGTTGGCCAGCAAGGCCTGGGCCTCGACACAGGCGGTGGCAACTTCGCTCATGTTCAGGTTGGTTGGCAGGCAGGCGTCGAGTTGTTCTACCAGCTGCCTGCGCCCGTGCAGTGGCGCCTGCAGCAGGCTCTGCCAAGGCTGTAAACGCTCACGGTCACGACGCATATCGAGCAGGTGATGATGAATGCGCTCAAGCCAGCACTGGATCTCCTTGAGTTGCTGCACGCTCAGCCCCTGCTGGCGGGTGATGGCCTGGGCTATCGCCACACGCAGGGCGGCTTCACGCTCTTGTAACGCGTCCAGGCGGTGCGCATCGTCACTGACTTGCTGGCACGCGATGACAAAAGCCGCCACGTGCTCCTTCACTTCAGCATGCTCGACCATGCTCAGGGCTGCGCGCAATAGTTCGACCGCGTCCACCAGGCCCACCCAGTACTGCTCACGCAGCGCCGTACCCGAGGCAATTTCGAGACAGCCGCGCTGCAGGGTCATCAAGC
Organism: Pseudomonas sp.; assembly: GCA_030656145.1. GTDB lineage: Bacteria > Pseudomonadota > Gammaproteobacteria > Pseudomonadales > Pseudomonadaceae > Aquipseudomonas. Next base: position 22,928 of record JAUSOF010000033.1, read on the forward strand.
AGACTGCCAGGTTGCCGCTGTCGACGGTCGAGACGTAGCGCGGCTCCAGCGGGCTCAACAGCCGTGTGTCGTACCAGTTGAGCCAGTGGCCACGGTAGCGTTCGAGTTGTTGCAGGGTATCCAGGCCGCGCCGGATGCGCGCAGACAGGTCACTGGCGCCGATATAGCCCAGATCCGCGGCCGCAAGGGTAGACAGAAACAGCATGCCAATATTGGTCGGCGAGGTGCGGTGGGCGATCTCGCTGTAGGGCTCTTCCTGATAATTATCCGGGGGCAGCCAGTTGTCGTCGGGGCCAACGAAGGTTTCGAAGAATAGCCAGGTACGACGCGCCAGTTGACGGAGAAAGGCGCGCTGGGTCGTATCCAATTCAACCACTGCAGGCTGGCGTGGCCTGGCGATGGCCAGGGCGATTTCCGGGGCCAGCAGCCAGAGCAGCAGCAAGGGTGCGGCGGGTAGCAATGCAGCTGGATTGAATAGCACCAGTAGGCTGCTCAGCAGCATGGCAAAAGCCGGCGATGCCCACATGTGCTGCCACACATAAGCGCGCGAGCCGCGCTCGGCGAGCATCCGTGCCTGGTGCGCCGCAGTGGTCCATTCAAGCAGGTGTTGGCGCGACACCGTCAGCCGCCACAAGGTGCGGCCCAGCGCGTCGAGTGCAATCAGCGCATCGTTGACCAGAAATACCAGCGCCAGCAACCAGCGCCCGGCATGGTCACGCAAGCGTCTGAACATGCCTTTGACTGCGCCGCGCCGGCGCCCGGCGGCCAAGCCTGTGACCAAGTCGGTGAACAGATAGGCACCCGGTGCAGCGACTGTCAGCAGGGTCCAGACCCAGGGTGAACCAGGCAACCACAGCCAGCCGGCAGTCACCAGCGCTACCAATGACAGCGGGATCAGGCTGCGCCGCAGGTTGTCGATAATCTTCCAGCAGTCGAGCGCACTCAAACGATTGCTCAGCCTGGAGCCATCACTGGCCGGCACCTTGCGTCGCAACCAGGGTAATAATTGCCAGTCGCCGCGCAGCCAGCGATGCTGCCGCCGGGCGTAGTCGAGATACGATGCGGGGAAACCCTCGTAGAGCACGATATCGCTGACCAGCCCGGCGCGGCCGTGAATGCCTTCGAACAGGTCGTGGCTGACCAGGCTGTTTTCCGGGATGCGTCCTTCCAGGCTGCGCTGGAAAGGCGCGACCTCATAGATGCCCTTACCGACAAAGATGCCGGAACCGAACAGGTCCTGATAGACGTCGGAAACCGCACGGGTATAGATATCAATGGCCGTGTCGCCGGTATACAGCCTTGCGAACGGCGAGCGGTTGCCGCGTGCCGGGGCGATTTCCACCCGCGGCTGCAATACCGTGTAACCACGCAGTACCCGACCACTCAAGGGGTCGACCTCGGCGCCATTGAGTGGATGGGCCAGGGTGCCGACGAGGCGTGCGACCGTCCCCGCGGGCAAGCCGGTATCGGCATCCACCGTCACCACAAAACGGATGCCGGCTAAGCCCGCCGGGTCACCTTCATGCAGGTTGAAGGCGCCCGCCTCTGCTCCCAGCAGGTAGTGATTGAACTGTTCGAGTTTGCCGCGCTTGCGCTCCCAGCCCATCCAGCAGCCTTCGCCGGGGTTGAACAGGCGCGGGCGCTGCAGCAGGTGGAAAGCTCCGCCATTGTTGTTGGCATGCCGCAGGTTGAGCCGGCGAATACCCTGGGCGAGCAGCTGCTCCAGCTCCGCATCGTGCGGCATGCGCTGCGCAGGTGCATCGGCATGATCGCTTAGCAGCACGAAACGCAGCAGCGGGTCCGGGTTGGCCAGGTAGTGCATTTCCAGCTGTTCCAGTACCTCAATCGCCTCGTCGGTGCTGCCCAGCAGCACCGGTACCACCACCGCCGTGGCGCAGTTGTGGGCGATGGCCTTACTGAAATCGAGCTTGGGCAGCACCCGTGGCGGCAGGTTCAGGGTGACCAGCCAGTGCACCAGGGTGATGCTCAGTACCGAGGCCGGTAGCACGGCCAGCATGATGCCCAGCACCCAGGTCGTCGGGCTCGCACCAACCAGTGCCAGATACCAGGCCGGGAGCAGCAAGGCAACGCCACCGGCCAGGCTCAGTGCAGCGGCATAGAACTGTCCGGCATGGCCAAACAGCCAGCGCCGCCAGGCTGCGGCCAGGCTTGGCTGATAATCCAAACCAGTCTCACACTGCTCGCGTCCCGGACCGATCAGCCAGTAACCGACATGCCCGCTGGCATCTGCCGGATTGCCGGCCAGGGCATGCTGCAGCACCTGCTCGGCTACTTCGGCCTCGCTGCGCTGTGCGCCTGCTGCGAGCTCCTCCAGTGCCTTGCGGTAGCGGTCACGGGTGTCGAAGTCCATATATGGATAGACGCCCGCAGGGTCGGTGCGCAGGGTCGCTTCGACGCCACTGCTTTGCTCGAAGAAGTCCTTCCAGGGAATCGCCGCAATGATGCCCAGGTTGGCCAGGGCGCGGGCCACGCATTCGGTGTCATCGAAGGCAGCTAACTCGACACAATGTCGGGTCGCCTCGAAAGGCGCGCGCAGCTGCGGCAACAAACGGCCGAATGCGCTGACCAGAATTTCCACGCAGGCCAGGCGCAGCATGGTCGGGAACGCCCACAACTCGGCGATGGTCAAGGGCGTGTCGGCCTGGTAGGTGCTGACGAACTGCACCGCACTGGGCAGCGACAACTGCAGGCGCGAGGCGTGCAGATAGCCCTGGGCAATGGCGAAAATCCGCGGAATGCCCTCCTCGCCCGGATTGGTCAGGCAAGGCAGGCGCTGATAAAAGTCGCGTGGCAGGTCTTGGCTTATTTGCCGTGCTGCGCGCTGCACCTGGTAGTCGTTATCGAGTAACCACTCAGCAGCTTTGGCGACGTCCGCTGGCGGATCGAGGCAGAGACGCTGGGCAGCCTGCAGCCATGCCTCCAGCTTATTGATATGCAGCCACACCAGCAAATCACCGGGTTGGCCCGCGACCAGCAGATGGCGTTCGCGCAACTGGCTGGCGACCCTATCGAGCAGGCCCTTGGGGATGCTGGGTTCAGTCAGGCTCATCGTGGCCTCGGCAAGGCGAAACGCAGTTCCAGCTGACCGCCTCCGTCATCCTCGAATGCGTTGAACGAGGGCTGCTGACGCATGATCAGCAAGGGTTGGCAGATATGGGTCATGAGGAAGCTGGTGACGCTGCCATAGGGCATATCCAGACGTCCGCTGCAGCCGTGCGCGGAAAGCACAATCAGGTCCACGCTTTCCTGGGCAGCGATACGCATCAGGCTGCTGCGTACGTCCTCGCAGAGCACACTGGCGCGCACTACAAGGCCGTGTTCGCTGGCGCGGCTTTGCAAGCGCGCCAGGTACTGCTGGGCAACCCGTTGATTGCGCCGCAGTAAGCGTTCGCATAATTCGATGTCCTCACTCTCGGCCGGCCCTACCTCGGTCAACGCTGTCGGCGGTACTACATGCACCAGCAGCAGCTCGGCGTGCTGCGCCTTGGCCAAGTGCATGGCGAAGGGCAAGACACTTTCGGCCCGGTAAGAACCATCGAGCGGCACCAGTAAGCGGCGATAGCCTGTTTGCGGCATATTTTGTGCCGCGCAAGGGATTAACAGCAGTGAACCCGGCGCATGATCCACCACCTCGCGCGCCGTATCGCCGAGTCCCCAGCCATCAGGCCGCCATTCACCGTGGGTGCCCAGAACAGTCAGTTCGTTAGGGTGCCTTTGCGTCCACAAGCTGATTTGTTCGGCCGCCTGCCCCTCGACAACTTCGGCCTCGATAAGCGCACACAAGTGACGATACTGTTCGACCAGAAGCTCGACCTGGCCGAAGGCCTCGCGGCGCCGAATCTCCCAGTCCAGCGGGTCCTGACACTCCTCGCCGGTTGGGCGAGTGACGAATACCCGCAGCAACAGCAGCGGAACAGCCAGGCTATTGGCCATCGCAATGGCATGCAGGATCACCCTGCTGAGCGGCTCACCGCTGCCAATGCAGGCCACCACCCGGTTAAAGCCCCTGGCTGGCGCCCCTGCAGTAGTTTGCAGGGGCTGAGGGGGCGTGTTGTCAGTAATCATGCGCAGGGCTTCCTCCGACTCCGCGAGGGAGTCGTCCGAGAGACGAGGTATCACCCTAGTCAGCCATGGCGGACGACGGTTTGATGCAGATCAAGTGGTGCTGCGGCCATTGCGTCAGTGCGACGAAGTGGCCAGCCGCGGCTGCAGATACGCGACCAGCGCATCGAGGCTGTCCAGTTTGTGGTAATCGGCTTCGGGAATATTCACCCCCAGGCGCCGATGCAAAGCGCCGAGAAAACGCAGCCAGTCCATTGAGTCGAGGTCGACCTCATTGCGCAGCGGCCGGTCGCTGCGTAACGCCTCTGGCTCAAGTTCCGGCGCGATATGCTGCAACTCTTCGAGCACCTGCTGGCGCAGCAGTTGTTGATCCATGGTCATGTTCCTCAGAGGCTGTCGGGGCGTTGCAGAAGGCGTTGCACTTCGCCGAGAAAGCGTGCGCCATAGTGACCGTCGCTGACCCGGTGATCGGCGGCCAGGCTAGCGACCACGCAGGGCATCACGCACAACTTGCCCGCATCGACCCAGGGCCGCTCGGCGATGCTGCCGAAACCGACCAGGGCCACCTGTGGCGGGTATATCACCCCGAACACCGTGTCCACGCCCTGATCGCCGAGCTGGGTGACGGTTAGGCTGGCATCGCTCAGCTCGGAGCTGCGCAACGAGCCGCTGCGGGTGCGCTGCACCAGGTCGGCGAGTTCGCCCATCAATTGCTCCAGCGATTTGTCGGCAACCGCGTGCAGCGCCGGCGCAATCAGGCCGCCCTGGCGCAGGGCAATGGCCACGCCGAGGTGGATGTCAGCGGCCGGTTGGAAGGCGCCCTCGTGCCAGAAACCATTGAGCTGCGGGTACTCGCGCAGCGCCAGCGCCACTGCCTTGAGCAGCAGCACGCCGGGCAACAGTCGATCCGCTGGCGTGGTGTTGGCATTGCGCACCTGCAGCCAGCTCATTGCCGGGCCCAGGGCGATGGTTTGGCTGAGGTAGTAATGCGGAATCTCGCGTTTGGAGCGGCTCATGGCCGCGCCGATGGCCTGACGCATGGCGACCTGACGATCGGTCGGCCCGCGTTCGGCTGGCGTCGACGTCTGGCTGGCGGCTTCGACATCTTCCAGGGTGACCACGCCATGTGGCCCACTGCCCGTCAGCGTGGCTGGGTCAAGGCCCAGTTCGCCGGCACGCTTGCGCGCCGCCGGAGAAATCCGTGGCCTGCTGGTCGCTGGCACTGCTTGGGACGGCATGCCTGGTGCTGGCGCTGCCTGCTCGGCAGGCGGTTTGCGCGACACTCGGTGGCGCGCGGTTTTGGCACTTTCCCCGGCTTGCAGCAAGCTGACGAGCGGCGTACCCACCGGCACCTTGGCGCCAGGCTCAATCAGTAACTCGAAGACTTGGCCTGCTTGCCAGCATTCCACCTCGACTGCAGCCTTGGCGGTATCGACCACGGCAACCACCTGGCCGCGCTTGACCGTATCGCCAGGCTTGATCAGCCACTCCAACAGGGTGCCCTCGTCCATGTCGGCGCCGAGGGACGGCAGTTTGAAATCGATCATGTGTCGCTCCTGTCGAATCGATTCTGGGCGAGCGCGTCTCCCCCGCCCCTGCAACTAGCCGCACAGCTCATGGGCTGCGGCGACGATTGCCGGTACCTGCGGCAGCGCCGCGTGTTCCAGGTGTTTGGCGTAGGGCATCGGCACCTCGGCGCTGCATACCCGCATCGGCGGCGCATCCAGCTCGTAGAAGGCCTGCTCGACAATCCGCGTAATGATCTCGGCAGCCAGGCTGCCGCTGCGCCAGCCCTCGTCGACCACCAGCACGCGACGGGTCTTGCGCAGCGAGGCGAGAATGGTCGCATCATCCAGCGGGCGCAGTACGCGCAGGTCAATGACCTCGGCGGCGACGCCCTCCCCGGCCAGTTGCTCAGCCGCCGCCAGGGCTTTGCCGAGGGTGCCGCCGTAGGTGATCAGCGTCAGGTCGCGGCCTTCGCGGCGCACCTTGGCCGAACAGATGTCCAGCGGTGCGCTTTCATCCAGCTCGCCTTCCAGGTTGTACAGTTGGGCATGCTCGAAGATCAGCACCGGATCGGGATCCTCCAGCGCCAGCCAGAGCATGCCGCGGGCATCCTCCAGGGTCGCCGGGGCGAGGATCTTCAGGCCGGGAATATGCGCGAACCAACCCTCCAGGCTATGCGAATGCTGGGCTGCCAGCTGACGTCCGGCACCAGTGGCCATGCGCAATACCAGCGGTACCGAGAACTGGCCGCCGGACATATGCCGCAGGGTGGCGGCGGTGTTGATGATCGGGTCGAGGGCGAGCAGGCTGAAGTTCACCGTCATCACCTCGACAATTGGCCGCATGCCGCCTAGCGCCGCACCGATGCCGGCACCGACAAAACCGAGCTCTGACAAGGGCGTGTCGCGGATTCGTTGCTCGCCGAATTCCTCCAGCAAGCCTTTGGTTACCGCATAGGTGCCGCCATAGCGGCCGACGTCTTCGCCCATCAGAAACACCCGCGGATCGCGCTGTAGCGCCTCGCGCAAAGCTTCGCGCAGCGCTTCGCGGTAGGTTATGCGCTGGCTCATGGCCTGTCCTCCACTCCGGCCGCCGCTGTGTAAACATCGCGGCACAGGTCTTCCAGCGGCTCCAGGCTGCCGGCCTCGGCATAGGCCACCGCGGCTTCCACCTCCTGCTCCACCTCGGCAGCTATGGCCAGGAAGGTCTGCTCGTCCAGCAGACCCTGGGCCTTTAGCCGCGCACTGTAACTGTGGATAGGCCCACGCTCTTTCCACTGCTCGACTTCGGCTTTATCGCGGTACAACTCCGGGTCAAACATCGAGTGGGCGCGGAAGCGGTAGGTCTGGTATTCGAGAAAATACGGCCCCTGCCCGGCGCGCACCTGCTCGACCGCCACGCGGGTGGCCTGGTGCACAGCGACCACATCCATACCATCCACCGCCTGAGTGGTGATTTTATAGGCGCCAGCCTTGGCGCACAGGTCGGTCTGCGACTGCGAACGGGCCAGGGCGGTGCCCATGGCGTAGAGATTGTTCTCACAGCAGAACAACACCGGCAGTTGCCAAAGCACAGCCAGGTTGAGTGCCTCATGGAAGGCGCCTTCGGCCATCGCGCCTTCGCCGAAGAAGCAAGCGGAGAGCCGCGTGCCACCCTGCATGCGTTCGGCCAGGGCCAGGCCGACAGCCAACGGCAGGCCGCCGGCAACGATGGCGTTGCCGCCGAAGAAGCGGGTCTTGGCATCGAACAGGTGCATCGAGCCGCCGCGCCCGCGCGAGCAGCCTTCCTGCTTGCCGTACATCTCGGCCATGATCGTAGTCATCGGCACGCCCTGGATCAGCGCATGGGCGTGCTCGCGGTAGGTGGCGAGCACTGCATCGTCGGGCGCCAGGGCATGCAGGGCGCCGACCGCCACCGCCTCCTCGCCGATATACAGGTGCAGGAAACCACGGATCTTGGCTTGGCCATACAACTCGGCCGCGCGCTCCTCCAGCCGGCGGATGCGCAGCATGTCGCGCAGCAACACCAGGGCGAAATCACGCGCATACGGCACGGGCGCGTTCATGTCGGGTTCTCCAGAGTCGAGGTATCGCCTTCAGGCAGGCCCAGTTCGCGAGCTTTCAGCAGACGGCGCATGAGTTTGCCGCTGCGGGTGCGTGGCAGGCTCGGCAGGAACGCCAGCGCCTTGGGCGCCACTGCGGCGCCAAGACGCTTGCGCGCATGACCGAGCAGATCGTCGTGCAGCGCCTGGCTGGCGACGAAGCCGCTCTTCAGCGAAACGAAGGCCTTGACCAGCTCACCGAGCAGCGTATCGGGGATGCCGATCACCGCGGCTTCGGCCACCGCAGGGTGCTCCATCAGGGCACTTTCCACCTCAAACGGGCCAATCAGATGGCCGGCCGACTTGATTACATCGTCGTCGCGGCCGACGAACCAGTAGTAACCGTCGGCATCGCGCCGGGCCAGGTCGCCGCTCAGGTACCAGTCACCGACGAAGCAGCGCCGGTAGCGCTCTTCCTGGCCGAGGTAGGTGCGAAACAGCGCCGGCCAGGGTTGCTTCAACGCCAGTTCGCCGACCTGCTCGTCCGCCAGCAGTTGCAGGCTGCCGTCCTCGCCGCGAGTGACAATGGCCGCCTCGACGCCTGGCAGCGGCTTGCCCATGGAGCCGGGCTTGATCGGCATGGCCAGGGTATTGGCGATCATGATGCCGCCGGTCTCGGTCTGCCACCAGTTGTCGTGGATCGGCCGCCCGAGGACCTCCTTGCCCCACCACACAGCCTCCGGATTGAGTGGCTCGCCGACACTGGCGACAAAGCGCAAATGGGCGAAATTATGCCGTTGGGCCAGCTCCGGGCCGGCCTTCATCAACATGCGAATGGCGGTGGGGGCGGTGTACCAGACGCTGACTTTTTCTCTTTCGAGGATGCTGTACCAGCGCTCGGCATCGAACTCGCCGCTGTCGACCACGCTGGTCACACCCAATAACAGCGGCGCGAGAATACCGTAGGAGGTGCCTGTGACCCAGCCGGGATCGGCGCTGCACCAGTAGATGTCATTGGGATGCAGGTCGAGGGCGTACTTGCCGCTGACGTAATGGGTCAGTACCGCGCCGTGCACATGCAAGGCGCCCTTGGGCGTGCCCGTGGTGCCGCTGGTGAAGTGCAGCAAGGCCGGGCTGTCAGCCGTGGTTGGGGCAATACTGAAGTCTTCAGCAGCCTGGGCCAGCAGTTTATGCAAACTCAGGGTGCCCTCAGGTGGGGCGCTGGTGGCGCCGTTCTCGTCATACAACAGCACATGCTTGAGCGCTGGCAGGCGCTCGCGGATGCCAGCAATCTTGCGCCGATAGAGGCTCTCACTGGTCAGCAAGACACTGCCTTCGCCCAGGCGCAGGCGCGTTTCCAGCGGCTCGGGGCCGAAGGCGCAGAACATCGGAGAGACCACGCAACCGTTTTTCAAGCCGCCCAGCACCCCCAGGTAAAGCTCCAGGCCGCGCTCACAGAGCACGAACAAACGTGCCCCGGCACCAATACCCAGCCCCTGCAACACATTGGCAAAGCGGTTGCTCAGACTGCTCAACTGCGCATAGGTGATTGAACAATGGCCGCCATTGCGATCGAGAATACGCAGCGCAACGTGGCGCCGGTGCCGTCCCTGGGCATGCCGGTCGACGGCTTCGTATGCCAGGTTCAGACCGCCATTGGGCAGCCCGGCCAATCCTGCCGCCTGGGCCTGCCAGGAAAAGGCCTGGCGGGCCTTGAAACTGTCGTCCCAGTTGGGCTTGAGCCGCAGTTCAGCCGCGGTTTTCTCGATGATGGTCGGGCGCATAGGCGTCTCTCCAGGTTCACTGCGCTGACGAATCAGCACGGCTGCTGATCTAGCGCAACCGATGTTGGATAACCACTGGCCTGCAGCTGCAGATAACGGTCATAACGATAAGTTGGGCCGTCCTTGCAGACGTAGCTGGTGCCCAGATAGCAATGCCCGCACAAGCCATCCGCACAGTGCATGCGCCGCTCCAGCGAGAGCCAGATCTTGTCGGCGGCGATGCCGCGTTGCAGGCAGGCCTCGGCGGTGGCTAGCATCAGCGACTCAGGGCCACAGCAAAGCACCGCATCGGGTGGTTGTGCGGCGAATAACTCGTCGAGATGATCCAGTGGCGAGCCCTGGCGCTGGTCGGGCATGGCCTCGTCACAGGTTTCGATAAAGGGCAGGGTCTGGCGCCAGCGTTTACGCTCACGCCCCAGTACCTGAGTCGCGCTGTTGCGTGCGCCATAGATGATGCTCAGCCGCACCGGCAGACGATTGCAGCTGGCTTCATCGATTACCCCGGCCAGCGGCGCCAGGCCGCAGCCGCCGGCCACAATCAGTACCCGGCGCGCACAAAAAAACAGCGGCCAGCCCTTGCCGAAAGGCCCGCGATAACCCAGCACGGCGCCTACCGGCTGTTCGAACAAGGCCTGGGTGAGCGTGCCCATGCGCCGCACCAGAGCGCTGAAGCGGCCTTGCTGGTCGGGCAGGCTAAGGTAGGTGAACGGTGCTTCGCCAAAGCCTGGCACCGTGAGCATGAAGAATTGTCCAGGAATGACGGCCATATCACTGGCCAGTGGCTTGTCGAGGCGCAAGCTGAAGTGGCGCGCCTCCTCGCCATCTGCGTAATGCTCAAGCAGGCGCAACGTGCGCGGCGTCGAATCGATCATCTTGGGTTCACCCTTATTACGCCATGGACACCAATGCCGCCCGGACAGACGCGGTCACAGCGCCCGCACCCAACACAGCCGTAGGCATCGAATTGTGCTTTGAAGCCATCACCGAACTTGTGCGACCAGAAACGTTGCACCCGCTGCCCCGCCGTTGCGCTGGGGTTGTGGCCGCTCGCCTCTTGCTGGAAGCCCTGATACAGACAGGAATCCCAGACCCGCTCACGCTGCATGGCGTCCGGCGTGCCGAGGCGATCCAGTGGCGCGTAGCAGGAGCACGTTGGGCACACCGTCGTGCAGCCGGAGCAGCCCAGGCAGCGCAGCCCGAGCGCCTCCCAGGTATCGGCGTCGATGCGCCCGGCGTTGAGCGACACGATGCCGTCGACTATTTCCTGCTGCGGTCCCTGCTCAGCTGCCACGCGGGTTTCGTTGGCGCTACGCTCTGCTTGCCATTCATCGCTGGCAATCGGCAAGCGCAGGCCGCGCAAGGCGCTGTGGCCGGCCGCACTGGCGACCAGCAGCAGCCAGTCAGCCGCAGCGTCCTGGCGCGGCAGCAGGATCAGGTCGGCAGTGTGCTCGCGTACCGTCGGGCCGCTGCCAACGATGCTGCAAAAACCGCCGACGCAGCTGTGCAGGCAATCGACCCCCACCAGCAGGGTCGCCTGGCGACGCGCCTGGTAATGCGGGTCTGCGGCGAAGAAACGATCCTGGTAGGCCACGGCCTGGAGGTCACAGGCATGCAGACCGAACAGCACCTGCGGCACCACCGCGGGTAGCGCCGAGTAGAACTGCCCACCGTCGAAGCGAAACAACAACTCACGCTCGGCGAAGAAAAAACTCTTGGCGGAAAACGGCGGTGGTTCGGCCAAGGGTTCGAATGGCGCGAAATCCTTGGCGCTGACCAGTTGCCAGTGTTGCCCGCCCTGGCCGTCCTCGCGCACTTCATACAATCGGTGCTCCAGCGCCAGATGCGCGCGCAGGCGCTCCGGTTGATCCAGGCTATAGGCTTGCATGCTGAACCTCGTGGCTTCCGGCCTGGACGCTAGGTGCCTGGCCAGTTGGCAGTGGCTCGACCCGCACCGCGCAGGCTTTTAGCTCAGGCATTTTACTGGTCGGGTCTTCGGCGTCGTTGGTCAGGCGGTTGCAGGGCGCTTCATGGAAGTGATACGGCATGGCCAGGGTGCCTGCAGGCACGTCATCGCTGAGCTGCACGCGGGTTTCCAGATAACCGCGGCGCGAACTCACGCGCACTCCCTGGTGATTGTGCAGCCCCAGTTTGACCCCGTCAGCCGGGTGCATGATCAGCAGCCCGGCCGGCGTCTCGCGTTCGAGCAGCGGCGACTTGCGGGTCATCGAGCCGCTGCCGTAGTGAAAATGCAGACGGTGGGTGGTGAACGCAAAGGGAAACTCGGCATCCGGGCATTCGTCGGGCGCCACCTGAGTCACAGGCAGCAGGCGCCCGCGGCCGCGGGGGAAGCGCTGCTCGTGGAGAATCGCCGTACCCTGCGGGTGGGCGGCATCACAGGGCCATTGCAGACCATGATGGACATCCAGCGCGGGGTAACTCATCGCGGAATAAATCGGGGTCAACCCCGCCATCTCGACGAACAGCGCCTCACTATCGGCCCAGGCCATACCCGGATAACCCATGAGCTGGGCCAGCTCAGCCAGTATTTGCCAATCGCCGCGCGCCAGTCCTGGCGCGGCGATGGCCTGGCGGATGCGCTGCACGCGGCGTTCGCAATTGGTGAAGGTGCCGTGCTTCTCGGCAAACGCGGCGGCCGGCAACAACACATCGGCGCATTTGCCCGTCTCGGTCAGGCTGAGTTCGACCACCACCAGAAAATCCAGGGCTGCGAGGGCGCGAGCCACCTGGTTCTGATTCGGATCGGTCAGTAGCGGGTCCTCGCCCATGATCATCAGCGCACGCAGCTCGCCATGCTGCGCCGCCTTGAGCATGCCCTGCGAGGTCAGACCGGGCGCCTGCGCCAGCTCGGTAGCCCAGGCTGCGGCGAATTTGGCCTGCACCGCCGGGTCGGCAACCTCCTGATAGCCGGGGTAGACATTCGGCAGGCAACCCATGTCGCAGGCGCCCTGCACATTGTTCTGCCCGCGCAGCGGATTGATGCCTGTGCCGGGGCGGCCGATCTGGCCGCAGACCAGCGCCAGATTGGAGACCGCAATGACATTGTTGGTGCCGCTCTGAAACTGAGTGATGCCCATGCCATAGGCGGTAAATGCCGCCTTGGCGTGGCTGTAGAGAAAGGCCAGGCGTTGCAGGTCGGCCACCGCCACACCGGTGGCCGCGCTGGACTGCTCCGGCGTCAGCCCGGCCAGGTGCTGGCGCAGCGGCTGGATATCCTCGCAGCGCGCGGCGATGAAGTCGCGGTTCTCCCAGCCATTGTCGAGGATGATCTGCAGCAAACCGTTAAGCAGCGCGATATTGCTGCCCAGGCGTATTTGCAGGTGGATGTCCGCCAGGCGGGCCAGCCGCGTCTTGCGCGGGTCGACCACCACCAGGGTGGCGCCACGGGCCTGGGCCCGCAGCATGCGTGCGCCGATCATCGCGTGGTTCTCGGTGACATCGGCGCCGATCACCAGGATCAGGTCGGCCTGGTCGATATCGGCGATGCTGTTGGTCATCGCCCCGGAACCCAGAGTGCGTGCCAGGCCCGCCACCGAGGGGCTGTGGCAGATCCGCGCGCAGTGATCAATATTGTGGGTCTTGAGCACCGCGCGGGCGAACTTCTGCGCGGCGTAGTTATCCTCGTTGCTGGCCCGTGCGCAGCTGATCACGCCAACAGCAGCTGGCCCCTGCTCATCGAGCACGGCGCGAAATTCTTCGGCGACCCGGCCCAGCGCCTCGTCCCAGCTGGCAGGACGGAAATGTCCATGTTCCTTGATCATCGGCTGGGTCAGGCGCTGATGCGGGTCTACGGCGAAGCTGGTGGCCCAGCCCTTGGCGCAGAGTTGGCCCTGGCTGACCGGGTGCCCGGGTTGAGGCTCGACGCCAATGACGCGGCCATCTTCGACGCGTAACCCAAGGCCGCACCCTACCCCGCAGAATGTACAAATACTGGGTACCACGCGCATGCCGATCTCCTGAACTGGCTCATATCAATTCAGGCTAGGCCGCAGAACGTGCAACGCGTTTGATCAGGATCAACGATTCGCGGTGCGGCGTCCGCAACCAAGGGCATCGGTTTGATCAAGATCAAAGTTACTGGTCACCCGCCCTCGCAGAATCGATTTGTCCACTCCCGGACGACCTTCAGGAGGAATCAAAATGCCCAGCCCCGCAAAGAAAATGCCGGTAACCGTCGATGAGACTGAGAGCAAGCGCTCGGTGTTGGCTAAACCCTGGCACCCATTGGCCAGCTTGCGCCAGCAGATTGATCATCTGTTCGAGGACTTCTCCCGCAGCCCGCTGCAGTTACCCTTTGGCCGCAGGATGCTCGACGTCGAGCCATTCTTTAAACGCGAGTTGATGGGCCATGGCATCCCTGCAGTGGATATCGCCGAGAAGGAGAAGAGCTTCGAGATCACCGTCGAATTACCCGGCATGGATGAGAAGAACATCGAGATCAAATTGTCCAATGGCAATCTGGTGATCAAGGGTGAGAAGAAGGAAGAAATCGAGGAAAAGAAGAAGGACTACTACCTCTCGGAACGTCACTACGGCGCCTTCGAACGCATCTTCAACCTGCCCAAGGGTGTCGATGCTGAAAAAATCGAGGCCAGCTTCAGTAAGGGTGTGCTGACCATCAGCATGCCGAAGAGGCCAGAAGCGATAAAGCCGGAAAAACACATCACCATCAAAACCAGCTGAGTGCGGGCAATGACCGAGGCCCCTGGCGGCAACGCACAGGGGCCTGTTTTTTGGTTTGAACGGCTTGGGCACAGCCCCGTAGGAGGGCGGCCCTTGTAGGATGCGGTTGAGCGCAGCGATACCCATCGTGTCACTGCATAGCGCGATCGCCTGCACATGCCCTTAAGCCTTGACCGCCAAAATGCTGCACGGCACTTGGTAAAGGATATGTTCGGTAGTGCTGCCGATCAGCTTGTCCAGCCCTTTGCGCTGGACAGTGCCCATGACGATCACGTCGGTCTCATTTAACCGGGTGAAATCGGCGATGGCACTGATTGGCGAGCCGATAATGAAATGGCGGCGCTCAGCCGGCACGCTGTAATCGTCGGCCAACGCATTGAACCCGGTTTGCAGTTTGCTGCGTAGTTCCGCAACCAGATCGCCGCCGTGCGACACGCTGCCCGCCACTACGTTGGTCAGATAGGCCAACGAAGGGTCATAGGTATGCAGTAAGTGCAACTCGGCATCGCATTGCAGGGCCAGGCCGCTGGCTGCCTCGATTATCCGCTGGTTGAGGCCGCTCTCCTGCGCTTCAGCGCGCGATGGGTCGACTGCGGCGACCACACGGCGTGGTAATGGGTTGCCGAGCGTACTGACCAGATGTACCGGCATTGGCGACTCGCGCAGCAGGCGCCAGTCCAGCGGGGTGATAAAGGCCCGTTTTAGCAGGGGTTCGTGCTGCAGATCCTTGATTAGCAGATCCGCCTGGATTTCCGCCGCGTGCTGGAGAATTTCCTCCAGGGCATGGTTGGTCCAGACCGCTTCGGTGGTGACCTTGATACCTTTGCTGCGCAGCAACTCGGCCTCATCCTTGAGCCATTCGCGGTGCTCCTGCAAATAGCTCTCACGGGTTTTCTCCTGAATGCTCTTGTCCAGCAGCGCGAGGGTAGAAAAAGGCTCGACGAAGGCGGCGATATGCAACGCGGCGCCACTGGCGATGGCCAGTGCGGCAGCGCGCTGAAGCCCGGGCGAATGACGCATGTCCCGGTCGGCGATGAGAAACAGACGTTGATATTGCCCCATGAGTACCTCCGAACGATTGGCTTTTTGTGCGCGTGATTGCAGGTGTTGACTGCGCCTAGCCACAGCCTGCTGTACGACAAAGTGCGCCGTGCGCATCACGGCCACTTTGATTTACATCAAAGCGCCTCGTTAGCGTGCTGGGCTGATCGTTTGCCGCAGTCACCTGCCGGCCATGAACCTTTCGCGGCTTGATCGATATCAATATCGACCTGCTACCCAGGCGCGCATGCTGTTGGCTTGAATGGATATCAAGGGTGTTTGCCTGCCAGGCAGACTGTTGCGCACAGCCGCGGGGCTGCCGCAGATCGTGTCGAGGTGCCGATGAATGTTCAGCAGGAGGTCATCGCTTTTCTCTCGCGTCCCGAGAGCTACGGCGAGCCCGGGAATCTGGTGGAGCTGATTGAGACACATGGCTCGCTGATCTTTCTGCACGGCCAGCGCGCCTACAAGCTCAAGCGCGCCATTGCCTATGCCGCCCTCGACTTTCTCAGCCTGGACAGCCGCGAACGGGCCTGCCAAGCCGAATTGCGCCTCAACCGGCGCACCGCCCCTGATCTCTACCTGGCGGTGCGTTCGATCAACCGTGCTGCGGACGGCAGCCTGAGATTCAATGGCGGTGGCCAGGTGCTCGACTGGGTGGTGGTGATGCGCCGCTTTGCCCAGGACGCGCTGTTCGAGCGCATGGCGCGAGACGGGCGCCTGGCTCTGGCCCTGATGGACAGTTTGGGCGCGGAGATCGCTCGCTTCCATGCCAGTGCCGAACTGACCCAGGCCTTCGGCGGCGCGGCAGGCATCCGCCAGGCCGTTGAGGACAATCATCGCGAACTGAGCCACTACCAGGCGCTACTCGATCCGATTGCGGTGCACGCCTTGTACGATGCCTCGCTAGCCGCTCTCGATGAGCTGTCTGGAACCCTCGAGCAGCGCCGGCGCGAGGGTCGGGTACGCTGTTGCCATGGCGATCTGCGCCTGGCCAATATTTGCCTGTACGAGGGCCGCCCAACCCTCTTCGATGGCATCGAATTCAGCGAGCAGGTTGCCTGCATCGACGTACTCTATGACCTTGCGTTCGTGCTTATGGATCTGCGTCAGCATGATCTGGCTGGGCATGCCGACAGGCTATTGCACAGCTATCTGGCGCACAGCGCACTGACTGAAGACTGCCGGCCGCTGCCACTGTTTCTCTCGCTGCGCGCGGCTACCCGCTGTTTCACCCTGGCCTGCAGCGCCGTGCGCCTGAGCGATCCTGCGGCGCGGGCGGAAAAAGCCGAGCAGGCACAAGCACTGCTCCAGCAGGCCAAGGCCTATCTGCGCGGTGACGCTCAAGCCTTGACGCACCGCCCACAAGGGCAATGCTGAAGATAGAAAGTTTCGAGGAGTACCCGCCATGGCTAGAGAGTCTCCCCTGCTGTTCGCCCTGCACGGCAGCCAGCAATATGCCGCCCGTGTGGCCCGGCGACTCGGTTGCCCGCTGGCGGCCCATGAAGAGCGTCCGTTCGAGGATGGCGAGCACAAGAGCCGGCCCCTGCAGCCGGTCGACGGCCGTCGGGTGCTGGTATTCCACTCGCTCTACGGCGATGCCGAGTCCAGCGTCAACGACAAGCTCTGCCGCCTGCTGTTCTTCTGCGGCGCGCTGAAAGATGCCGGCGCTCGTCAGGTTCACGTGGTTACGCCCTACCTGTGCTACGCGCGAAAAGAACGACGCACCCAGCCCCAGGACCCCATCATCAGTCGCTATGTCGCCACGCTGCTGGAGGCTTGTGGCGTCGATCGCCTGCTGGCCCTGGAGGTGCATAACGACGCGGCCTTCGACAACGCTTTTCGCATTCCCACCCAGCACGTGCAGGGCGCCGAGCTGTTTGCCGAACACTTCGCCGAATGTCTTGGCGCCGGCGAGGAAGTGGTGGCCGTGTCTCCGGATGCTGGCGGGGCCAAGCGCGCCGAGCAATTTCGCCAGGCCTTGCAACGGCGCATCGGTCGAGCGGTGGGTAGCGCCTACATGGAAAAATACCGCAGTAACGATGTAGTCACCGGCGCCCTGCTGGTTGGCGAAGTGCGTGGTAAGACCGCGATCATCGTCGATGACCTGATCAGCACCGGGGGCACCCTGCTACGTGCCGCCCAGGCCTGCGAGGGTGCCGGCGCAACACGGATCTTTGCCGCCGCGGTACACGGTCTGTTTACCGGCGGCAACGCCCTGCTCGACAGCCCCCTGCTGGACGCCATTGTCATCTGCGACAGCGTGCCGCCGTTTCGCCTGGAGCCCGAACGGGTTGCCCGAAGGCTGCAGGTCATCGACAGCAGCGCAGCGGTGGCGGCCATCCTGGCCGAGCAATACGGCCTGAAACTCATGGCCTGACGCTCAAACTGGCTATGTACCCATTAACTGTCGAGGGGACAAAGCCCTAGGAGACCTAATGCCGCTTGTTGGGCTTCGCTGCGCTCAGCAGCATCCCCAAGCCCGCCGCGAGGTTCTGTAGGTTGGGCCGAAGCCCAACGAATACGTCATCAACCGCTGGGCCGCGCTGCGTTCATTCTGCGCGGCCCACGCCAGCCTACCCAATGCTGCCTCGCAACCGATGACGAGCTAGCCAAATACGCTGGAGTTCAGCCGCTATGACAGGCAGCCACATTGCCGCCGCCTGATCCAGATCAAGACCCGTGCATGTGCCCAGCTTTAGCGTGCAAGGCTTATCGGAATCGGAGGTCCGTATGCCTGGCAACCCTTCTGCCGTGAGGCTGTTTCTTGCAGGTGATCTGATGTGTGCCCGCGGCATCGACCAGATCCTGCCCCACCCCGGCGATGCCCGCATATATGAAGCGTATGTCAAGGATGCCGGCGACTATGTGCGCCTGGCAGAGCGGCGCCACGGTACGATCGCCCAACCGGTGGATTTCGCCTATGTCTGGGGCATGGTGCTGGAGGCCCTCAGGCAGCGGCGCCCGGACGTACGCCTGGTCAACCTGGAAACCGCAGTGACCTGCAACGGTTGGCCGCAACCAAAAGGCATCAACTACCGAATGAACCCGGCCAATCTGCCGGTACTCGAGGTGGCCGGTATCGACTGCTGCGTGCTGGCCAACAACCATGTGCTGGACTGGGGCCAAGCGGGCCTGGCCGAGACCCTGGCCAGTCTCGATGGCCATGGCCTGCGGCATGCCGGTGCCGGTATGGACTGTGCCAGCGCCCAGGCGCCTGCGATTGTGCCGCTGGCCGACGATGGGCGCCTGCTGGTATTCGCTTACGCCACAGGCGACTGCGGGGTGCCGCCGGATTGGGCTGCCTGCGAGCAGCAGCCCGGGGTTGCGCGTCTCGATGACCTCTCGCCGCGCAGCGTACAGCGCATCGCCCAGCACATCCGCACGTTCAAGCAGCCCGGCGATCGGGTGTTGGTCTCCCTGCACTGGGGCGGCAACTGGGGCTTTGCCGTGGCGCCGGAGCAACAACGCTTTGCCCATGGGCTAATCGACGAAGCTGGCGTGGACCTGGTGCACGGCCACTCGGCGCACCACATCAAGGGCCTGGAAGTCTACCGCCAGCGCCTGATTATCTATGGCTGTGGCGACCTGCTGAATGACTATGAAGGCATTGATGGTTACGCGCCTTACCGTGGCGATCTGGGCCTGCTGTACTTTGCCGATTTGGCCAGAGATGGCCGCCTGCTGGCGCTGGAATTGTTGCCGATCTGTCAGCGCCAGCTGAGTATCCATCGGGCCAAAGGTGCGGATCGCCAATGGTTGCAGGACACCCTGCAGCGCGAGTCGGCGCAATTCGCTTGCACCGTACGCCCCACCAGCGAGAGCAGTTTTGCGCTGGTCTGGCCCAGGTAGCGCTGCACTCTAGCCCGGGAATGGCGGTTCTCTGGCGTCTTCCTTCTCTGGCAGCTCGGTCATGGTGGCCTCGGTCAATAGCAGCACACTGGCCACGGACACCGCATTTTCCAGGGCTACCCGCACCACTTTGGTCGGATCGATGATGCCGGCCTGGTACATGTCGACGTAGCTGTTGGTCGACGCATCAAAGCCGACGTTGGTCTTTTCCGCGAGCATGCGCGCCACCACCACGCCGGCATCCACCGCCGAGTTTTCGGCGATGATCCGCGCCGGCGCTTCCAGCGCGCGGCGTAATATCTGCAGACCGGTGCGCTCGTCGCCCTCGGTTTTCGCTTCCTCGTCGACAAGCAGCGGTACCGCACGCAATAACGCCAGGCCGCCACCGGGGACTATACCCTCGGCAATTGCCGCCTTGGTCGCCGAGATGGCGTCGTCGAGTGCGTCCTTGCGGGTTTTCATTTCGGCCTCGGTGGGCGCGCCCACGCGGATCACTGCCACCCCGCCGGAGAGCTTGGCCAGGCGTTCCTGGAGTTTTTCCTTGTCGTAATCGCTGCTGGCCATCTCGATCTGCTTGCGGATTTGTTGCACGCGCCGCTCGATTGCCTGGCGTTCGCCGCCACCACCGATCAGGGTGGTGCTCTCCTTGTCGACTACCACCCGCCGGGCGCGGCCGAGCTGGCTCAGTTCGACCTGTTCGAGGCGAATGCCCAGCTCGCTGGAGATCACCAGACCGCCGGTTAGCACCGCGATGTCCTGGAGCATTTCCTTGCGCCGCTCACCGAACCCCGGGGCCTTGACCGCTACCGCGCGGAGGATGCCGCGAATCTGGTTAACGATCAGGGTCGCCAACGCTTCGCCTTCGATATCCTCGGCGATGAAGGCCAACGGCCTGCCACTCTTGGCGATTTGCTCAAGTAGCGGGATCAGGTCTTTGAGCAAGCCGATCTTCTGGTCGCATAGCAGCAGGTAGGGATCGTCGAGCTCCACCAGCATCTTGTCGGTGTCAGTGATGAAGTACGGCGAGACATAACCACGGTCAAAGCGCATGCCCTCGACCACCTCGACTACGGTTTCGGTGGTCTTTGATTCCTCGACGCTGATCACCCCTTCGCTGCCGACCTTCTCCAGCGCATCGGCAACCAGTTCGCCAATGGCACCGTCGTTATGCGCAGAGATAGTCGCCACCTGGGCTTTTTCCTTGCGCGTGTGTACCGGCTTTGACTGCGCACGCAGCGAGCCGATCACCACCTGCAGGCCGCGATCCAGGCCGCGCTTGATATCGATGGCGCTAGCGCCTGCCACCACATTGCGCACCCCGTCGGCGAAAATCGCATGGGCCAGCACCGTCGAGGTACTGGTGCCGTCACCCACCGCCTCGCCAGTGCGCTCGGCGGCCTGGCGCAGCATCTGCACCCCGAGATTTTCTTCGGGGTCTTCCAGGCTCACCTGCTTGGCTATGGTTACGCCATCGTTACAGACCTGCGGCGTGCCCCATTTTTTTTGAATCAGCACCGATTTCGATTTCGGCCCGAGGGTTACCCGAATCGCATCCGCCAATTGAGTCGCGCCACGCAGCACCTTCTCTCGGGCACTGCCGCGGAACAGGATTTTGGTGTGGGCCATACAGGTACCCTCAAGTTTCAGCTATAGCGGCCATTGCCGGGTTCAGCGCAGCGAACGATACCCATCAGCCACCCCGCCCTTGGACAGGACGATCTGCCACAGCTGGAGATTACGCGCACGAAATGCCCCGGCGCAGGTCAGCAGGTAGTAGCGCCACATGCGATAGAAGCGCTGATCAAAGTGTGGTGCCAGTTCGGCCCAGTGCTGCTCGAAATTGGCATACCAGGCCATCAGGGTAAGGTCATAATCGGCGCCAAAATTATGCCAGTCCTCCATCACCCAGTCGGGTTCGATGGCTTTGCCGATCTGCGCGATCGACGGCAAACCGCCATTGGGAAAGATATGCCGGTCGATCCAGGCATCGCTGTGCAAGCCGCTTAGGTTGGCCCCGATGCTGTGTAGCAGGAACAGGCCCTTGTCGCGCAAACAGCGTTGCACAACCTGCATATAGGTGCGGTAGTTCTTCCAGCCCACGTGCTCGAACATGCCAAGCGAGACGATGTGGTCGAAGGTCTCATGCAGGTCACGGTAATCCTGCAGGCGGATGTCCACAGGCAAGCCGTTGCAGCGCTGCCGGGCAAGCTCGGCTTGCTCACGAGAAATGGTGATGCCGACCACCTCGGCAGCATAATTGCGCGCTGCAAACTCGGCGAAACTGCCCCAGCCACAGCCGATATCCAGTACCCGGTCACCCGGCTGCAAACCGATCTTGCGGCAGACCAGGTCGAGTTTGTTGGTCTGCGCCTGTTCGAGGTCGGCAGCATTGCGCCAATAGCCGCAGGTGTAGGTCATGCGTGAATCGAGCATGCACTGATAAAGCTGATTACCAAGGTCATAGTGGCGTTCGCCAACCATATAGGCACGTGCCTTCGACTGCAGGTTGGCCAGCAGAACGCGCAACAGTTGCCAGGCCTCGTGCCAACTGAAGCGAATCTGTGTTTCGAGATTGGCGCGTAACGCCCGGTGGATGAACTCGTCGAGCTGTTCGCACTCCCACCAGCCATCCATATAGGCTTCCCCGAGCCCCAGATTGCCTTGGGACAAAATGCGCGGATAGGCGCGCGGGTCAAGCACATGCATATCCCACGGATTGCTGCCGTTGAGGCCAATTCCAGCGCGCTCCAGCAAGCGCTCTATCTTGTCCCTGGCCTGATGGCTTTCACGCCCCGATAACGCGATTTCGTTCGTCTGCAGCGGCAGCTTGCTCTGATCCATAACTCATCCTCACGACAGTCTCCCCGCAACGCCTCCTCGTAATGCTGAAACCCCTTGTTGCGACAACAGTGCTCAGAACCACGTCGATGACGTGATCCTCCCAAGCGCGACTGCAACCATTGGTCTGATTTCAGAAGGTGGCCCTTCACTCTGCCTAATGAAGATAGTCAAATATCCGTCTAAAATCCTGCATAACTAAATTAGAAAGCTAGAGTCATTGATGTAGAACAGTTTTTTAAAAAATAGAAGGATGAAGGGTATGTCAACCAATGGTCATCACAGCATCTTTGCTCCCGCATTCAAGATTCAGATGAATTGTCATGACTGCGTCCTCAGTCGGCTCTGCCTGCCAGGCTGTTTACAGCAGAATGAGGTCGAACAGCTGGAGAAAATCGTTAAACGCAATCGGCCTCTGCACAAAAACGAGCATCTATTTCGTGCCGGCGACGCCATGCAACAGGTCTATGCGTTGCGCTCGGGGGCATTGAAAACCTACCTGCTGGATCAGGATGGCAACGAGCAGATCACCGGCTTTATCCTGCCAGGGGAGCTGGTCGGCCTGGATGCCTTTGGCAACCACTGCTTCCCCAGCTATGCCGTGGCCCTGGAAACATCACTGGTATGCACCATCCCGCTTGCCGATCTGGAAGAGTTGGCGGGCTACATCCCCAGCCTTCGAAAGCAGCTGCTGACCACCCTGAGCCGTGAGCTGCATGAAGAGCAGCAGCACTACAGCCACAATCGGGAGAGTGCCGAGCAGCGCCTGGCCATATTCCTGCTCAACCTCTCGCAGCGCTATAGCCGGCGCAACCTGTCGGCAACGAGCTTCATCCTGTCGATGAGTCGTGGCGAAATCGGCAACTATCTGGGCTTGACCACCGAGACGATCAGCCGCCTGTTCAGTCGTTTTCGCCAGTTGGGCCTGCTGGAAATCAAGGGCCGTGAATTACACCTGATGCAACCCAGTGCGTTGACCCGACTGGGCAAAAACGCGGCGCAACAACCAGCCATCTGAGCGGGTGCACGCAATGCCTGTGCATCAAGCGCCGTTATGGCGCAGGTGTCGACAGAACCAGTCACCTGCCAGCAGGGCTACTTGTTCCAGCGTACCCGTCTCCTCGAACAGGTGTGTAGCCCTTGGCACCACTGCCAATTGTTGTTCACAACGCAGTTTCTGAGCGGCCTCACGATTCAGGCGCACTACTTGCGGGTCTGCGCCACCCACAATTTGCAAGGTTGCTGCCCTCACCCCGGCTAGCGCCTCACCGGCCAAGTCGCTGCGCCCGCCACGGCTGACCACGGCCTGCACTGCCTGGGGTCGTTGCGCAGCTGTAATCAGTGCCGCCGCTGCGCCGGTGCTGGCACCAAACAGGCCGATGCGCAGGGCGGCGAAGTCGGCGTTACCCGTAAGCCAGTCGACTACCCCAACCAAGCGCTGACTCAGGCGCGGGATATCGAAGCGATACTCGGCGCTGAGTCGATCCACGCGCTCTTCTTGTGCTGTCAGCAAGTCGAACAGCAGGGTCGCCAAGCCCAAATCATTGAAATAATGTGCGACCTGCAGGTTACGCGGACTGAGCCGACTGCTGCCGCTGCCATGGGCAAACACCACCAGGCCGATGGCGTCAGCGGGCAGCAGTAAATCGGCGGTCAATTCGGCATCGGCCACGGGCAGTTTCAAGATTCGCGACACTATGGCTTGCATGGCGTTAGCCTCTTGCGCGGCTGCAATTAGTCATCTGTGTTGTTCTGCTCGTGCTGCCAGGCCTGGTGCAGAAGGGTCTGTACCTGCTGATCCGAGGTCTGGGAAAAATCCACGTACCAACGGCCGATGGCGTTGAAGATCTCGGGCATGAACGGGCAGATGACTTCATCCACCTGCCGGCGCAGCAGCGCCACGCTATCGGGCGGTGCCACCGGTACGGCGACCACGATGCGCGCGGGGGACTGCTGGCGTACCGCACTGATCGCAGCGTGCATGGTGGCGCCGGTGGCCAGGCCATCGTCGACCAGAATCACCTGCTGCCCGTCCAGCAGTGGAGGCGCTCGCTCGCCACGGTAGGCGCGGTCACGGCGCTGCAACTCGAGACTTTCCTGCGCAGTCACCGCGTCGACGGTGGCGTCATCGATATGCAGTGCCGCCAGCACATCGCGATTGAGCACCCGCACGCCACCACTGGCGATGGCACCCATGGCCAACTCGGCATGGCCTGGCACGCCAAGCTTGCGCACCAGCATCAGGTCGAGACGCACCTGCAGTGCGCTGGCGATTTCATAGGCAACCGGCACGCCGCCACGCGGTAAGGCCAGCACGATCACATCAGGACGTTGACGATAGGCGACCAACAAGTGCGCCAGCGCCTGGCCGGCGCTGCTTCTGTCACGGATGGGGATGTCCAGTATTTCGTCGCGAGTCATTGTCATGCTCCAGCTTGCGCGCCTGGATCAACCATGCGCCGGAGTTTCTGCAGTGTCTTTGATCTCGATGGGTAGTTCGCACGATAACTGCCCGCCCTCCTTCACTGGCGAGTGCTCCCCTGTGCATTGCCTCGACTGCAATGATGCAAACCTCAGGTGCACACGAACCCTGTGCAACTCATGTGTCGAGCTGACTCTCGATCAGCTCGCTGAGCGCCTGGTTGATCAATGCCGAGTTCTGCGTCATTAACAGCAGTTGCCCCCGCACGCCCTGGGCCACCTCCGTTGAGCCACGCTGCTCGATCCACTTGGCCAGCTGCCAGACGGCTTCTCCCAGAGCGACCTGGTTTTGATGCAGGCGAGCCAGAGTCGAGGCTGTAAGTTGTTTGTGGTGCATTTGCGGCTCCTGCTTCGGTGGCAGCCCCTATCGATTGGCGGTCCAGCATCGACAGCTCGCAGGCTGGGCCTGCAGCGAGGGGGCGCATGGTTGACAGGTTGCCAGGTTCTAGCAACTGCAGGCCAGTCGCCATACCTCTTGATTGGTACTCCATACAACGTTGATCTGGCTCACTACCTTTTCTGCATAAGGCCGAATCTTGACGCTAATCATTATCATTAATGTGTGAGTGCCTAAGCTAGGCCGCAACCAAGCCAACGCTCAGAGGAAAACGTCAATGCGCGCCCAACTGCCCTTCTCACTTGCCCTACTACTGGTAGCGACACTCGCCCAGGCCAAGGAATACACCATCGGCGAGCCCCAGCAATGCGCCGGTATGGCCATAGGAGCCGTGTACCTGCAGCCGATCGAAATGGATCCACCGGGCATGATGCGCCCCAGCGCCGACTCCGACGTACACCTGGAAGCCGATATCAGTGCCCTGCAGAACAATCCCCACGGCTTTCAGGAAGGCAGCTTCGTGCCCTACCTGAATGTCTCCTTTGTGCTGCGCAAGGTCGGTAGCGACGAAGAACTCAGGGGCGACTTTCACCCCATGGTCGCCAACGACGGCCCGCACTACGGCGACAACCTCAAGCTGTTCGGCCCTGGCAAGTACCGCCTGACCTACAGCATCCTGCCGCCGGGTGGCGCGCACGCTATGTTTGGCCGGCATACCGACAAGGAAACCGGCGTGGCGCCCTGGTTCGAACGCTGCGACCTGCACTACGCGTTCACTTACGCCGGTATCGGTAAAAAAGGCGGTTATTGAGTCGAGCGCGTCTGGGAGATCGTGATGTCTGTGAACACTGTGATTGGGGGCTTTGGCGACGCCTTGCGCCGACATGGCCGGCTGATCCGTGGCCTGCAGTGGGCGGTGGTAGTCGCCTATGGTCTGCTACTGGTCGCCCCAGCGCTGCTGCCCCTGCCGGACAGCCAGGCACGCATTTTCGACAACCTGACCCTGCTTGCCCAGTTCATCTTCTGGGGTCTCTGGTGGCCCTTCGTGCTGCTCTCGGTTGTGCTCTTCGGTCGGCTCTGGTGCGGCGTGCTCTGCCCCGAAGGGGCGCTCAGCGAGTGGATAAGCTGGCGCGGCCTGGGTCGTGGCACGCCGCGCTGGATCCGCTGGGGCGGTTGGCCGACCCTGGCGTTTATCCTGACCACTGTCTATGGCCAGTTGATCAGCGTCTACGACTATGCCCAGGCGGCCTTGCTGATTCTTGGCGGCTCCACCGTGGCGGCGATGCTGGTGGGTTTCCTCTATGGCCGTGGCAAGCGCGTCTGGTGCCGTTACCTGTGCCCGGTCAGTGGTGTGTTCGCCCTCCTCGCCCGCTTGGCGCCGCTGCACTACAAGGTCGACGAACAGCGCTGGCTGGACAATCCGCCACCCCGCCAACCGCCGCCCAACTGCGCGCCACTGCTGGATATTCGCCGCATGCAAGGCGGCGCCGATTGCCATGCCTGCGGACGCTGCAGCGGACAACGCGATGCAGTGCGCCTGAGTGTGCGCTCGGTAAACGACGACGTGCTGATAGTCGGCGTCCGCCATGCCGGCCATTGGGACAGCCGCCTGCTGTTGTTTGGCGTGATTGGCCTGGCCATGGGCGCTTTCCAATGGACGGTCAGCCCCTGGTTTATCGCGCTCAAGCAGGCAACGGCCAGCTGGTTGGTCGAACGCGACATCTACTGGCCGCTACAGGCCGATGCACCCTGGTGGCTGCTGACCCATTACCCGCAGGCCAACGACCTGTTCAACTGGCTCGACGGCCTGATGATCCTCACTTACCTCAGCGCCAGCGCGTTGCTGCTCGGTGGCGGCCTGTGGTTGTTGTTGCGGGCGGCAGCCTACGTGGCGGGGCGAAACGGGAATGTCTTCGAGCACCTGGCGCTGAGCTTGATTCCGCTGGGCGCATGCGGGTTGTTTCTCGGTCTTAGCGCCACCACCGTCAAGCTGCTGCGTTATGAGGGGCTGGCGCTGGCCTGGGTGCAACCGACCCGCGCCGCCCTGCTCGCCGGCGCGATTGCCTGGAGCCTGTGGCTCGGCTGGCAGGTACTCAGCCGGCATGCTGCCCGTGGGCTGAACCGGCTTGCGGCATTTACCTGCCTGCTGCTGGCCTCGGCATGGGTCGGCTATGGCTGGTGGTTGCAGTTCTGGGGCTGGAGTTAGGCGTTGTCGAGAGGCCCTGAACTCATACTCCTCGCTCGCGCCCTGTTCGACCCGTTGCGACCGGACTTGTTTGAAGTCAAGGAAGCCCCGGCTATCGACCCTCTAGCATGCAAGCCCGAGCAATCTCGAGCTGGGTTGAGGGTGAGACCATGCTGACCGAACCATCACTCGTCGCACAGTTGCGCCGCCATCATTTATTCAACCGGCTGCCGGATACGGCGCTGCAGGAAGTGTGCGCCGCGGCCAATCTCAAGCGATTGCCGGCGGGCGCCTCGCTATTCCACCAGGGCGACAAGGCCGATCGCTTCTATTTCATCTTCAGCGGCCAGGTGAAACTGCATCGGGTGGTCTGCGACGGTCAGGAAAAACTGGTGGAAATCATCCGCGCCGGTGAATCCTTTGCCGAGGCGCTGCTGTTCACTGGCGTGCCGCAATACCCGGTCAGCGCCACTGCACTGAAGACTTGCCAGATCGCCAGCCTGCACGGCGCACAGTACCGGCGGCTGCTGGAAGAGCATCCGAGCATCTGCCTGGATATTCTCGCCACCCTGAGTATCCGCCTGCACCAGCGACTGAACGAAATCGACACCCTGACCCTGGCCAATGCGAGCCACCGGGTCAGGCGCTTTCTGGCCCAGGCCCAGGAAGAAGGTAACGGGGTGATCATGCTCGATGTACCGAAGCGCCTGATTGCCTCCAAGCTTGGCATCCAGCCGGAAACCTTCTCGCGCATCCTCCATCGCCTGATCGACTCCGGCGTGATCGCCGTTCAGCGGCGACGTATCGAGGTCATCGATCTGCAAGGGCTGAGCAACTACGACGACTAGCCGTGCAGAATTGACTCTGGTCAACGTCAACTGACGCACGCGGGGCAAACTAAACGGACTCTTGACGCTTGGAGTTCGCGTGCAATGCCCAAGACAACTCTGCCCCTGGTTTACGCCTGCTCTGGCTGCTCCAACGTGGCACAGCTGGCCAATACTGTCGCCGTGCGCCTGGATCGTTCAGGCCTGGCGGAAATGTCCTGCATCGCCGGCGTCGGCGGTCATGTTAAGGCCCTGGTGAGCAAGGCCCGCTCTGGTCGACCGATCCTGGCCATCGACGGCTGCCCCCTGCATTGCGCCAGTGCCTGTCTGGCCCAGCACGGCATCGGTGCCGACGTACATATCACCCTCAGCTGCCATGGCCTGCGCAAACGCTACCGGGAAGATTGCAGCGCGGCAGAAGCCGACACGCTATTCGAGGACATGACGCGGATCATTGCCAACCTTCTCGGCCACCCTGGTCGGGCGCAAGGCGCAGGTGCTGCGCACCAGGCAGTGTCGAAGCAAGCCGCTGGCACGCACGCGGTGGATTGAGCGGTTCGACACTGGCGTTATGGTTGTATCGACCCATAAGGTATTTATTACCCTGACTGGCTATAGTCATATTAACCACGTACAGCCATTAAACCCTTTATATTCAATAACTTGCAGATGGCACGCGGCTTGCTCAAGGATAAGTAGGGATAGCTATCCATAACCGCGACATGAGTTGCATGACCATCGTGCAGGGAGTCTCCATGAAAAAAGTTTTGCAACCGCTAGCCTGGTACCTGGTACTGACCTCGGTATTGGCCATGGCCAGTGGCGTCGCCCTGAGCTTCGCCACCGACATGGTGCTGGCCGCCAGCACCGAACACCATCACGGCGCCAGCGAGCCTCTGCAACTGCCGCCGCCAGGACAAAAATGGGCTACTGATGCACCTTTGCGCGAGGGCATGGCGCACATCCGTAAAGCGCTTGAGCAGGCGCTGCCGATAACTCAGGCGCCCATCAGTGATGCCCAGGCCACCGAGCTGGCTCAGGCCATAGAAACCGAGGTTGCTTCGATGATCAGCCACTGCTCCCTGCCAGAAAAAGCCGATGCGACTCTGCACGGCCTGCTCGGCGAGCTGCTGCAAGGCAGCGCAGCCTTGCGTGCCAATGGCGAGCGTGAGCAGACCATGGTGCGTCTGGTGCTGGCACTCAACCGCTATCCGCACCTGTTCGACGATCCTGCCTGGCAGGCGCTGGCTATTCCCGCGCAGCATTGAGTCGCCGCCACCCGCCAGCAGGGCTGCCTGTTGGAACGTCCGTCCCATTGACAGAACCAGACGCCAGGCCATTCAGGGCCGATCTTCACGCCACACAATAAGGATGTTCTTTATGGTGCTTCATCGCGTTCATCACCAGATTCTTCGCAGTCATCATTTGTTCGAGCCGTTGAATGAAGAGCAGATGGATGAACTGATGAGCACCAGCCAGCTGCTCAGCCTCGACAAGGGCGAGCCGCTGTTCCGCCAGGGCGAGCCGGCCCATTCGTTCTATTTCGTCATCGCCGGCGCGGTGAAGATCTACCGCCTGACGCCGGATGGGCAGGAGAAGGTGTTCGAGGTCATCGGCAATCGACAGACCTTCGCCGAAGCCATGATGCTGATGGACACGCCCAATTACGTCGCCTCGGCCGAGGCGGTGTGCCCTACCCAGCTCTACCGCATCGCCAACAGCACCTATATGCGTCTGCTGCAGAGCAACAGTCGGCTGACCTTTGCCCTGCTCGGCAAGCTCTGTGTGCGCCTGCACCAGCGGGTCAACGAGATCGAAACCCTGTCGCTGAAAAACGCCACCCACCGCGTGGTGCGTTACCTGATTACTCAGCTGGCGCGCCAGCCTGCGGTGGGCAACAGCTTCGAGTTGCCGATGGCCAAGCAGTTGATCGCCGGGCACTTGTCGATCCAGCCGGAGACCTTCTCACGGATCATGCGTCGCCTGATCGACGAGGACATCATCACCCAGGAAGGCCGGCAGATCGTTATTCTCGATCGCCTGTGCCTGGAGCAGTTCGAGTGAAGCCTCGCTCTTCAGCAGTGAGCAGTCAGCATGCCTAAATGCCTGTATTGCCAACAAGACAATCCCCCCCAGCAAGCCGACTGCGGCAATTGCGGCATGCCGCTGCCGACGCTGGCCGACGGCGCGAACGAACGCCGGCAACGGCGGTTTATGTGGTTCTGCATCGGCTTGACGGTGTTCTGCGCGGTGATGGTGGTGTGGTTGCCGCGTAGCATTGTCTGAGCAGCCCCCCAAGTTCCTCTACTGACAATCGGTGCGCACGGCGCACCCTACCCATCCTCCACGCGCGCACCAAGGTCCTCACCGCCGTAGGGTGCGCCGCGCGCACCAGCACTCAGTCGCGATGGCTTTGACACTCGACCGGCTACGCCTGGGTCAATTGCCGGTACAGCTGCGGCAGCCGTAGTGGCAATTGCTGCGGTTGGCGGATCTGGGTGTAGCCATTGGCGCCGAACATATACGGCAGGTAATCGCCGGCTTGGCTGTCGATGGTGATACAGAACGGCAGCAGCCCCTGACGCCGCGCCTGCAGCACCGCTTCTCGGGTGTCTTCCACGCCGTAACGGCCCTCGTAGAGATCCAGGTCGTTGGGCTTGCCATCGGTCACCAACAACAGCAGCTTGCGCCGCTGCTTGCAGGCACCGAGCAGCGCGCTGGCCTGGCGTATGGCCGCGCCCATCCGGGTGTAATAGCCGGGCTTGAGGGCTTGAATGCGCCCGCGGGTATTGTCGTCGTAGCGCTGCTTGAACGACTTGAGCTCCAGCATGCGCACCTGCTGGCGACGCAGGGACGAGAAGCCGTAGAGGGCGAAATCGTCACCCAACGCCGACAGGGTTTCGCCGAACAGCAACAGACTGTCGCTGATTACCTCGATCACCCGATGTTCGTCGTCCAGGTGGGCATCGGTGGACATCGATACATCCGCCAGCAGCAGGCAGGCCAGATCGCGCCGAGTCTGACGCTGCTCCATAAACAGACCACGCTCGGCGCACTGGCCATGTTGGCGCTCGACATGAAAATCCAGCCAGGCCTGCATATCCAGCTCCGAACCCTGGGGTTGCTGACGCAGCCACTGACGGTCGTTGCGCAGGTGCTCGAACTGCCGGCGCAGGCGCTTGGCCAATGGTGCCAGGCGCGGCGGCAAGGGCTGCGCTTCGCTGCCGCGCGGCACCATCATCTGCAGGTTGACGAAGTCCTCGCGCAGGCTGTGCTGGCGATAGTCCCACTCCGGCAGTTTGATGCCCTCGCCCAGGGGAATGTCGTCGACATCCGCCGGCGGCAGATCGAGGTGCAGCTTGAGCCCACCGCCCTTGCGCAGGCGCTGTTTGGACAGCGCCAGTTCGTCGAGATCCTCGGCAACCCGTGCGGCGTCCAGGTCTTCGCTGTCGTCGGTGCAGCGATCCAGCTCTATATGCTCGGACCAGCTGAACAGGTTTTCCAGGCGAAAGATCATCAGCCCGCCCTTGCTGGTGCTCTCCTCGACCCGCTTGGCGCGCTTTGGACCACCTTGGCTTTCGCCAGGTGGGGTCAGCAGATTGCCCTCGCTTTCTTCGCCCAGCTCGCAGGCCTGGGGTTCGCCGAGGTTTTCCGCCGGGTACAACCACAGCGGCAACGGCCAGGGTGCCAGCTCGCTGCGTGGGAAGTGCTCGACACTGCCCGGCTCGCGCAGGGCCTGACAGAGCGCGATCTCCAGTTCGGCCTCGCCCTTGGCCAGCGAGCCGGGATCAGGGCGCACCTGCAGATGGGCCTCGACCAGGCGCTGGTAGCGCGGGCGCAAGGCGGGGTAGCTGTGCAGCAGTTGCTGGGTCCAGCGCTGGTTATCCCGCGCCCAATGGCGCATCTCCCCCGCTTGCGCGGCCAGCAGCGCCAGCCAGCGATAGAGATCCTGATTCAGCGCGACCTCGGGGTACACCGCCAGGCTTGGCGGCAGCCGCAGGTTGTTGGCATCGCACCAGGCCACCGGCAGTTGCTTGCAGGTGCCGGCCACCTGTTGCAGCACACTGCGCCGCAACAGCAGGTCGCGCGGGCTGGCGGCCTGCACCCCGACGCCGCTGGCGCCACCCATGGCGCGGAACAGCAACGCCAGGGGCCGCTGCATGCTGGCCAGCTCGACCCGCGCCTCGGGAAAATCCGGGCTGGCACGCCGGGTGATAAAGCGGTGCCAGACGCTGCCAACCCATTCTTCCACTTCGATGGTAAAAGCCATCTGCTTCACCTCCTCTATGGCTATATCCCAATTGGTTGTTGCAATGGCTAACAGGTGTCCTTGTAGGGTGCGCTGTGCGCACCAGTGCTGGCTGCAGATACGGCGCACCCTACCTGTTGCGGCCCCTACAAGCAGGGTCACTCTTCACCAAGCGCCCCCATGCAATACCTGCCTCATGCAACACTGAATTGGTACATGGCCAATACAAAAACGGCCCGCTGTTCTAGCCGGGCCGATATCTATTTACCGCTCAGCGTTCAAGCCGAAACGACCAAGGCGGCTTCATCGCGGGCCGTGGCCCGACCGCGCTGCTTGAAGCTGTACAGGTAGCAAATCAAGCCGATCAGGAACACCACCCCGGCCACCAGCCGCAACCAGAAGAACACGGCCAATTGGTCGACGGTGTTCATGAACGACATGGCTGTGCCATCCATCGGCAAACGTTGCAACTGGATCTGCACCACGCCGGCGGCGGTGAGGAACAGGGTGATCGCCACCATCGACAGGGTCATCAACCAGAAGCCCCAGATCTCGATGCTCTGCGCCCGCTCGTCTGAAGCCTCGCCAAGCCCACGCAAGCGCGGCATGGCGTAGCTGATCATGGTCATCACGATCATCGCGTAGGCACCATAGAAAGCCAGGTGACCATGGGCCGCCGTCAGTTGCGTGCCGTGGGTGTAGAAGTTCACCGGGGCCAGGGTATGCAGGAAGCCCCACACGCCGGCGCCGAAGAACGCGGTCACGGTACAGCCCTTGGCCCACAAGGTGGCTACGCGGTTAGGGTGTTGTCGACGCCGATTACCGACCATGGTGAAGGCGAACAGCACCATGGCGAAGAAGGGTATCGGCTCCATCGCCGAGAAGATCGAACCGACCCACAGCCAAACCTCGGGCGCGCCTATCCAGAAGAAGTGGTGACCGGTACCGAGAATGCCGGTGATCAGGGCCATGGCGATGATCACATACAGCCATTTCTCGACCACCTCGCGATCCACCCCGGTGACCTTGATCAGGACGAAGGCGAGCATCGCACCCATGATCAATTCCCACACGCCTTCCACCCACAGGTGCACCACGAACCACCAGTAGTACTTGTCGCGCGCCAGGTTTTCCGGGTTGTAGAAGGCAAACAGGAAGAACACCGCCAGGCCAATCAGGCCGGTCATCATGACCATGCTGATGGTGGTCTTGCGGCCTTTGAGCATGGTCATGCCGATGTTGTAGAGAAAACCCAGGCAGACCACCACGATACCTATCTTGGTGATGGTCGGCTGTTCGAGGAACTCCCGGCCCATGGTCGGCAGCAGCTCGTTGTAGGTCATCTCTGCCAGCCCCGCATAAGGCACGAACAGATAACCGAGAATGGTCAGCACGCCAGCGGCAGCAAACACCCAGAACAAAATCATCGCCAGCAACGGGCTGTGCAGTTCGCGGTCGGACTCCTCTGGAATCAGGTAGTAGGCCGCGCCCATAAAGCCGAACAGCAGCCAGACGATCAGCAGGTTGGTGTGCACCATGCGCGCCACGTTGAAGGGAATCAACGGGAACAGGAAGTCACCGACCACGTACTGCAGGGCCATGATCAGACCGAACAGAACCTGGCCGACGAACAGCATCAGGGCAAACACGAAGTACGGCTTGGCCACGGCTTGCGAGGCGAATTTCAGATGGGGATTGGCAATGGTCATCTATCAGCCCTCCTTGTTTGGCGGCCAGTCGTTGGTATCGATCTTCGAAGTCCACTTGAGGAACTCCGCCATATCGTCCACTTCCTGCTCGGTCAGATTGAATTGCGGCATCGCCCGGCGGCCTGGGACACCCAGGGGTTGCGCCTTCATCCAGGCATGCAGGAAGGGCTTGAAGGCCGCGTCCTCGCCACGCCGGGTAAACACATTGCCCAGTTCAGGCGCGAAGTAGGCACCCTCGCCCAACAGGCTGTGGCAGCCGATACAGTTGTTGTTTTCCCAGACTGCTTTACCGCGC
The DNA here is from genome assembly GCA_030656145.1 of Pseudomonas sp. Taxonomy (GTDB): domain Bacteria; phylum Pseudomonadota; class Gammaproteobacteria; order Pseudomonadales; family Pseudomonadaceae; genus Aquipseudomonas. The sequence continues at coordinate 56,857 of JAUSOF010000033.1, forward strand.
ACCACCGACTCGTTCATCTCCGAGGCGTTGGTGCGTTCCGGAAAGGTCTGCTCTGTGTGATAGGTCAGGGCCAGGAACACCAGGAAGAAGAACACGCTCCCCCCAAAGTAGATATTCCTGGCCATGCTCTTGGTGAAGGTCTCTGACATGGTCGCTTCCTCTGTGCTTGGCGTGACCATTCTAGGAAGCAACCTATCGAAACCTGCTTGATGGCGATCAAGAAAGCCCGATCAAAACGCTCGGATATAGCGCAAGCGAGTATTCGCAGGCCGAGACGTGGGGCGTACAGCGGTGGAAAACGCTTCGGCCCTGGTAGCCTGGATGAAATCCGGGGGGTATCGATTGTGGCCATGGAAATGCTTCCCCGGAGTGCATCCGGGGTCTACAAAGAGAAGCGCAACGCCAGCAACACGCCCAATGCCATCGTCAGCGGCCAGGCCAGCAGCAGCCAGCGCCACAGGCGCGGCGCATGACGCAGCTCCATAAAGCCGTCGGTGATCAGCCAGGCCTTGCCCAGGGCCGCGAGCAACACGGCGCTGGCCATTAGCAGGGTCGCCCCGGCATTGCCCAGCTGCACGCTGGTAACCGACAGCACGGCCAGGGCCAGCCAGCAGGCGATCAGGGTGTTGGAAGCAGACATGGCGACCTCCCGGTCAATTCAGGACATAGACCAGCGGAAACAGCAGCACCCAGACCAGGTCGACCATGTGCCAATAAAGCACGCCGGACTCCAGTGCGCTGCAATTGCCCGGGCCATAGAGCCGGCGCCGACAACGCTCGGCCAGCCAGCCGAGGATCACCAAGCCGAGCAGTACATGGACGAAGTGAAAGCCGGTGAGGATCCAGTACAGGGTGAAAAAGGTGTTGTGCTCCATGCCCAGCCCGGCCCCGGCAAGATGGCTGTATTCGCCGAGTTTCAGCCACACATAGACGCTGGCCGACAGCAACGCCGCCAACAGCAACCATGCGCCACGCCGCGCCCGCGCCTGGCGCACCTGTTCCTGGGCCAGCGCGGCGAACAGGCCGGAGGTGAGCAGGCTCAGGGTCAGCGCCAGGCCGGTGGAACTGTCGAGTAGCAGGCGGCTGTCGTGGAACAGCTGCGGCTGCAATGCCTGGGCCACCGCAAAGGTGAGGATCAGCAGGGCGAACACCGTCAGTTCGGCGAGGATGAAGAACCACATCGCCAGGTCGCCCGGCAGGTGCCGAGCCGGGCTGACGACACGTTCAAGCGAAGTGGACATCGACCACATCCATCAGCGCGGCGACGGTCTGCGGATCGTCCGACAGTGGCTCGGCCAGGCAGGCCAGGCAGGCATCACGCGGGCTCATGCCGGCGCCGATCATCCGTGCGGCGAAGATCAGCAGACGGGTCGAGGCGACCTCCTCCAGATCATGCTGCTCCAGTCGGCGCAGGGCCTGCCCGAGCTTGACCACCTGCGCGGCCAGCTCGGCACCGACCCGCGCCTCGTTGGCGACGATGCGTTCTTCCTCGGCCACCGGCGGATAAGCGAAACGCAGGGCGACGAAGCGCTGTCGGGTGCTCGGCTTCATGCCCTTGAGCAGGTTCTGGTAGCCGGGGTTATAGGACACCACCAGCATGAACCCCGGAGGCGCGCGCAATACCTCGCCGGTGCGTTCCAGGTACAGCTCGCGACGGTCATCGGCCAACGGATGGAGGACCACGGCGGTGTCCTGGCGCGCCTCGACCACTTCGTCCAGGTAGCAGATGCCGCCCTCGCGCACCGCGCGGGTCAGCGGGCCGTCCTGCCACCAGGTGCCCTGGGCGCCGATCAGGTGGCGACCGACCAGGTCGGCGGCGCTGAGGTCGTCATGGCAGGCCACGGTGTACAGCGGCAGCTTCAGGCGGTGCGCCATGTACTGGACGAAGCGGGTCTTGCCACAGCCGGTCGGTCCTTTGATCAGCACCGGCATACCGTGCTGCCAGGCCTGTTCGAACAGCACCTGTTCATTGCCCAGGGGTTGGTAGAACGGCGCATCCAGCACGGCCGCCGTTTCGACGAGTTTCACAGGTGCATTCACAGTCAGTACCTCAGCGAGGTGATTAATCATGCCTGCACGCTACCCGCGACCCGCCGCCATCCTCAAGCCGTGTGCGAACAACTCTTGATTGCGGTCAAGCCCATCGGCAATCCGCTTGGTTATGCTGCCTCCAGCGTTAAATTGATTAATTGTTGCAGTGAGTCGATTCACGTCCCTGCCCTGTAACTGCTACTGTCGGTGCTTGTTGATCGGGCGTCAGTGACGCTTATCCATAACCGTAGAGATCAGCGCCAGCAGCAAGCGGCTCAGGCAGCGTCCAGAAGAAGGCGCACAACAGTAACTGCTGCGGAAGTTGGTGGGGCCTATGCCCTGCTATTAATAGCCTTGAGGAAGTAATCATCATGAAGAAAATCCTGATCCCACTGCTCGCTCTGGGGGCTGCACTGAGCGTGCAGCCTGCCTTCGCGACTGACGCTGAAGCCGAGGCACTGTTCAAGAGCAAGCCCTGTGCCGCCTGCCACAACGTCGACATAAAGATGGTCGGTCCAGCACTGAAGGAAATCGCCGCCAAGTACGCCGGAACCGAAGGTGCCGTCGACTTGTTGGCTGGCCATATCAAGAATGGTGTGCAAGGCGTCTGGGGACCGATGCCAATGCCGGCTAACCCGGTCACCGACGAAGAAGCCAAGATCCTCGCCGAGTGGGTACTGAGTCTCAAGTAACCTGCTGACGTCCTGCCCCTCGTCATACCTCTCTTCTTAATTGAAACCTTGTAGGAGCTCCCAGCTTCTGCAAGGTTTTCAGGCGGCCATGTCCCAGTAACTGTTGCATATCCCCGTGGCGTGGAAATGTGTTCGCAGCCGCTAATTTTGCGCGGGCATCTAGACGTTGTTCGTGGATAAAGCGCAATGCTGTCCGGCCGCGCCCATGAAAGTGCTACCCCTTATGCAACCTGTAACAGGGGCATAGCTTTTCAGCTCAAGCCATAGCCGTTATCGACCACCCAATCCTGGCCATAGACGCCGCGCGCACCGGCCGACAACTGGAACAGGATCACGCTGGCGACCGCTGCTGCATCGAGGAAGTGACCCGGCAACAGGCGTCGGTTGACGCTGTCAGCGACCTCGCCCAACTGTTCATCACTCAAACCCAGGCTGCCCCAAATGGCGGTTGCCGTGGGCCCGGGAGAAACCAGATTGATGCGCACACCCAGTGGCGCGAACTCCACCGCCAGGGTGCGCGCCTGAGCGCTAAGAGCCGCCTTGCTGGCGATATAGCCGGCAAGGCCGGGAAAGGTCGAACGGGTGAGGAAACTGCTGATGAAGACCACCGAACTGGGGGCAGCCAGCGCGTCGCGTAGCGCCGCCAGGGTATTCAATGCGCCGGCACCGTTGACCGCCCACTGTCGATCGAATGCAGCCAGATCGAGGCTTTCGGCCAGCTCGGCGATACCGGCATTGGGCACCAGGTAGTCCACCTGTCCCAGTTGCGCGGCGCGCACACCGAGGCTGGTTAGATCGTCGCTCGAGGTGACATCACCCGCATGCCAGACCAGGCGTTCCGGGTAGCTCGTCTGCAGATCTTGCAAGCCGCCCAGGCTGCGCGACATGGCCAGCACCCTGGCGCCGCGTTGCAACAAAGCGGCAGATAAGGCCAGACCAATACCTGAACTGGCGCCAGTGACGACGGCCAGACGATCCTGAAATTCGTTTTTCATCAGCTTCTCCGATGCCCGGTAATACCGAGCGGCAGGGCCACCCATGCGCGCGGCACAGGCAACCGACTATTAATGACTGGGCACGCGCGAGCAAACGGTTGGCGTAATCAGGATTGACGCTCAGCCCGGGTGACCATCGACCCGCGGGCCGAGCAGCATGGGCACATAGCGCCAGGCATAGATGGCCAACGCCAGCGACCAACCAGCTGCCGACAGCCACAGTCCTTCCAACGGCCAGAGCGGGTAAACGAAGACCCGCACCACGCAAGCCAGGTTGAACAGCACCAAGGCCGCCGCCATGCCGGCCGGCAGCTGCAGCGGCCGCCCGGTATGGCCCAGGGTCACACGGGCGAGCATGGCCAGAATCAGCCCACTCATGGCGCCCATGCTCAAGCCATGCAAGGCCGGGCTCGACGTGGCCAACAGACCGGCATGCCACAGCGCCATGCCGAGACAGGCAACGACCAGCCAGAGCATCGCCAGGTGCAGTGACCACAGTAACGGCAGCGTCCAGATGGCCTTGTCGTACCAGCGTGCCAGGCGCAGCAGATGCCCCGCCGCCACCGCCAGAAACAACCCGGCCAACAGTGGCTGGGCCTGCAGGGCCAGACCGCTGGCGTAGAGCGCGGCGATCAGGCCGGTGCCGAGCAGCAAGGCAATGTCCAGCCAGGCCCAGGGTTTGACCGCATCCAGCCGACCCAGGCCGCGCTGGGTGAAGAAGGGAATCACCCGGCCGCCAATCAGGCCCATCAGCGCCGCTACCAGCCACAAGCCGGCCAGCACGCCACGGCGCTGCAGCTCATCGTCGCCCAGGGCCAGACCGGCCAGGAGCAAGGCATTGGCCGCTGCCAGCAGGCACAACACCACAACAATCGGGTAGTTGCGCTTCTGCCGCACCACCCAGAGCATGCGCGCCATCAGGGCGGCCACTGCCAGGAGGAAGCTCAGGTCGAGCGGAATCAGCAGCACCAGGGGCAAGTCGAACAACCAGGCCAGCCGCGCCGCTAGCCAAAGGCCGGCGAGCAGCATCAGGCGCGTGCCACTCAGGCCCGGCTGACCGGTCCAGGTCTGCACGGCGGTCAGCAGAAAGCCGGCCACTATGGCGGCGACGAAGCCGAACAACATTTCGTGGCGGTGCCAGGCGAGCCAGCTGCCGGCTGGCTGCCAGTCCGGCCCGCGACCAGTCCAGGCCAGCACCCAGAGGGCAATGGCGAGCAACGCGAACAGGCTGCCGGCGAGGAAGAACGGGCGAAAGGCCAGCCGCCAGATAGGCGGGATACTCAGGGCGGTACGCCGGTCGAGAACGTGCATGGCAAGGCTCCTGAAAAGATCGTCAAGCGCCCGGAAAAGCACTAACCGGGCATTGCAGCTGCGTGCAAATTGGCAGCCGTTACGCTCTTTTTACAGGGAGGCAGGGCTTGGGCGACTTGACCGCGATCAGCTTTGCGCGCCAGGCATGTAGAGTGTGTTGAGCGGACGCGGGGGCGCGCGCATCGCCAGGGACCTCGCATGGAGGCTGGGGGGATAACTTCAGACACAGGCAGACCATTGGCGCGGCCGTGCTGTCTTCGACGCTGGTCGCGCAGCGAACTGGGTAGGAACCAGGGGGACGCCTAGTTCTTGCTGTGGTTCGGCGCTCCGGCGATGCGTTGATCTGTGAGGATCGCCAGCAAGCTGGCTCCTACAAGGTTCATGTTCCGATTTAATTACCACATATAAAACAACGGGTTATTTTTTGATGAGAGCGGCCGGGCTGCTTGGCAGACCGGCAGCCACAGGCTACGGCAAGGGTTGCTTGGTCGATTCCGGCTGTTGCGCTGTATCGCCGCTGCCCATCGACTTGCGAAACCCGCTGATGGCCCCGCCAATGTCGGAGCCCAGGCCACGCAGGCGTTTGCTGCCGAACAGCATGACTACGATCAGCAGCACGATCAGAAGTTGCCAGATGCTGATACCCATGGGAATTCCCTCTTTTGTGAGTTGTAAAAAGTGCTCAGTGCATGCCCATATGCTGCGCTGCCGCGGCCTGTTGCAGCACGTCCTGGTCGATCTCCTCGAAGCGCAACACCCGGGCGCCATGAATAGCCGCCAGCTTGCGCGCCGCCTGCTCATCGGCAAATGATGCCAGCACCGCGCCCATGGCGCCTTTCAGCTCGCTGTCGGCAAGGCCGACCACATAAAAGGCGCTGCTGGCATCGATCAGGTGGCTGTCGTCGGGCTTGGCCCACTCGCCACTACCCATGTCATGGACATAGAGTTTGGCGCTGCCGATACGGTTTTCCGGTTGCAGCCACCAGCCGAGCATCTCCGCGGCGGAACAGAATTTCTTGACGCTGGCCTTCTCCATCGCCTGACCTTTTGGCCCGGGGAAATCGGTGATGATCATGCCGCACGCATGGCACTCATCAGTGTCGTGAAAGGCCACCGGGCCCAGGTTTTTCTGCTCGCTTTCAGGCTCATTGCAGGCCAGCAGCGCCAGACCGATCACTAACATCAAAAGGGTTTTAAACAGGGGTTTCATGGTTACTCCTTAATGCTTAAAAAGATCTCGTAGGGTGCGCCGTGCGCACCAGGGCAAACACCGGCGCGGCGCAGGCAAGAATCACGTCGGCCGCCGCAGAAACAGCCAATAGGCCAACAGCAGTGGCGCGCCAACCCATAGCAGCAGGCACAGCCAGAGCAAACCGCTGCCAACCGGCAGGTCGCCACCCAGGGCCATCACACCGACGGCGCTGCCGCCGCCCTCGAAGCCGGACAGGTTGATCAGCCGGTAGACGTCAGCGGGGTTAAGCAGCAGCAGCCAGGGCAGCAGATCCGGGTTGAACTTGCCCTGGCTCAGTACCAGCAGCGCCAGCAGCGCCAGGTCGAACACCAGCACGAAGAGGAACCACACGCCCAGGGCCAGGCCGGCGGCGCTGGATTTCTCGCTGACCTTGCTGCTCAGAACATAGGCCATGGCCAGAAACACCCAGCCGAGCAAGGTCGAGGACAACATAAAGCGACCGAAGGCCCAGGCCAGCAGGCCCAGTTCAACATCCTCGACCAGCACGGCGATGGCCAGCGCCGCGCAGCCGAAACCGATCAGGGTGGCCAGAGCCAGGATCAGACCATGGCCGACGAACTTGCCCAGCAGCAGCTGGCCACGACCCAGCGGATAGGTCAGCAACAGCATCAGGGTGCCGGCTTCGTCCTCGCCGACGATGGCGTCATAGGCCAGCAGCAAGGCAATCAGCGGCACCAGAAAGGTCGCCAGGCTGGCCAGGCTGGCGATGGTCGCCGGGATCGAGGTGAAGCCCAGCTGCCCGGACGCCGCCGCGCCGAGCCAGGCGATGCCCACCGCCAGCACCGCGAACAGCAGGCTGATAGCGAGCAACCAGCGGTTGCGCAGGCCGTCGCTGAGTTCCTTGCGCGCGATGTTCCAGATTTGGTTCATGCCGCGCCCTCCCCGGGCTGAAGGCGCTGGGCCTGGTCCATGTAATGGCGGTACAGATCTTCCAGCGACGGTTGGTGGATATCGATGTCCTGGGCGCCGCCTTCGTCGAGCAGTTCGCGCAACAGGCCGAGCTTGTGACCGTTGATTGCCACCACTTCGATGCTGTCGGTGCCCAGCGAGCGGGCCTTATGGCCGTCGGCGTGCCAGCGCTGCAACAGCTGTGCGCTCTGTTTCAGCCCGCTGGCGCGGATCACCGCGGGCAGGCCGGCATCGGCGCGCAGGCTGGCCAGGCTGCCGACTGCCTGCAGGCGACCATGGGCGAGTATCGCCGCACGGTTGATATGCGCCTCGACCCCCGGCAATACATGGGAGCAGAGGATGATGCTGGTGCCCTGCTGGCGCAGACGGTCGACCAGCTGATAGAGATCCTGGGTAGCGATGGGGTCGAGACCGACTGTGGGCTCATCCAGCAACAGCAGCCGCGGCGTGCCGAGCAGCGCCTGGGCCAGACCGAGCCGCTGGCGCATGCCTTTGGAGTAGGTCTTGACCCGGCGCTCCATGGCGTCGGCCAGGCCGACCTGCTCCAGCAGTTCGTCCACCTGGCTCAGCGGCGCGCCCTTGAGTCGGGCGAAATGGCGTAGGGTTTCGCGGCCGCTGAGCTGGGCATAGAAGGTCACGTTCTCCGGCAGATAACCGAGCTGACGGCGCACCAGCGAATCATTCGGACTGCGCCCGAGCACCTGCACCCTGCCGCTGCTGGCCTGCAACAGGCCGAGGATCAGCTTCATGCTGGTGGTCTTGCCGGCGCCGTTATGACCGAACAGGCCCAGCACTTCGCCCTCACCCAGGCACAGGTTCAAATCGTGCAGCACGGTCATGCTGCCGTAGTGCTGGCTGACGCCTTCGATTTCGACGGCATTCATGGCGTTGGCTCCTGGCTGGCTGGCAGCAGATCGGTGGTGGGCAGCTGCATCAGCGGATGGCTGTCCTGCACGCCGGGGGATTTCATCACCGGGAAGGCGCGCTGCACCCAACGCAGCAGTTCAATGCTCGGGCTGTTCATCAGCAAACGCACCTGCGGATACAGCCACAGCAGACGGTCGACGTTGTCGTTGGGCTCGTAGGCGATATCGCCCAGGCCGTCGTCGTTGCGATCCCAGCCCAGGTAGTCGCTCCAGTAGTTGCCGCGCCCGTCCACCGACCATTCCTGGGTGCGCACCGCGACGTACTTGACCTGTTGCTGGTTGTCGACAAAGGCGTTGCCGACGATGCGGTTGTCCTCGGAGCCAGCGGTCAGGTGAATGCCCAGGGCGCTGCGCTCGAAATGGTTATGTTCGATGTTGTTGAACAGTGAGTTGTAGATAAACAGTGCCTTGCCTTCGGCGCCGGAGATCATGCTGTCGCCGGTCGAGCCACTGCGCACGTCGCTGACGAAGTTGTCGCGGATGGTCGAATAGGTGATGTAGTTCATCAGGATGCCGTAGTTCTCGTCCTGCTCGGAGCGATTGCCGATCACCGTCAGCTTGCGGCTCTGCATCAGGGCATAGCCGGTGCGGGTGCGGCGGGTGATATTGCCGAGCAGCTGATTTTCGTTGGCGAACATGTAGTGCACGCCGTAACGCAGGTCTTCCAGGGTGTTGCCTTGGAGCAGGTTGCCGTTCGAGGTATCGATATAGATACCGTCGCGGGCATCGCGCACCTGGTTGCCGATGACCCTGGCGCCGCGCACCGCATACAGGTGAATGCCGTTGCCACGATCCTGGGAGCGGATGCTCGGATCGCCCTGGATGCTGTTGCCGATCAGGCTGACGTCCGCCGCGCCATCGACCCAGATGCCGAAGCCCGGGCCCTGCATGCGGTTGTTCTTGATCAGTGCGCCATGGGCCTTGGGCTGGATAAATACCGCGGAATTCATGGCGGTCATGTCACGGCCCCAGTCGAGCAGCGTGCAGCCCTCGATGGTCACCTCGGGCGCGCTGATCAGCAGGCCGTTGCCCTGCCCCTGGCCCTGCAACACCGCGCCTGGTTCGCAAAGGATATGCATCGGCTGATCGACACTGAACGAGCCCTGATATTCGCCAGCGGGCAGCCGCCAGCGCTTGTCACCCTCGGCCTGTAGCGGCAGCGAGGTGATAGGTTGCGGTGTCGCCTGGGCAGCACCGCAGAAAATAAGCAGCAATAGTGCGCTGGCGTGCAGCCATGCCATTGCCTGGGTGTTTAACACGGCGGTTTACCTTGAGCCATTTAGCGGTGAGTCCGTAGCCCGGATGCAATCCGGGGCTCTATCAACCATCTCCCCGGATTGCATCTGGGCTACGGGACTACAGGGTTGGATCGCCAGCAAGCTGGCGCCTACAGGAGACCGTGCCGTTACGCCGGTTCGACCAGCATGCGGCCGACCATTTCCATGTGCAGGGCATGGCAGAACCAGCTGCAGTAGTACCAGTGCAGCCCGGGCTGGTCGGCGATGAAGGTGATCGACGCGGTCTGCTGCGGGCTGATCTCCATGCTTGCACCGTGGTTGACCATGACGAAGCCGTGGGACACATCTTCGATCTGGTCAATGTTGGTGATGGTCACGGTGACTTCATCACCCTGCTTGACGTTGAACTCGGTGAGGCCGAAGGACGGCGCCATCGAGGTCATGTACACGCGAACCTTGTTGCCCTCGCGGATCACCTTGTTGTCGGCCTCCAGGTTGATGCCGTCCTTCTTCGCCCGTGCGACAGTCGGGGCGAAAAACGGATCGTCGCGGTCCCAGATCTTCTTGGTCTTGATCTGGTCGCGGCGCGCGAGGATGCAGTCGTGGGGCTCGGCGAAGGTCGGGCCGTCGTGCACCAGCTTCATTTCATCGCCGGAAATATCGATCAGCTGATCGTTTTCCGGGTGCAGCGGGCCAGTCGGCAGGAAGCGGTCCTTGGAGAACTTGCTCAACACCACCAGCCACTTGCCGTCGGCGTCGCGGGTTTCGCAGAGTGATGCGTGGTTGTGCCCCGGGTTGTAGTGCACATCGAGCTTCTGCTTGATGTAGTTGACCTTCTCGCCCTTGTAGGCGCGCACGGCCTCCTCCATGTTCCACTTGACCACCTGGCTGTCGATAAACAGCGTGGTGTAGGCATTGCCGCGGCCGTCGAAGGTGGTGTGCAACGGACCAAGACCGAGTTCCGGCTCGGCGGCGATGGTGTCGCGCGGGTCTTTCAGCTTGTCGTCGAACAGGTCGTCGAGCTTGGCGATCTCGATCATCGAGCAGGTCGGCGACAGCTTGCCGTTGGCGATAAAGTACTTGCCGTCGGACGAGGTATTCAGGCCATGGGGGTTCTTCGGCACCGGGATATAACGGGTAAACGCGCTGTCCTTGTCGCCTTTCTTGCGGCCATCGAGTACCGGCACCTTGGAGTCGCCCAGGGTGATGAACTTGCCGGCCTTGACCGCTGCTTCGGCGCGCTCGATATGAAATACCACCACCCAGTCACGCTCGTTGCGCATCATGCCGCCGAGGTCGAAGGCCTTCTCCGAGTTGTAGCAGGTGGCCGCGGCATAGCGGCCACTGTAGTCGGCGTCGGTGTTATCGAGGTTGCCGTCGACGATGATCTGGAAGGCCATCTCCATCTTCTCGGCGTCGATGATGTTGTACATCGTGTAGCTGTTCTCATCCTGCAGGTCGACGATCTTGCCGTCGTTGGGGTGCGGGATGACGTACTCGGCGTTGGCAAATACGTACTTGGTGTAGGGCACTTTTTGCAGGCGCAGGCCGTGAATGGCCTGGACGTTGGGCACGGTGAGGATCTTGTCGCACTTCATGATATCCAGACGGATACGCGCGACCCGGCTGTTGGCCTTGTCATTGATGAACAGGTACTTGCCGTCGTACTGACCGTCGGTCATGGAGATGTGCGGGTGGTGGCAGTCGCCGTTCTGGAACTTGGCACTGTCGCCCAGGATGTGCTTGCTTTCGTTGGTCAGCCCCCAACCGGTGGCCGAGTCGACGTTGAACACCGGGATGCGCATCAGCTCGCGCATCGAGGGCACGCCCATCACCCGTACTTCGCCCTGATGGCCGCCGCTCCAGAAACCGTAGTACTCATCCAGCTCGCCAGGGCCGACATGGATCTTCGATTTCGATTCCTTGACCGCTGCGGCCCAGGATTCGCGGGTCATCACTGCACTGCCCAGCGCTGTCGCGCCGACCAGGGCGGCACCGGTCATGGCACTGGCACCGAGGAAGCCGCGGCGGCTCAAACCGGCTTTTTCCAGCATCTGCGCCTGCTCTTGGCTATCGATCGCCGGCGTGTTCTTCGCTTCTTTATCGCTCATGGGTTCTGCTCCTTGACTGGATAAATACGGCCGCGCTCACGCGGTTATGGGGCTCGTTCAGGGACGACTACTTGCACGACGGGAATCAACTGCGCACTGACAGGCGCCTGTTTGCTGCGTTTCTTCTGCTTGAGAATCAGCGGCGGGCACTTGTCGTCGTTGTGATAAGTCATCTGGCAATCGAGGCAGTAGTGGCACTCGTTGGCATTGATATGGCCGTCGGGGTGGATCGCCTGGATCTCGCATTCCTTGGCGCACAGCTGGCACGGGTTGCCGCATTCCTTGCGGCGCTTGAGCCAGTCGAACAGGCGGAATTTGCTCGGGATGGCCAGCGCCGCGCCCAGCGGGCAGACGTAACGGCAGTAGACCTTGCGGGTGAAGATGTTGATCACCAGCAGCAGCACCGCGTAGAGCACGAACCACCACTGGCGGTCGAACTTGAGGGTGATGGCGGTCTTGAACGGCTCCACTTCGGCGAAGCGCTCGGCAGTGGACAGCGATTCCAGGGACAGGCCGAACAGCAGCAGCAGGATGATGTACTTGATCGCCCACAGCCGCTCATGCAGCGCGAAAGGCAGCTCGTACTGGGGGATTTTCAGTTTGCGCGCGGCCTCGTTGATCAGCTCCTGCAACGCGCCGAACGGGCACAACCAGCCGCAGAACACGCCACGACCCCAGAGCAGGATGCTGGCGGCGGTGAAGGTCCAGATAATGAAAATGATCGGGTCGGTGAGAAACAGCTCCCAGCGGAAGTCCTGCACCAGGGCATGCACGAAGGTCAGCACGTTGACCACCGATAACTGGCCCAGGGCGTACCAGCCGATAAACACCACGGTGAAAATCAGGTAGCCACGCCGCAGCCAATGCAGGAAATGCGGGCGTTGGGTGAATTTATCCTGGAGGAACAGGATCATCGTAAGCAGCAGCAAGGCGATGAGAATCACGCCGATCTGGAAGCTCTTCTGGTACCAGATGTTCAGCCACAGCGGCCGGTTGGCCTCCTCGATGGCAGCCAGCTCGGCGGCGGTCGGCTGCGGCCGCTCGAGGTACTCCTCGGGCATCTGGTAGGCCAGTTCGAAACTGCTGAAGATGCCGCTGATCGGGCCGGTCTGGCGCTTGACCAGCAGTTCAAGGGTCCAGGGTGAGCCAGGATCGAAGCCATACGGCTCGCGCACGATAAAGATCGCCATCTCGCCGAAGTCCGGCATGCCTTCGGCGTAGACATCGCTCAGGCGCTCGAAATCGCGGTCGTGAAAACTGATGGTGGTGCCGAACTGGCGCAGCTGCACCCGGTCGAAGATGCCGCCGCGCACATAGCCCGAGCCCTTGAACGAATAGTCGCCGCTGCCCAGTACGGCAATCGCCTGCTCGCCGGGCTTGAGTGAGGCCATCAGCAGGCGGTACTGGTTGTCACCGAGCAGGTTGCGGCCGATGGTCGGCGCATTCAGGTGGGCGGTGTAGAGGTCGATAAAGGTGTCGTCGACCTGTTCTGGCGAAGCCTCTTCGATGCCTTCGGCTTCGCTGCCCTTGAACGCCTGGTCGACCTGGCCACGGGTCAGGTGCAGGCGGCGAATGGCGCCATTACCGGTGAGCTGTGTCCAGTCGGCAGGTTGATAGAGATCATCGCGCAGTGTCGCCGGCTTCTGCGCCAGGCCGGCATTTTCCTCGACCAGGCCGAGCGCTACCGCCACTGTATGGGCGGCACGCATCACCACCTCGTTGACCACCATCACCGTCACGGTGGCACCGGTGACCGCATCGACGGTCACCGCATTCGGATCACTGGAACGGCCGACCACCACCCGCTGATTGACCTTGATGCCCTGATACTTGGCGTTGAAGGCATGCAGTTTGGCTTCGGGAATGCCGATCAGCAGGATCGGCTCGTGGTGCTCCAGCACATAAGCGTCCTGAATCACGCCTGCACTGTCGAGGATCACCTGCATGTTGATCGGCTTGCCGGAGTAGGCCGGGATATCGATCACATCCAGGCTCTGGAACACATAGCCCAGCACCTCGTCGCCGCTGGACAGGGTGCGTACCTTATATTCGCCTTGTGGCTCGGAGGGGCTATCGGCCCTGGGGAAAACCAGATCGATGCGTTGTTGCTCGATCTCGCCGTAGCTCTTTGCCTGCACGCCCTGCAAGGCAGCGAACAGCAGCCCCAGCAGGATCAGCAGCCGCGCTGCCCATGAACACGGCAAGCGAGAGGTCATCGGCAGGTGGCTGGTCATTGGCGGTTCGGCTTATGCAGCGGGATTGTGCGGTCATGGTAGGGATGCTTCCTCGTACTGCCCTTGACCGCAATCAAGTTGCGAAAAACTGCCGCAGACCCGTAGGCAGGTTTAGGCGCCCGCCTCGTCGTCCATGGCATTGCGCTGCAAGGGTGTCAGCGGCCAGTCGGGCTAACGCATCAGGGTCTCGGTGCGCGCGGCGCACCCTGCCCAGAGCGTACGTCGCGCGGATCACAGCCTACAATGGCGCCCGACAACGCCGGTCAAACCCCGTGTGGGGTCAGATACACAGCGCTCGACCCGCGCGTGGCTTCGCTGGCCTTGAGTTCCATGCGCGCGATGCTGCGAAGGTGCACCTGGTCCGGGCCGTCGGCGAAGCGCAGGGCGCGGCCGGTGGTCCACATGTCGGCCAGGGGCGTGTCCGGGGTCAGGCCCATGGCCCCGTAGACCTGCATGGCGCGGTCGACAACGCGGGTGTGCATGCCGGGCACCAGCGCCTTGATCATGGCGATTTCCTTGCGCGCGGCCTTGGCGCCCACCTCGTCGATCATCCAGGCGGTCTTGAGTACCAGTAGTCGCGCCTGTTCGATCTCGATGCGCGACTCGGCGATCCAATCGCCGATATTGGCGTATTGGTGCAGGTACTTACCGAAGGCCTTGCGCTCCTGGCAGCGCTCGACCATCAACTCCAGGGCCAGTTCGGCCATGCCGATCGAGCGCATGCAGTGGTGAACCCGGCCGGGGCCGAGGCGCGCCTGGGCCATCATGAAACCCGCGCCTTCCTCACCCAGCAGGTTGCCGGCCGGCACCCGCACATTGCGCAGCAGCAGCTCGCTATGGCCTTCCGGGGCGATGTGGTTCATTACCGGGATATTGCGCAACAGCTCGACGCCGGGCGTATCGAACGGCACCAGGATCATGCTCTGCTGCTGGTGGGCGTCGGCATCCGGGTCGGTCTTGCCCATCACGATCAGCAGCTTGCAGTCGGGGTGCGAGGCATTGGTGATAAACCACTTGCGCCCGTTGATCACATACTCGTCGCCGTCGCGGCGGATCAGGGTCTGGATATTACTGGCATCCGATGAGGGCACATCCGGCTCGGTCATGGCGAAGGCCGAACGGATCTCGCCGTCGAGCAGCGGTAGCAGCCAGCGCATCCGCTGCTCGGGGCTGGCGAACAGATGCAGCAGCTCCATATTGCCGGTGTCCGGCGCGTTGCAGTTGAACACCTCCGAGGCCCAGGCCACACGGCCCATGATCTCCGCCAGCGGTGCGTATTCCAGGTTGCTCAGGCGGGTGCCCGGCTCGTCCGCCTGCAACGCCGGCAGGAACAGGTTCCACAGCCCCTCGCTGCGGGCCAGGGCCTTGAGGTCGGTCATAAAGGGCACCGGAAACTGCCCGGCAGCCACCGCCGCATGCCAGGCACCGATGCGCGGCACTATGTGGGCGTCCATGAAATCGCGCAGCTGTTGACGCAGCGCTTCGGTGCGAGGGCTGTAGGCAAAGTGCATGGCGAACCTCGAATTGATAATGGATTGAGGTTTCACGTTAGGCCGGAAAACAGGAGAAACCCAGGATCTTCGAGTACCTGAATCGGTGCCCATCACAGTCGCTCAGCAGGCAACGAACCTTGACCGGGATCATTCGCGCGGGTGGTAAAGCTGCTAAGGATTTTGTAGCCAGGATGCAATCCTGGAGCGGTGTTGCACGCGCCAAAGCTACCCGGATTTCATCCGGGCTATGGGATCGCGGTCTTGGCTTCGATCACCACTGGATATAGAACATGCCCTTGGCCAGCAGCACGATGCCGAGCATCTGGATCAGCACGGCCCAGTGCAGTTTGCGGTAGAGGCTCGGGCTCATGCGCCCTGCGCGCAGCAGCATGGCGACCAGGCCGAAGCTGAGAAATACGCTGACGGCCAGCACTATCTTCAGGCTCAGCAAGGTCGCAAAACTGCTGGCGAAGGGATCGGCCAGCGCCTGGCGGTGATACCAGGCCAGGCCGAATCCGGCGCCGTAGACCAGCAGCACCACCCAGTGCAATACCGTGCGCGTGCGCCGACCGAGGGCCTGTTCCAGCTCGATCAGCGCGCCGGGATCGAGCTGCGGCTTGACCTTGGCGAGGATGATCACCTCGAAGAACAGCGTCCCGACAAAGGCGATGGCGCCAAGCAGATGCAGTACGTGCAACAGCGAATAGCTCATCACAGATTCCTGGTCAGCCGTCTCAGCGCACCGCCTCGAAGTGGGCGCTTCACGGCCTGAGCGAATGGGTATGTGCAGCAGGCTTGGCGCCCTTCAAACCGTACGCGAGAAGCTGCCCTTCTGCGCTTTACCCAGATAGGCATCGAAGGCCATGGCCACGCTGCGCATCATCAGATGCCCCTGCGGCAACAGCACCAGGGCGTCGTCCTGGATTTCCACCAGGTGGTCCGCCACATGCTCCTTGAGCATAGAGAGGGACTCGGCGAAGTAGTCCTTGAAACAAATTCCGTGGCGCGCCTCGACAGTGGCGAAGTCGACTCGGCCGTGGCACATCAGCTCGCTGATCACTTCGCGGCGCAGCAGGTCGTCGGCATTCAGGCTGTAGCCGCGATGCACCGGCAGCATGCCCTGATCGAGGCGCGCGTAGTACTGCGAGAGCTCCTTGACGCTCTGGCTGTAGCTGTCGCCGACGTTGCCGATCGAAGACACGCCAAGGCCGATCAGGTCGCAGTCGGCATGGGTGGAGTAACCCTGGAAGTTGCGCTGCAGCGTGCCATTGGCGCGCGCCAGGGCCAGCTCGTCATCCGGCAGAGCGAAGTGGTCCATGCCGATATACACGTAGCCGGCCGCAGTCAGGCGTTTGATGGTCAGCTCCAGCAGCTCCAGCTTGCGCTCCGGCGGCGGCATGTCTTCGCGGCGGATCAGGCGTTGCGCGCGCACCATTTCCGGCAGGTGGGCATAGCTGTAGGCGGCGATCCGATCCGGGCGCAGGGCGATGATCTTGCTCAGGGTCACGTCGAAGCTGGCCACCGTTTGCAGCGGCAGGCCGTAGATCAGGTCGACGCTGACCGACTTGAAGCGCGCCTCGCGCGCGGCGGCGACCAGCGCGTAAACTTGTTCCTCGCTCTGCACCCGGTTGACCGCCGCCTGCACATCCGCATCGAAGTCCTGCACGCCGAAGCTCAGGCGGTTGAAGCCCAGCGCACGCAAATGCTTGATCTGTTCGGTGCTGATGGTGCGTGGGTCGACCTCGATGGAGAATTCATGGTCGTCGCTGTCATCCAGGTTGAATGCCTGGTGCAAGGTGGCCATCAGGTCGGCCAGCTGCTCGCTGGTCAGGTAGGTCGGCGTGCCGCCGCCCAGGTGCAACTGGGTCAGCTTGCGTTTGCTGTCGAACAGCGCGCCCTGCATGGCGATCTCGCGCTTCAGATAGCTCAGGTACTCCACTGCGCGATGAGTCTTCTGGGTGATGATTTTGTTGCAGGCGCAGTAGTAGCAAAGGCTCTGGCAGAACGGAATATGGATATACAACGACAATGACTTGGGCGTGAGCGCCTGATTGCTCGCGGCAACGGCGCTCTGATAGTCGTCCATGGCAAACGCCTGATGGAACTGCGGCGCGGTGGGATAGGAGGTGTAGCGCGGGCCCGGGCGATCATACTTTTCGACCAGCGCGCGATTGAAGTTCAGCGATTGGTCCATGTTCGACCACCTCGTAGCATAAATAGGAAAACCGCGACTGCAGCTAGCGCAGCGCACGCCCTGCCCGCTTCGGGAGCCGGCAATAATGCCGCGATTGTACGGTGCGGCGCAGGCGCAGCACCTGACGAGAGTCAATTCTCTCGCACAACCTCGTTCCAGGTGCTCTTGAAGAGTGAGTGGCGCAGCTGATCCGGAATCCAGGCCGTGCCGGCATGATCGCGTAAAATCGTCAATTCCTAGGTCCGGTATAAGACGGTGCTTACGCACCTCGGCCCAAGCTGCAGCATGCCGTTACCCGTATCGGTTTGCGGATCAGTGATCGCGCAACTCGAAATGCGCGAACAGCTGTTCCAGGCGCAGCCACAACTCGCCCGCCTCCTTGGGCGTCGCGGTCATGGGCAGCTCCGGGTCGAGCATGCGCGCACTGCGCACCAACTGCACGGCGAAGCGTTCGACTCCGGCAGCATGCAGGCGCTGGCCGATGCGCCAGAGCTTGTCCACATCCAGCAGGTGCCAATGCACGGTGGTGCGGCACTCGTAATCCACGCCGCTGGCCAGCAGGTGTTCCAGGCTGCGCCAGTTGGCCTTGCCGCTGCCGCTGACCCCGGTAATCAGTTCGGCATCTTCGGCCAGGGCCTTGATGTCGAAACCGACCCAGTCTGCCGCCTTGACCGCCCAGGCAAAGGCCCAGGGTTTGATCCCGGCACTGTGCAGGCCGACGCGAAAACCCAGCTGGCGAACCTGTTCCATCGCCGGCACCAGGCCGCCTTGCAAGGTCGCCTCGCCGCCACTGAAGACCACGGCCTGCAGCAGTCCCTGGCGCCGCTGGAGGAAGTCCAGCACCTGCGACCAGGGGATTTCATGCTCGCCACGGGCCGCGATCAGGTCCGGGTTGTGGCAATAACGACAACGCCAGGCGCAGCCCTGACAGAACAGCACACAGGCCAGCAGCCCGGGATAGTCGAGGGTGGTCAGGGGCACCATGCCCCCGACCCGAAGCACTCTACTCACGCAGCGCTGACTCGCGCCGCCGCTTCGGTGAAGTGCTGACGCTCGCGGTGCTCGGATTGCTTGCCTGGATTGAAGGCAGTGACCGGGCGGTGGTAGCCCATCACCCGGGTCCAGACTTCGCAGCGTTGGCGTTGTGCTTCTGGGAGTTGCTGAGTGTTTTGCATGGTGTCGCTCCTTGCTGTGGGTAAAGGGGGAATCCTAGGTATTCAAGAGGCGTCGTTTGTGGCGGCGCAGCCTTGCTGCTTGTGCAGCAGCGCCTCGTCGCATTTCGGGCAGAACTCGTGTTCGCCATCCAGGTAGCCGTGCACCGGGCAGATGGAAAAGGTCGGGGTTATCGTCAGGTACGGCAGGCGGAAGCGGCCCAGGGCGCTGCGCACCAGTTGCTTGCAGGCCTGGATCGAGGAAATCCGCTCGGCCATATACAGGTGCAGCACGGTGCCGCCGGTGTACTTGCACTGCAGTTCGTCCTGCAGTTCCAGGGCCTCGAAGGGGTCGTCGGTGAAGCCCACCGGCAATTGCGAGGAGTTGGTGTAGTACGGCGCCTCGGCACTGCCGGCCTGGAGAATGTCCGGGTAGCGCTTGCGGTCTTCCTTGGCGAAACGGTAGGTGGTGCCCTCGGCCGGCGTCGCCTCGAGGTTGTACATCTGCCCGGTTTCTTCCTGGAAGCGCACCAGGGTGGCCCGCACATGGTCGAGCAGATGCAAGGCAAATTCGCGGCCCTTCGGCGTGTGCATGCCCTCCTGATCATCGGTGAAGTTGCGCAGCATCTCGTGCATGCCATTCAGGCCAATGGTCGAGAAGTGATTGCGCAGGGTGCCCAGGTAACGCTTGGTATAGGGGTAGAGGCCGGCGTCCATATGGTGCTGGATCACCTTGCGCTTGACCTCCAGGCTTTCCATTGCCAGCTCCATCAACTGATCGAGGCGCTTGAGCAGACCCTGGGTGTCGCCCTTGTACAGATAGCCGAGGCGCGCGCAGTTGATGGTCACCACCCCCAGGGAGCCGGTCTGCTCGGCCGAACCGAACAGGCCGCCACCGCGCTTGAGCAGTTCGCGCACGTCCAGTTGCAGGCGGCAGCACATCGAGCGCACCTGATTGGGCTGCATGTCCGAATTGAGGAAGTTCTGGAAATACGGCAGGCCATAACGCGCGGTCATCTCGAACAGGCGGTCGGCGTTCTCGCTGTCCCAGGGAAAGTCATGGGTGATGTTGTAGGTCGGGATCGGGAAGGTGAACACCCGGCCCATGGCGTCGCCAGCCTGCATCACCTCGATATAGGCACGGTTGATCAGCTCCATCTCGGCCTGCAGATCGCCGTAGGCGAACGGCATTTCCACGCCGCCGATATAGGGGATCTGCTCGCGCAGGTCTTCCGGGCACACCCAGTCGAAGGTCAGGTTGGTGAAGGGCGTCTGGGTGCCCCAGCGCGACGGCACATTGAGGTTATAGATAAACTCCTGGATCGCCTGACGCACCTCGGCAAAACCCAGGTTGTCCTTGCGCACATAGGGCGCCAGGTAGGTATCGAAGGAGCTGAAGGCCTGAGCGCCGGCCCACTCGTTCTGCAAGGTGCCGAGAAAGTTGACCATCTGCCCCAGGGCGCTGGACAGGTGCTTGGGCGGCCCCGCCTCGACTCGTCCGGGAATACCGTTGAAACCCTCATTGAGCAGGCTGCGCAGCGACCAACCGGCGCAGTAGCCGGCGAGCATATCCAGATCATGAACATGCAGATCGGCCTCGCGATGCGCCTGGCCGATGGCCTCGCTGTACACCTCGTCCAGCCAGTAGTTGGCGGTGACCTTGCCCGACACGTTGAGGATCAGGCCGCCGAGGGAATAACCCTGGTTGGCGTTGGCCCGCACCCGCCAATCCTCGCGCGACAGGTATTCGTTCATCGACGCGGCCACATCCACCAGTGCCTTGCGGTCACGGCGCAGGCGGCCATGGCGCTCGCGGTAGACGATATAGGCGCGCGCGGTCTGGTAAAAACCGGCCTCCATTAACACCCGCTCGACGCGGTCCTGCACCTGCTCGACATCGATAATGGGCAAGTCCTGCAGGCGCAGCAGCACCGCCTCGGCCAACTCCCCTGCCAAGGCCTGATCGAACTCGCCACTGGCCTCGCCCGCCGCGATGATCGCCTGACGAATCTTGCCGAGATCGAACGCGGCGATACTGCCATCACGCTTGCATAACTGCTGAGGATGAAGGGCTTGAACCGGGCTGAGCATGTCGCCTCCTGACACTACATATAGATATTTATTTATCTGTAACCACAATATGCAGTGAAAGTTACCCGAGAAACGCCAGCGCGGGATTGACCTCGATCAAGATCCACGAACGCCCTGCCCCGACGCCATGGGCGGCCACCTAACCCGGAGGGTGCGCCGCGCGCACCAAGCACGACATAGCTTCCGAAGGCGGGTGGGCAATACTTTGCTTGTCTACCGATTACGGATTCTTGGGTCGATGGGTGTTGCGCGACCGCTCCGACCGCGGCCAAGTATTTGGCGACCGCTCAGTTTAAAGTAGCGCGGCGGCTCTTCAATCGGCTCTGCCCGGCTATCACTGAACCTGCTGCAACGCATTTCCCTACAACCTTTACGCATCCCGAGGCCACCCTATGCAAGCACTTGAAAACAGGATTCCGCCGCCACTGGTCGCGACGCTTTTCGCGCTGGTAATGTGGCCGCTCGCCTCTGTGCTGCCAGGCATTGCCGTGGGCGAACCGCTGCGCCTGGCCGCCACGGCAGGCGTGCTGTTGCTGGGGGCTTTCTTCTGTCTGGCTGGGGTGGTGTCGTTCCGCCGGGCCAGGACCACGGTCAACCCGTTGAAGCCGCAAACGGCATCGGCGCTGGTGAGTTCGGGGATCTATCGGATTTCGCGCAACCCCATGTACCTGGGCTTTGCCCTGTTTCTCGTGGCCTGGACGTTGTTTCTCGCGTCACCCTGGGCGCTGGTTGGGGTGCTGGGGTTCGTCCTCTATATGAACCGCTTACAGATCACACCAGAGGAACGTGCACTTGCGGCACTGTTTGGTGCTGAATATGAGCGCTATAGATCCAGCGTTCGTCGCTGGTTGTGAGCCGCAGTGCACAGGCATGCCGCGTTGCTGATGCGCGCGGCGCACCCTACGCGGGTAATGCAGCCAATGCGCCCTCGCGGCGGTCAGCACTGCCATGACCTTGCGCAAAGAGCACAAGCTGGAGGCGGACCTTGATTCGCAAACCGTGCAAACGCTGCGCTAGAGGCAAACCAGGGCGCAACCCTCAGGCTGCAGGCGAGCGCTGGTGAACCTGATCAACGAGGGTTAGACGCTCTAAACAATTTTCGTGGTGTCAGGATGCAGGATCTTTTTGCCGAGTGGCGGTGGCGCCATGGACGATGGCCAGCCCGGAAAGGCACAGTGCTCCGACGCCAATCCACTGCGCAGGCACGTTGAGCAGGTGGGCACCAAACGCCAGCCCAACGATGAATATGACGTAGCCAACGAGGTATATCCCAAACGACATCACGACCACCCATATTAAACATATCTCGTAACTATACCCGCCTTGCCTGGCAAGCTCCGTGCGCTAGCGCACGGATGATTACTGATCCGGAGGCAACCCAAGAGCGGTTTTGCAGGCTCCGGCCGTCCCCCGGATTTCATCCAGGCTACAAAAAAAGTGCTGCTCACTTGGCGTAAGTGAACAGCACTGGGGTAACCGGGGTTTGCCGAGGGGGCAGCGCAGACCAGACGTCAGCCGCCACTGGCGTTCATGAACCGCAGGATCTTTACCTCGCCGTCGGCGCTGAATTCGTGGCGCAGTGGTTTGCGTTGCAGGGCTTGCTGCACCGCGTCGATGATCGGTTGATCGTCCAGCGGGTAGCGGCGCACCAGGGCACGCAGGTCGATGGCGTTCTCATGGCCCAGGCACAACAGCAGGCGACCTTCGACGGTCAGGCGCACGCGGTTGCAGGTGCTGCAGAAATTGTGCGAATTCGGTGAAATAAAGCCGATGCGGGTAGCCGCATGTTCCTTCAGGCGCACGTAGCGCGCCGGCCCACCGCTGTGCTCGGCGCTGTCGAGCAGGGCATGCCGAGTGGCGATCAGGTTGCGTACTTCTTCGCTGGAGCAGTACGACTCGCCGCGAGAACGGCCGACATCGCCCAGGGGCATTTCTTCGATAAAGCTGATATCCAGCTGCCGGGCGATGGCGTAGTCGACCAGGTCGAGCACTTCGTCGAAGTTGCGCCCTTTCATCACCACTGCGTTGAGCTTGATCCGCTCGAAGCCGGCATCGCGCGCCGCTTCGATGCCGTCCAGCACCTGCCGCAGGCTGCCGGTACGGGTGATGCCGCGAAATTTGCCGGCATCCAGGCTGTCGAGGCTGATATTCAGGCGTTTGACCCCGGCGTCGGCCAGCGGCCTGGCCAGCTTGACCAGTTGCGAGCCATTGCTGGTCATAACCAGCTCGCGCAGGCCGGGCAAGGCGGCGATACGCTGGCACAGCTCGACGATGCCGTTGCGTACCAGCGGTTCGCCGCCGGTCAGGCGGATCTTCTTCACCCCCTGGCCGACAAACAGCGCCGCCAGCCGGTACAGTTCCTCGATCCCGAGTACCTGCTGACGCGGCAAAAAGGTCATGTCTTCAGCCATGCAATAGACACAACGGAAATCACACCTGTCGGTGACCGACATGCGCAGGTAATCGATAGTGCGGCCAAAGCCATCCTGCAGTTGTGTGTCCATCATTCCTCCGGTAGCCGGGCTACCCACTCCCCGTAGCCCGGATCCAGTCCGGGAAGCAATGTCAGCCGCACAATTTCCCGGATTGGGTCCGGGCTGGGTATTACTGCAATAGCGGTGAATCGGCCCCTTGCAAGCGGATGCCGACGATATCCGCCGCGCCAATCAGGGTTTGCAGGTACTGGGCCACCCCCTTCTGCCATACGCCTTGTTGCAGCAGGGTGCGGATCGAGCCGGCGACCACGTCGTAGGGCAATTGCTTGCCTTCAATGCGTTGGTCGACGCTGACTACATGCCAGCCGTAGCGGCTTTCAAGCGGTTGGCCGGCCAGCCCGGCAGGCAGTTTGAACAGTTGCCGCTCGAACTCGGGCACGGTCTGGCCCTTGCTCAGTTGCCCCAACGCGCCAGCCTGGGCCTTGGACGGACAGGCCGAGTGGGCCATGGCCAATTCGGCAAAGCGACCGCCATCGACGCGCAACAGCTCAAGCAACTGAGCGGCTTTCTCGCGCACCAGGCTGCGGGCCTCAGCATCGTCCGGGGCACACTCGAGCAGAATATGCCGCGCCGCCAACAAGGGCGCGGTAACGTAGCGCGCCCGGTTGCTCTGGTAATAATGCTGGCAGCTTTGCTCGTCGCACTCGGGGAGCGCCACTTCCAGCTCGATTAGCTGGCGGGTGGCGGCCTCCTCCGCGCTTTCGCCAGGTTCGGCCTGCACCGACAAGCCCAGCTCGACGATGCGCTGTTGCAGCAACTCACGAATCACCAGGGCCTGGGCGGCCAGAAACACCGCTTCTTCGCGACTGCCCGCCGGGTGATATTGCAGTTCCTGGGCCATGGCGTCGGGCGCGATAGTCACGCCGTTGACCGTGACCCGCGGCCACTCCTGCTCGCTGCTGGCGATCAGCGTGGGAGCTGACTCGAGCTGCTCGGCGAGTGCCTCCGGCTCATCGGCCGAGGGCCGCGACTCCGGAGTTACCTCTTGTACGCCAGGGGCATCGACCATCAGATCGACTGGCGGCTTTTGTTCGCCGCAACCGCCCTGCCCTGCATTGCCACCACCGCATCCGCATCCCATGACAAATTCCTCGTTAGCGCTTAGTTCATTCAAATGCCAAGTAGCTGGTGGGCCGCAGCGGCTCGCCGCCCGGCCCAGGTCAGTGACCAGTCAGCGCTCCTTGGCCTTGGCCGCGCCCATGGCATAGCCAGGCTGCGGTGCTTTCACAGGTTTCTCACGCACAGGCTGGGCCAGCGGACGAACCTGCGGCCGTTGCACAACCGGATGCACGCCCTTCTGCCGAACGATCTGGTAGCGCCGCCCCAGGTACCACACCGGTGCGCTGATGATGTGCACCAGGCGGGTGAAGGGGAACAGCACGAACAGGCTCAGGCCGAGGAATACGTGCAGCTTGTAGACCAGGCCCACCGGCTCGATGGCCGCAGCGGCTGCCATCGGTTGCAGGGTCACGGTGTATTGCGCCCAGTTGGCCAGCATCACCATCACCGAACCATCCATGTGGCTGGTCGAGGCAACGATGGTCAGCAGGCCCAGGACCAGCTGCACCAGCAGCACCACCAGCACCAGCAGGTCCGAGGTGCTGGAACTGGCCCGTACCCGCGGATCGCCAATACGGCGCTTGAGCAGCATCAACAGGCCGATCAGGCAGAGGATGCCGAAGAAGCCCCCCGAGACCATGGCCAGCAGCTGCTTGTTCTGCGTACTGATGACCGAGTGGTAGAGCGCCTCGGGCATCAGCAGGCCGACGAAGTGACCGGCCAGGACGAACAGCACCCCGACGTGGAACAGGTTGCTGGCGATGCGCATGTAACGTTGCTCGGACGCCGAGCGGGCGAAGATCTGGCTCGAGCCGGCCTTCCAGCTGTACTGCGACAGGTCGAACCGCGCCCAGCTGCCGATGATGCAGATGGCCAGGGCGACATAGGGATACACCCCGAACGCCAACAGGTTGATGTTAGACATTGCGCACCTCCTGGATCAGCTCGGTGGCTAACCCATCCTGATTGAAGTCAACCCAGTGCAGCGGCACCGCCGACTCTTCACGGGCCTTGCCCGGCAAAGTGGTCTGGCTCGGGCAGCGGTCTTGCTGCTCGGCCTGGAGGAAGTCCACGGCCTCCTCCTCCCAGATCTTGTCCAGGGCTTCGAGCGAGTCGTCACGCACCTCGGCGACGACCTGTTCGCGCACCTCGGCCATGGCCACCTGCGGTTCGACCCCGGCAATCTGCAGCAAGGCGCGGAAGCAGCTGGCATAGGCGCTTTCGCGCTCATCCAGACGGGTGGCCAGCAACGCCAGCAAGTGACTGACATCGGCCAGGCCCTCGCGGGCCTCCAGGTCTTCGCGGGTGGAGAGGAACTCCAGGTACAGCGGGATATAGTCCGGCAGTTCCTTGATGCCGATGGCGAAACCGGCGGCTTCGTACTGCGCCATCATGTCGACCATGGCCTGACCACGATCACGCGACTCGCCGTGCACATGCTCGAACAACAGCAGCGACAGCGAGCGACCACGACCGAACAGCGCGCCGTAGTGCTCCTGGCCGTCCATCAGGTCGTTGTCACAGATCAGTGCCAGCAGTTCGTGCAGCGCGCTGCGTTGCTGCGGGCTGATCTCGCGAGTGGCGCTGATGGCCTGGGCCAGTTCATCGCGGCCCTCCAGCAACTGCTCGGTCGGATAATCCAATAACAGGGAAATCACCTTGAGAATTTGCATGCTCAGTCCTCCCACAACTGTACGGTTTTAAGAATGTCGCGCTGGTTGGCCTTCTTCGCCCCGAACATGTTGGTGTCGGAGCTGCCACTGCAACCGCTGCCGAAGCTGAAGCCACAGCCGGAACGCTCGGCGAAGGCATCACTGCTCGCCTCCTCGCGGTGCGCACTGGGGATGACGAAGCGGTCTTCGTAGTTGGCGATGGCCAGGTAGCGGTACATGTCTTCGACCTGGGCCACGCTCAGGCCGACATCGGCCAGCACCTGCAGGTCCTGCACGCCGTCGACCTGCTCGGAACGCTTGTAGGCGCGCATGGCCAGCAGTCGCTTGAGTGCCAACTTGACCGGAATGATGTCGCCAGCGGTCAGCAGGTTGGCCAGGTAACGCAGCGGGATGCGCAGGCTGTCGACATCCGGGATCACCCCGTTCATGCCCACGGTGCCGGCGGTGGCGGCGTTCTGGATTGGTGACAGTGGCGGCACGTACCAGACCATCGGCAGGGTGCGGTATTCCGGGTGCAGCGGCAGCGCCAGCTTCCAGTCGACCGCCAGTTTGTACACCGGGGATTTCTGCGCGGCGTCGATCACCGATTGCGGCACGCCGTCGGCCAGGGCCTGGGCGATAACCTGCGGGTCGTTGGGGTCGAGGAAGATCTCCAGTTGCTTGTGGTACAGATCCTGCTCGTTCGGTGTGCTGGCCACTTCAAGGATGCGGTCGGCGTCGTACAGCAACACGCCCAGGTAACGGATCCGGCCGACGCAGGTTTCCGAACACACGGTCGGCATGCCGGCCTCGATGCGCGGGTAGCAGAAGATGCACTTCTCGGATTTGCCGCTCTTCCAGTTGAAGTAGATCTTCTTGTACGGGCAGCCGCTAATGCACATGCGCCAGCCGCGGCATTTTTCCTGGTCGATGAGGACGATGCCGTCTTCTTCGCGCTTGTAGATCGCCCCGCTCGGGCAGGCCGCCGCGCAGGTCGGGTTGAGGCAGTGCTCGCACAGACGCGGCAGGTACATCATGAACGTATTTTCATACTCGCCATAGATGTCGGCCTGGATCTGGTCGAAGTTCTTGTCCTTGCGTCGTTTGGCGAACTCGGTGCCGAGAATTTCTTCCCAGTTCGGGCCCCACTCGATCTTCTGCATGCGCTTGCCGGTGATCACCGAGCGCGGCCGTGCAACCGGCTGGTGCTCGCCGAGCGGCGCGGTATGCAGATGCTGGTAGTCGAAATCGAACGGCTCGTAGTAGTCGTCGATGGTCGGCAGGTCCGGGTTGGCGAAGATGTTCGCCAATACGCGGAACTTGCCGCCGATCTTCGGATTGATCGAGCCGTCTTTGTTGCGGATCCAGCCGCCGCGCCATTTCTCCTGGTTTTCCCATTCCTTGGGGTAGCCGATCCCGGGCTTGGTCTCGACGTTGTTGAACCAGGCGTATTCCATGCCTTCGCGGCTGGTCCAGACGTTTTTGCAGGTGATCGAACAGGTGTGACAACCGATGCACTTGTCCAGGTTGAGGACCATGCCGACTTGCGAACGAATTTTCATGGCAATGCTCCTCAAATGTCTTGTGGCAGGGGTTGTGGCAGAGCGTCGTCGCCCAGGCCGCCGACATCGGTGCCGTCAAGCCAGTTGACCTTGTCCATCTTGCGCACCACGACGAACTCGTCGCGGTTGCAACCGACCGTGCCGTAATAGTTGAAACCGTAGGCCTGCTGGGCGTAGCCACCGATCATGTGGGTGGGCTTGAGCACCACGCGTGTTACCGAGTTGTGGTGGCCGCCGCGGGTCTTGGTGGTCTCGCTGCCGGGCACGTTCACGATGCGTTCCTGGGCGTGATACATCATCACCATGCCGTCCTTGACCCGCTGGCTGACCACCGCACGGGCCGTCAGGGCGCCGTTGGCGTTGAAGCATTCGACCCAGTCGTTGTCCTCGATGCCGGCGCGCTTGGCGTCGTTTTCCGAGAGCCAGATGATCGGCCCGCCACGGCTCAGGGTGAGCATGATCAGGTTGTCCGAGTAGGTGCTGTGAATGCCCCACTTCTGGTGCGGGGTGATCCAGTTCAGAACGATCTCGGTGTTGCCGTTGGGGCGCTTGCCTTTGACGTAATCAATGGTGCGGGTGTTGATCGGCGGCCGGTAGCTCATCATCTGCTCGCCAAACGCCTGCATCCACGGGTGATCCTGGTAGAACTGCTGGCGGCCGGTGATGGTGCGCCACGGGATGAACTCGTGCACGTTGGTGTAACCGGCGTTGTAGCTGACCTTCTCGTCTTCGAGACCCGACCAGGTCGGGCTGGAGATGATCTTGCGCGGCTGCGCCTGGATATCGCGGAAGCGAATCGCCTCGTGTGCCTTGCTGATCGCCAGGTGACTGTGATCCAGACCGGTGAACTCGGACAGCGCCGCCCAAGCCTTGAGTGCCACGTGGCCGTTGGTTTCCGGGGCCAGGGTGAGAATCACCTCGCAGGCATCGATGGCCGATTCGATCTGTGGCCGACCTTTGCTGACGCCTTCGGCCTTCACCTTGTGGTTCAGCTCGCCGAGGAACTCGACCTCATGCTCGGTGTTCCAGTTGATGCCCTTGCCGCCGTTGCCCAGCTTGTCGAGCAGCGGGCCGAGGGAGGCGAACTTCTTGTAGACGTTCGGGTAATCGCGCTCGACCACGGTCATGTTCGGGCAGTTCTTTCCTGGCACCGGAGTTTCGCCCGCGGTTTTCCAGTCGATGCCGCCAAATGGCTGGGCCAGTTCGCCGGGGCTGTCGTGCAGCATCGGTACGGTGACCAGGTCCTGCTCGACGCCCAGTTGACCGACCGACATCTCGGAGAAGGCCTTGGCGATGCCCTTGTAGATTTCCCAGTCGGAACGCGATTCCCAGGCCGGATCGATGGCCGCGGACAGCGGGTGGATGAAGGGGTGCATGTCCGAGGTGTTCATGTCGTCTTTCTCGTACCAGGTCGCCGTCGGCAACACGATGTCCGAGTAGACGCAGGTCGACGACATGCGGAAGTCCAGGGTGGTGACCAGATCGAGCTTGCCGATCGCGCCTTCGTCCACCCAGTCGACGTCGTTCGGCTTGAAGCCACCGCGCTTGCCGAGATCTTCGTTCATCACGCCATTCTTGGTGCCGAGCAGGTACTTGAGCATGTACTCGTGGCCCTTGCCCGAGCTGCCCAGCAGGTTGGAGCGCCAGATAAACATGTTGCGCGGGAAGTTGGCCGGGTTGTCCGGCTGCTCGCAGGCGAAACGCAGGGAATCGTCCTGCAGCGACTTGAGTACGTAATCCACTGGCGACATGCCGGCGGCCTTGGCGTCACGGGTGATCTGCAACGGGTTGCGGTTCATCTGCGGGGCGCTCGGCAACCAGCCGGCGCGTTCGGCGCGGATGTTGTAGTCCAGCGCGTGCTCGGGGAACTGCGACTTGTCGGCCAGCGGCGAGAGCACTTCGTGCATGCTCATCTTCTCGTGGCGCCACTGCGAACTGTGGGCATAGAAGAAGCTGGTGCCGTTCATCTGGCGTGGCGGACGGCTCCAGTCCAGGCCGAAGGCCAAAGGCAGCCAGCCGCACTGCGGACGCAGTTTTTCCTGGCCCACATAGTGGGCCCAACCGCCACCGGTTTGACCGACGCAACCGCACATCATCAGCATGTTGATGAGGCCGCGGTAGTTCATGTCCATGTGGTACCAGTGGTTCATCGCCGCACCGACGATGATCATGGAGCGGCCCTTGGTCTTGTCGGCGTTGTTGGCGAATTCACGGGCGATCTGGATCGCCTTCTCACGGCTGACGCCGGTGATCAGTTCCTGCCAGGCCGGCGTGCCCGGAACGCTGGCATCGTTGTAGTCCTTGGCGACGTTGCCGCCACCCAGGCCACGGTCGATGGCGAGGTTGGCCGCCGACAGGTCGAATACCGTGGCAACCCGGGCTTGTGTGCCGTCAGCCAGGGTGATGGTGCGCACCGGTACGCGGCGCAGTTGCACGGCTTCGCCGGCGACATGCTGGAAGTGCTCGTGGGTCTGGCCACCGAAGTACGGGAAGGCCACTTCGGCGATTTCTTCGCCGATCAGGCTCAGTTGCAGCTTGACCTCGCGACCGTCACCGCCTTCGCGGGCCTCGATGTTCCACTTGCCCTTCTCGCCCCAGCGGTAGCCGATCGAACCCAGTGGCGAGACCAGCTGATTGATTTCGCTGTCCAGGGCAATGGTTTTCCACTCGGGGTTGTTGTCCTGGCCGAGGTTGTCGGTCAGGTCGGCAGCCCGCAGGAAGCGATCCGGCTGGTAGCCGTTCAGCTCAGGCGTGGCGCCGACGTGATCTTTCAGCAGCACCAGTAACGGGAAGTCGGTGTAGCGGCGCACGTAATCGGTGAAGTAGGCGCTCGGCTTGTCGAGGTGGAATTCCTTGAAGATGACGTGGTTGAACGCCTGGGCCAGCGCCGCATCGGTGCCCTGCTTGGGGTTCAGCCACAGGTCGGTGAGCTTGGCCACCTCGGAGTAATCCGGGGTAATGGCCACGGTCTTGGTGCCCTTGTAGCGGACTTCGGTGAAGAAGTGCGCGTCCGGGGTGCGCGTCTGCGGCACGTTGGAGCCCCAGGCGATGATGTAGTTGGAGTTGTACCAGTCGGCCGATTCCGGCACGTCGGTCTGCTCGCCCCACACCTGCGGCGAGGACGGCGGCAGGTCGCAGTACCAGTCGTAGAAGCTCAGGCACACGCCACCGATCAGCGACAGGTAACGGCTGCCAGCGGCGTAGCTGACCATCGACATGGCCGGGATCGGCGAGAAGCCGACCACCCGATCCGGGCCGTGCTCCTTGACGGTGTAGACGTTGGCCGCGGCGATGATCTCGTTGACTTCGTTCCAGTTCGAGCGGATGAAGCCGCCCATGCCGCGCTTGCTCTTGTAGGACTCGGCCTTGACCGGATCCTCGACGATGCTCGCCCAGGCCTCGACCGGGTTCAGACTGGCCCGCGCTTCGCGCCAGAGCTTGAGCAGTGGCTTGCGCACCTTGGGGTATTTAAGGCGGTTGGCACTGTAGATATACCAGCTGTAGCTGGCGCCGCGCGGACAGCCGCGTGGCTCGTGGTTGGGCAGGTCGTTGCGGGTGCGCGGGTAGTCGGTCTGCTGGGTTTCCCAGGTGATCAGGCCGTTCTTCACGTAGATCTTCCACGAGCATGAGCCGGTGCAGTTCACCCCGTGGGTGGACCGTACGATCTTGTCGTACTGCCAGCGCGAACGGTAGACGTTCTCCCAATCGCGCGACTCGATGCGGGTTTCGCCATGACCCTCGGCGAATTCACCCTGCTTACGGTTGAAGAAACGCAATTGGTCGAGTAGATGACTCATCTCTTTTTCCTCTCAGGCTTGCTGCGGGATCTGCGTCCCGCACACGCAATGATTCGATTCGTTACTGGTTAGCAGGGGGTTTGCGCGCCTTTGCGCGAGTACCACCACCAGGTCACCCCGATGCAGCTGACGTAATAGGCGATGAACACGTACAGGGCCATTTGCGGGCCGCCGGTAAGCGCCATCGAGGTGCCGAAAGACTTGGGAATGAAGAAGGCGCCGTAGGCCGCCACCGCCGAACTGAAGCCCAGTACCGCGGCCGCTTCCTTGCCGGCGTTCTTGATCGCCTGTTCCTTGACCGCTGCCGTTTGGCCGATGCTGCCGCGCTCATGCAGGGTGCGGAAGATCACCGGGATCATGCGGAAGGTGGAGCCGTTGCCAATGCCGGTGGTGACGAACAGCAACATGAACATGGCCAGGAAGCCGTAGAAGTTGCCCTCGGTGCCGGCCACCGGGATGAAGGCGAGTACGCCGAACACCGCCGCGATCATCAGCACGAAGTTCCACAGGGTGACCCGCGCACCGCCCAGCTTGTCCGCCAGCCAGCCGCCCAGTGGGCGCACCAGAGCACCGACCAGGGGGCCGAGGAAGGCGAACTGCAGCGGATCGACGCCAGGGAACTGGGTCTTGATCAGCATCGGGAAGCCGGCGGCGAAGCCGATGAAGGAACCGAAGGTGGCCAGGTACAACCAGCACATCAACCAGTTGTGCTTGCGCTTGAAGATCACCGCCTGCTCGCTGAAGGACGCCTTGGCGCTGCTCAGGTCATTCATGCCGAACCAGGCGGCCACGGCCACCGCAATGATGAACGGCACCCAGATAAAGCCGGCGTTCTGCAACCACAGCTGGCTGCCTTCGCCCAGTTCCTGGGCCTGACCGCCGACTGCGCCGAACAGGCCGACGCCGATCACCAGCGGCACGCTGAACTGCATCACCGAGACGCCGAGGTTGCCCAGGCCGGCATTCAGGCCCAGGGCCGTACCCTGCTGCGACTTGGGATAGAAGAAGCTGATATTGGCCATGCTCGAGGCGAAGTTGCCGCCGCCAAAGCCGCACAGCAGCGCAATGATCACGAACACGCTGTAGGTGGTGCTGGTGTCCTGCACGGCGAAGCCCATCCACAGGGCCGGTAGCAGCAATGAGGCGGTGCTCAGGGCGGTCCATCTACGGCCACCGAAGATCGGCACCATAAACGAGTAGAAAATCCGCAGGGTGGCGCCGGACAACCCCGGCAGCGCCGCCAGCCAGAACAACTGGTCATTGGTGAAGGTGAAACCGATGCTGTTCAGGCGCACGGTCACCGCGCTCCAGACCATCCACACAGCGAAAGCCAGCAGCAGCGCGGGGATCGAGATCCACAGGTTGCGTGTTGCAACCTGCTTGCCGGTGCTGCCCCAGAAATGCGGATCTTCCGGGCGCCAGTCGTGAATAACCGGCCCCTGGCTAGGCTGTCCGGCGACAGGGGGATTCTTGGTTGCGGACATGCTCATTCTCCTTCAAGCGGCAGGAAAGCAGGAGCCTTGGACTTTTCGGGAGTCGTCAGACCCATAACGGGAGTTTTGCGAACTTCGCTGAAGTACATCCAGATCAGGGAGACCCAGACCACGCCGTACATCAGCATGAAACTGGAGGAGCGCACGCCGGTCAGGTCGACCAGAACGCCGAACATGATCGGCAGGATGAAGCCGCCGAGGCCGCCGGCCAGGCCGACGATGCCGGAGATGGCGCCCATGTTGTCCGGGTAGTCATCGGAGATGTACTTGAACACCGAGGCCTTGCCGAAGGCGAAGGCGATGCCGACGATGAACAGCAGCACGGTGAAGGCCCAGGCATTGAGACCGATGTTGTAGGTCTGCGGGCCGTTGATGGTCTGCACGATCAGTTCGGTCTGCGGGTAGGACAGCAGGAACAGGCACACCCAACTCACCCACATCACCCACCAGGTCACGCTCTGCGCGCCCCACTTGTCCGACATCCAGCCGCCCATGGCCCGCAGGATGCCGCCCGGCAGGGAGAAGCAGGCGGCCAGCAAGGCGGCGCTCTGCAGGTTGAAGCCGTATTCCTCGACGTAGTACTTGGTCATCCACAGGGCCAGGGCCACGTAGCCGCCGAAGACGATCGAGTAGTACTGGCAGTAGCGCATCACCTTGGGATCTTTCAAGGTGCGCAACTGATCGGCCAGGGACACGTTGCTGCGTACCCGATGGCCCTTGTTCTCGTAGGTGCAGAACCAGAACAGCAGCGCGGTGATGAACATGATCGCCGAGTAGACCTTGGGCACCATCTGCCAGCTGGCTGCAGCGATGATCGCCGGCGCGACGAACTTGGTCAGCGCGGCGCCGGCGTTACCGGCACCGAAGATGCCCATGGCGAAGCCCTGGTTCTGCCGCTCGAACCACTTGGCGACATAGGCGATGCCGACCGAAAAGGAACCGCCGGCCAGACCGACGAACAGGCCGAGGACCAGGAAGTGCCAATATTCGGTGGCCATGCTGATCATGTAGATCGGCAGTACGCAGACCAGCATCAGCAGGAAGAACACGATGCGCCCGCCAAACCTGTCGGTGAGCATGCCCAGCGGCAGGCGCACCAGTGACCCGGTCAACACTGGCGTGGCAGCCAACAGGCCGAACTGGGTATCGTTGAGTTGCAGTAACTCCTTGATCGGGACGCCGAGTACGGCGAACATCATCCAGACCATGAAGCAGATGGTGAACGCCAGGGTACTCATGCCCAGAACCAGGCCCTGTTGTGCTCTCAGACTTGCCATAGCGAACCCCCTAATTCCTGAACCATGGGCGGCACACTAGATAGGCAAGGGAGTGGCTAACTTGACCTGGGTCAATTAATTCCGGGCTGCTTGGGCCTACCCTGCTGCCGCCTACCTCTTAAGTAGTAGCCCGGTTTTATCCATAAAATCCCTTTCAGAACAAACAGTTATAATTAATAGAAATCCTTGTCCGCGAGACTGCAGGCAGTTTGAGTTCTTTAGAGGTAGTCAGTGCGATGTTGAGATGGATGCGCAGTTCACTGCCGGTCAGAGCCGGTTTGGCAGTGACCCTGATTGCCATATTGGCCCTGGGCAGCTCGCTCAGCGCCGGGCTGATTGCCTGGTTCAGCGAGGACGATGCGGCAGCGATCAATACCGCCGGCTCACTGCGCATGGCCACCTACCGGCTGAACTGGAAACTCGAGGCTGGTGCCGCCCCGGAAAGCATCGCCGCGCTGCGTGATGACCTGCAGTTGCGCCTGGATGGCAGCCTGCAGCATCGGATAAGCAGTCAGCCGGACGATCCGCTGCACATCGCCTATCGCGATATTCATCAGTTGTGGCAGGAACAGCTGCGCCCGGCCCTGGATCGCGGCGACAAGGCCGCTTTCCAACAGCACAGCGAGAGTTTCGTCGCCCAGCTGGAGCACTTCGTCATGCTCCTGCAGAAACAGAGCGAACGCCGCCAGGGCTGGCAACAGAGCATCCAGGGCGCAGCCCTGCTGATTACCGTGATCATCCTGCTGGTGGGCATGTACGAACTGCAGCTGAATGTGATCAGCCCGCTGCAGGAGCTGGTCAGGGCGGCCGAGCGTTTTCGCAGCGGTGATCACGGCGCACGGGTCGAGTTCCGCTCGGATGACGAGCTGGGGCAGATGGCCGAGAGTTTCAATGCCATGGCCGAGACCATCGAGGAATCACACCGCACCCTGGAAAGTCGGGTGGCGCAGAAGACCCAGACCCTGGCACAAACCAATGCCGCCCTGGAACTGCTCTACCAGAGCAGCCGCAGCCTGGCCACCCGCCAGGCCAATGCCGAGCGCCTCGACGAGCTGATCAGCCGTTTCCAGCAGCGCCTGCCGGGCCTGCGCCTGACCCTGTGCCTGCAGGACAATGTGCATGCGCCCGCCGAGCAATTGCTGGCGCTGCATGGCAGTGAAACCCGGGAAATCTGCGCCCGCAGCGATTGCGATACCTGCGAACGCAAGACCAACCCCAGCCAGTCCACCTTCAGCATCAGCAACCAGGGCAATGACCTGGGCGAACTGAAAGCCTACTACCGTGACGGGCATAAGCCGCAGGCCTGGGAAACCGCACTGATCCAGGCCCTGGCCAATCAGATCGGCACGGCGCTGTCGCTCAAGCGCCAGCGCGAGCAAGAGAATCGCCTGCTATTGCTCGACGAGCGCACTATCATTGCCCGCGAGTTGCACGACTCGCTGGCTCAGGCGTTGTCTTACATGAAGCTGCAAGTCAGCCGCCTGCAGACCCTGATCCGCCGGGGCGAAAGCGCGCAAACCCTGGAAACCGTCAGCGACGAACTGCGCGAAGGCTTGAACACCGCCTACCGACAACTGCGTGAACTGCTGACCACCTTTCGCCTGCAGATCCAGGACGGTGGCCTCGACCAGGAACTCAAGGACACGGTGCAGGAGTTTGCCAAACGTGGCGACTTCAGCGCCGAGCTGCAGATCGACCGCCTGGCCTTTCAGCTCTCGGCCAGCGAACAGATTCACCTGCTGCAGATTGCTCGCGAGGCGCTGTCTAACTGCGCCCGGCATGCCCAGGCCAAGCACACCTGGCTGCGTCTGAGCCAGCACGGCGAACAGGTCGAGCTGACGATCGAAGACGATGGCTGCGGCCTGGTGCCGGGCTTCGACCCGCACCAGCACCACGGCCTGACCATCATGCAGGAACGCGCCCGCAGCCTGCAGGGCCAGCTCGATATCGAACCCCGGCTGCCCACCGGCACCCGTATTCATTTACAGTTCCGCCCCGAGTTTCTCGGGCGTCACGAAGAAGGTAGCGTCGCATGAAGCCATCCATCGACCACAGCACTCCCTTGCGCCACAGCATCCTGCTGGTCGACGACCACCCGATGATGCGCCGCGGCATGCGCCAGCTGCTCGAACTGGAAGACGACTTTGAAATCGTCGGCGAAGCCGGGCATGGCCAAGAGGCCCTGGAGCTGGTCGAACAGCTGCACCCGGAGCTGATCCTGCTGGACAACAACATGCCGCAGATGAATGGTCTGCAGACACTGAAGCGTCTGCGCGAACTGCACTTTACCGGCAAAATCCTGATTTTCACCGTATCCGATTCCGAAGACGACATCCGCGACGCCATGCGCCTGGATGCCGACGGCTATCTGCTCAAGGACATGGAACCGGAGTTGCTGATCCAGTCGATCCGCGATGCCCTGCAAGGCAGCCTGGTGGTCAGCCCTACCCTGACCCGGATCCTCGCCCAGGCGCTACGCTCGCCGCACACCAGCTCGCAAGTCGACCTCACCGACCGCGAACGCCAGGTGCTGAAGACTATCTCCGCCGGTCACAGCAACAAGGTCATCGGCCACAAGCTCGGCATCACCGAGGGTACGGTCAAGGTCCATGTGAAAAACCTGCTGCACAAACTCGGCCTGCGCTCGCGCGTCGAAGCCGCGGTCTGGGCGATGGAACATTTGCGTTAGTCGTCCCACGCGTGGATGGAAGCACTGAAACCCGAGCGTTCCGGGCTTTATCCGGCGACAAAAATGCCGCTCATCTGGCTAGCGGCATTCTGCGACACAGGGCTTTGGATCAGCGCTCACACGCCTCACGCGCTGTCGCGCAGCACCAACTCGAAGCCCACGTCGATGCAGTGCGCGGCCGGCTGTTCGCCGCGCATCAGGGTCAGCAGCATTTCTCCGGCCAGCTGGCCAATGCGGCCACGAATGGTGCGCACCGTGGTCAGCGCCGGGTGCACCCAGGCGGCCGCCGGCAGGTCGTTGAAGCCGGCGATGGCCAGCCGCTGCGGCACCGCCAGGTCGAGCTGACGAGCGCGAAACAACGCCCCCAGAGCCAGGTCGTCGTTGTTGAAGAACACCGCGTCTATCTCCGGGTGCTGGGCCAACAGCCGGTCCAACAGATTGGCACCCAGGCCGATGGACGACAGCTCCGGGGTGAGCAGTTCCAGGTTCGGGTTGTAACGGCCGTGGGCCCGCATGCACTGCCGGTAGCCCTCGGCGCGCTGCAACGTACGCGGGTCGAGCTGGGCAGCGGCAAAGGCGATATGCCGGTAGCCGCGCTCGATCAGCGCGGCCGTCATGGCCGCACCGGCATCCAGTTGCGAGAAACCGACGCAATATTCGTCCTCGGCATCACTCAACTCCATCATGGTGACGATGGGCCCGCGACAACCGCCAAGAATTTCCCGCGCCGTGTCGCTGCGCTCGAAACCGGTGAGCAGCAGACCGGCCGGCTGGTGCGCCAGGTAGGAGCGCAGCAGGCGTTCGTCTTCCTCGGGCCGGTAGTGACTGACCCCGATCATCATCTCGAAGCCGGCTGGCATCAACACCGTCTGGATCGCCTCGACAGTGTCGACGAACACCGCGTTGGACAGCGACGGAATCAGCACCGCCACCAGGTTCGACTTGGAACTGGCCAGCGCCCGCGCCGCCGGATTGGCCACGTAGCCCAGCGCCTTGGCCGCCTGCATAACCTGCGCGCGCAGCGCATCGGAAACCCGCTCCGGCTGCGACAAGGCGCGCGAGGCGGACATCAGCGAGCAACCGGCAGCCTTGGCCACATCAGACAGGGTGACGCGTTCGGCGGAGCGACGACGACGTGGGCTCATGACTACTTCCCTGAAAATGGCAGGCGATTCTAGCAGCGACTAGCTGTTGTAGGGTGGGCGGGACTGCCTAGGCCGTGCGCACCAGGCATTGAATGCCTGACGCGCGCGCGCCCCACACCGCTTGGTTCAGTTCGCGATCCTGGCCAACTCGGCCTGCACCTGATCGAACAACGGCTGGCCGACCGTATCGATCACCTGCTGGATAGCCGGTTTGGCCCGTTCGCGCATGCGCTGCACTTCGTCGTCGCTGATCTGGTTGACCTGCATGCCGTTTTCCTTGAGTTGCGCCAAGGCCTTGGCCGCTTCTGCGCGGGTGTCCTGACGCTCGAAGTCGCGGGCTTTTTTCGCCGCGTCCATGATAATGCCCTGCTCGGTCTGCGACAGGCCGTCCCACCAGCGCTTGGAGGCGGTGACGATCCACGGACTGTAAACGTGGTTGGTCACGGTCAGGTACTTCTGCACCTCGAAGAACTTCGACGAGAGAATGGTATTGAAGGGGTTTTCCTGGCCATCCACCGCCTTGGTTTCCAGCGCGGTGAACAGCTCGGAGAACGGCAGCGGCACGGCATTGGCGCCCATCAGCTTGAAGGTTTCGAGAAACACCGGGTTGGGCATCACGCGCAGCTTGATCCCGGAGAAATCTTCCAGTTTGGTGATCGGCCGGGTGTTGTTGGTCAGGTTGCGGAAACCGTTTTCCCAGTAGACCAGGCCGACCAGGCCCTTCTCTTCCAGCTTGTCCATCACCTGGCGCCCGACCGGGCCGTCCAGCACCGCATCAGCCTGCTGCTCGCGGGTGAACAGAAACGGTGTATCCCACACCGCCATTTCCTTGGTGATACCGACCAGGGTGGCGGTGGAACCGACCATCATTTCCTGGGCGCCACCGATCAACGCGCTCTGCATCTGGTCGTCCGAACCCAGGCTGGCCGCGGCGTAGGTGCGCATCTTCAATTTACCTGCGGAAGCCTTGGCGACTTCCTCGGCAAGCAACTTGGCCGCCCTGCCCTGGTTGCTCTGCTCGTTGAGGCCGTAGCCGAAGCGAATCATCCGCGAACGGACTTCATCGGCCTGGGCGGTGAGTGTGGCCAGCGGGCTGAACAGCATGGCCGCAGCCAGAACGGTGATCAGTGGACGTTTCATCAGCAAGTGCCTCTTATTGTTGTGAGAAGTAAGACGACTATTTTTGTGCAACCTACAACAAGGTGCCCGGCGGCGTGCCATCGGGCGTGAAAAACATCAGCGTAACCATGCCAAGGGCACCGTGACGATGGCCGGGAAGGCGATCAGCAGCGCGACTATGCCCAAGTAGATGAGGAAGAACGGCATCACCCCGCGCACCAGGATTTCCATGCGCAGCCTGCCGATTCCGCCGACCACGTTGAGCACCGTACCCACCGGTGGGGTGATCAGGCCGATGGAGCCGATCAGCACGAACATCACGCCGAAGTACACCGGGTCGATGCCGGCCTTGATCGCGATCGGTGCCAATACCGGCGCCAGGATCAGGATGGTCGGGGTCAGGTCGAGCACCATGCCCACCGAGATCATCAGCAGCATGATCGCGACCATCAGCAGGTGCGGGTGGTCGAGCAGCGGCCCGAGCATGACGCCGATCTCATCAGGCAACTGGGCCAGGGTGACCATATAGGCCGACACCGTGGCCGCCGCGCAGAGGAACATTACCGAGGCAGTGGTTCGACTGGCACGGGTCAGGGTCTCGCTCAGCGCCGCCCAGCTCAGCTCGCGATAGAGCAGCGTGGACACCGCCAGGGCGTAGACCGCCGCCACCACCGCCGCTTCGGTCGGGGTGAAGATGCCAAAGCGCAGGCCACCGACGATGATCACCGGCAGCATCAGCGCCGCGGCGCCATCCACCAGCACGTGGCGGCGTTCGGCCTTGCTCGCCTTGGGCGGAGTCGGCTCGGTGAAGCCGCGGGCGATCAGGGTCCAGGCGAAGATCAGGCCGATGCCCATGATCAATCCCGGCACCAGCCCGGCCATGAACAACTGGCTGATCGAGGTATTGGTCACCACGCCATAGATCACGAAGGGCATCGATGGCGGAATGATCGGCGCGATGATGCCGCCTGCCGCCACCAGCCCCGCCGAAGAATGCAGCGGGTAGCCGCGCTGACGCATCATCGGCAGCAACAGGGTGGCCAGCGCCGCGGTGTCGGCCAGGGCCGAGCCGGACATACTCGCCAGCAGCACCGCCGCAGCGATCGCCACATAGCCAAGGCCGCCGCGCAAGTGGCCGAAGTAGGCCTGGGCCATGGCGATGATGCGCCTGGAGATGCCGCCAGCGTTCATCAACTCGCCGGCCAGGATAAAGAAGGGTACGGCCAGCAGCGGAAAGCTGTCGGCGCCGGCGAGCAGGTTCTGCGCCAGCAGTTGGACGTCCCAGAACTGCAGGTACCACATCAGCACCGCACCGGTGAGAATCAGGGCGAAGGCGATGGGCATGCCGAAGGACATGAACCCCAGCAGTGAAGCAAGGAAGACAGCGACGGTCATCAGCGGGTCCTCGGTGGGCAGTGCCCGATCTTGTTATGGAAAGAATGCAACGCGAACATCCGCTCAATCGGCCGTGACATTGGCCAATGCTGCCGCCGGTCCGGGCGGTCGACGCCAGACGTTGACCAGTTGCACCAGCGCCAATAGCGCCAACACGCCCATGCTGGCCAATACCGGGATCATCGCCAGCACCACCGGGTAGCCAACCACCGTGCTGTGGTTACCCCAGCCGTAATGCACCTGACTCCAGGCGCCCATGGCCGAGAGGACACTGGCACCAATCACCAGTAGCCAGCTGGCCGAGTCGACCAAACGGCGGGCCGCGTGGGGAAAGCGGTCGCGGACCATGCGAAAGCTCATCAACTCGCCGCGACGCATACTCGAGGCCACACCGACGAATACCAGCCAGACGAAGGCCAGCCGCGACAGCTCCTCGACGCCGGCCCAGCCGGTGCCGAAGGCATAACGCAGCACTACGTTGATGAATACGGCGGCGACCATAAAAGCCATCAACCCAGCCATCAGGCCGTCGGTGAGGCGGTCGAACAGTCGCGCCAGTCCGCCGCTGTAGATCGGTTCGGTAGTCAGTTGCGACCCATAGTTAGCGCTATCAAACGACTGCGCAGAAAGATCTACCTGCGCTTCGATTTCCTCACCCGTTGCGTCACGGCGCACCCAGGCACACACCTGCGCGACCACAGCCTCGCGGTTCTGGGCGGCGCTAACCGTAAACACCTGGGGTTCGTCGCTGGGCGATTCGAGGGTGGCAAACTGGCTGTCGACCAGCGAGATCGGCATGAAATGCCCGGGACGGGCGCCTACCCGCTGCAAGGCGGTAGCCCGATCGATATCCAGATGGGCGAACTGCAAGCCCGGCACGGCGGCGCGCAGACGCTCGCGGTAGATACGCTTGAGCGCCGAACAGGCGAGCACGAAGCTCTCTCCCTCGGCCTGTGCGGCCTGCATCTCGGCGATCAAGGCGTCCAGCCAGTGAATCCGGTCATCATCGGTGAGCGCAATGCCGCCGCGCATCCGCTCGACGTTAGCCTCGGGATGGAAATGGTCGGCTTCGATATGCCGCCAGGAAAGTTCGCTGGCCACGGCCTGGCTGATTTCACTCTTGCCGGAGCCACTGACGCCCATGACCACCAGGGTGCGGCGTGCCGCTGTGACGGCGGGGGCAGGATTGACTGTCTGCATGGGTTCTCCAGGGCACCAATGGGGATGGGCCCGCTTATTGTTTGCAGCGATGTTAGCGCTAACCAATGTGTTCGACAAGCCTCACTCAGGCAATCAGTGAAAAACTGCCGAACGGCACTTTCCGGCAATGACTACAGGTAACAGCGAACACAACCAGAGTCAGCAGCACGCGACCGGCGCCTGCATCCGAGCCATTGCGCAGAGTCCGCATGAAGACTAATATCTATTAAAAGTACACAAGCGGATGAATGATCATGACTGCTACCGCGCAACGCAACGCACCGCGCCTCGACGTAGACTCGACCAAGGCGGGCCAGGTCGCGCTGAAATTCTTCTTTAACCTGATGGACAAATGGCAGTGCTCGGTCGAAGAGCAGATGGTGCTGCTGGGTTCGATCGGCCGCAGCACCCTGTACAAATACCGGCAATTGCCGGAAGTGCGCCTGCCCCGCGACACCATGGAACGTGTGTCCTACCTGATGGGCATTCACAAGTCCCTGCGCATCCTGTTCGGCGACAAGCCCTCGACCTATGAGTGGGTGAGAAAGGCCAACAGCGAGGCGCCATTCAACGGCAGCAGCGCGCTCGAGCGGATGCTCGCTGGCGGCGTAGTCGACCTCGCC
Organism: Pseudomonas sp.; assembly: GCA_030656145.1. Taxonomy (GTDB): domain Bacteria; phylum Pseudomonadota; class Gammaproteobacteria; order Pseudomonadales; family Pseudomonadaceae; genus Aquipseudomonas. The sequence goes on from JAUSOF010000033.1 coordinate 98,991, forward strand.
GACGTGCGCCGTTACCTCGACGGTGTCAGGGGTTGAGGCAGACCCTGCCCGCCTGGCCGCGGGCCTATCGTCTGGTTGCCAGTGCCTTCCCGCCGATCTCGGTGTTCGAGGATGTGCTGGATGCCGCCGACCTCGAGCAGGCCTTCCTGATCGAGGGCCTGACCAACGACCGCCTGCGCGAAGAAGCCGGCCTGCTCGCCCATGTGGCGCCAGAGGACCGGGTCAGCGGCCCCGGCTCGTCGCCGCTGATGGCCGCCTTCACTCATGTCGGCGCCATCAGTCGCTTCACCGCGGGCCAGTATGGCGTTTACTACTGTGGCGACAGCCTGCACACCGCGGTGGCGGAAACCCGCTACCACCGCGAGCGCTTCCTGCGCGCGACCCATGAGCCAAGCCTGGAACTGACTCTGCGCGCCTATGTCTGCCGCGTGGTCAAGGCGCTCGACGACATTCGCCAGGATCACGAGCACCTGCACGACCCGGATCCGGCTGCCTACCCGATCGCCCAGCGTTTCGCCGCCGAACGGCGCACACAAGGGTCCTGGGGCCTGCTGTACCGCAGCGTGCGCCACCCCGAGGGCGAATGCGCCGCCCTGTTCCGTCCACCGGCGGCGAGCATTCCGCACCAGGGCACGCATTTGCGCTACGCCTGGGATGGCAAGCTGCAGCGGATCACCGACGTCTTCACCCTTAAAACCATCGCCTGAAGGCCCGAGCCTGGCTAAGGTCTGACAAGTCCGCTATCGGCACAAACTGCGTGCAGGTATAACCCGTTGAGGAAATCCCCATGTTCACTGCTCCGCTGCTCCATTGCCGTAGCGGCATGCTCTTGCTGATGCTGTGCACTGGCGCTAGTTTTGCCGCGTCCCAGGACCGGGTCGCCAAGGAAATGGTGCAGGTATTGGAGGCCTATGCAGTGTACAAAATGGGCCAATACGATGATGCCTATGCCCGCTACCTGAAGCTGGCCAAGGCCGGCAACCGCCAAGGCATGCTCAACCTTGGCAATATGCATGCTGCCGGCCAAGGCGTAGCCCGGGACCAAGCCCAAGCCTTGCTGTGGTATCAGCGCGCTGCTGAAGCGGGCGATGCCACAGGCATGTTCGAAGTTGCCAGGGCCTATGAGCAGGGCCTGAGCAGCAAGGCCAACCAGGCTGTCGCCATGGACTGGTACCGTCGCTCGGCCGAAGCAGACAACAGCGCCGCGCAATGGCTACTGGGGCAACAGCTTTACCAACAAGGCGAGCACCTGCAGGGGCTAAGCTGGATTCGCAGCGCAGCGCAACAAGGAGAGCACGCGGCGCGCCTATTCCTCGACACCCTCGACGGCTCGGCGAACCATGACGTGGCGGCAAGTGCCGCCAACACATCGGCGATATTGGCGGCACTCGCCACCATCGACGCCGCCGCACAAGCACAGGATGCGCAGGGCATCGTCAGCATGCTCAGCCCCGAGGCGCAGATTCGTGTCCGCCTCCCCGATAGCGCTGCCTGGAACAACCTGAGCCACGCGGAATGGGCCGCGCTCTGGCAAGCAACCTTCGACCGCGTCGAGAACTATCACTATCGACGCGCCGAGCCAGAATTGCTGGCTGCAGAAGATGGCATCCTGGTGTTCTCGATCATCACCGAGCAGTTGGGCGCCAGCGATGCGCCACACGTGCTCGAACTCCACGAACAAGCATTAGTTCGTGTAAGTGCTGGCCGCGCCCTCATCCATGCCTTGCGCGTGGATATTCGCCGCCAGGGCGACTAGTTACAGCAGGCGCAGCCTGTAGCCCGCTATATTCATATCCCTTGGCGACCGGGGTCTTCCGCTGGTAAATCGACTTCAATGTCCTCCAGTTTCAACTCCAGCCCCCAGTCGCCAGCATCCGTTTTGAGCGCTGAAGAGATGGCGGCAGCAGGCATTGCGGGTGCCGGACTGGAGGTCGCCGGGGCGTCGCGATACAGCTTGAGTTTCAGACGGACATTGTTCGCCGAGTCGGCATTCTTCACCGCCTCCTCTTCATCGATGACGTTTTCATTGACCAGGTCGATCAGCGCCTGGTCGAAGGTCTGCATACCCAGGTTCTTTGACTTCTCCATGATCTCCTTGATTTCGGAAAACTCGTTGCGCTTGATCAGATCACGAATGGTCGGTGTGCCGAGCAGCACCTCTACCGCAGCGCGGCGCTTGCCATCAACGGTTTTGACCAGGCGCTGAGAGACGAAAGCCTTGAGGTTATTGCCCAGATCGTTGAGCAACTGTGGACGGCGATCTTCTGGGAAGAAATTGATGATGCGGTCCAGCGCCTGGTTAGCATTGTTGGCGTGCAGGGTGGAAATCGCCAGGTGGCCAGTGTCGGCGAAGGCCAGGGCGTGCTCCATGGTCTCGCGGTCACGAATCTCGCCGATCAGGATCACGTCCGGCGCCTGACGCAGGGTGTTCTTCAGCGCAGCATGGAAGCTGCGCGTGTCGACCCCCACCTCGCGCTGGTTGATGATCGATTTCTTGTGCCGATGGACGTACTCCACCGGGTCCTCGATGGTGATGATGTGGCCACCGCTATTGCGGTTGCGGTAATCGATCAGCGCCGCCAGTGAGGTGGATTTACCCGAGCCAGTACCGCCGACGAACAGCACCAGGCCGCGCTTCTCCATCACCGTGCTGAGTAGCACCTCGGGCAGCTTCAAGTCTTCGAACTTGGGAATATCCAGCTTGATGTTGCGCGCGACGATCGACACCTCGTTGCGCTGCTTGAAGATATTGATGCGAAAACGCCCCACTCCGGCCAGAGAAATCGCCAGGTTCATCTCCAGTTCGCGCTCGAACTCCTCGCGTTGCGCAGCATCCATCACCGCGTCGGCGATGGCGGCCACCTCGCCAGCCTTCAAGGGCTCGGCGCTGAGCGCCTTGAGCACACCATTAAACTTGGCGCACGGCGGCGCACCGGTGGACAGATAGAGGTCGGAGCCGTCCTGGCTGGCCAGGATTTTCAGCATTGAGTGGATATCCATGTGCAGCACTTCCGTCGATTGGATTTAATATGCCAGGCCAGGATTCGCCGATGCCCCAGACAGATCGGCAACCCTGGAAAGTGACGTCATTCTGATGGCGCAACAAACACTGGCACAATAAGCGCCCGGTAGAAATGAGGAACTCGTCATGGCAAAAGCAATGGCCCGCCATATTCTGGTGAAAACCGAAGCAGAAGCTGCCGCATTGAAGAAGCGCATCGCCGCCGGCGAAGCCTTCGACCTGCTCGCGCGCCAGCATTCCACCTGCCCCTCCGGCAAACGCGGTGGTGATCTTGGCGAGGTGCGACCCGGGCAGATGGTGCGCGCTATCGACCAGGTCATTTTCAAGAAACCGCTGCGTGAGGTACATGGCCCGGTAAAAAGCCAGTTCGGCTATCACCTGGTACAGGTGTTTTACCGCGACTGAAAGCAGATCGCCTGGCAAAACCACCCCTTCCGTCCTCCCGACTGCCTTGCCACGCCATAAAGCTGTACAATCTTGCCCCTTTCGCGCTCGCGCGCTCGCTTTCTGGACAACGATTCGTGATCTCCACCGCCAATATCACCATGCAATTCGGGGCCAAACCCCTGTTCGAGAACGTTTCCGTCAAGTTTGGCGGTGGCAACCGCTACGGCCTGATCGGGGCGAACGGCTGCGGCAAGTCGACCTTCATGAAAATTCTTGGCGACGACCTGGAGCCAAGCGGTGGTCAGGTGATGCTGGAGCCGAACGTGCGCCTGGGTAAACTGCGCCAGGATCAGTTTGCCTATGAAGAGTTCAGCGTGATCGATACCGTGATCATGGGCCATGAAGAACTCTGGGCCGTAAAAGCCGAGCGCGACCGCATCTACTCCCTGGCGGAGATGAGTGAGGAAGACGGCATGGCCGTGGCCGAGCTGGAAACCGAATTTGCGGAAATGGATGGCTACACCGCCGAATCCCGCGCTGGCGAGTTGCTGATGGGCCTCGGGATTCCGGTTTCCCAGCACTTTGGCCCGATGAGCGAAGTCGCTCCAGGCTGGAAACTGCGCGTGCTGCTGGCTCAGGCACTGTTCTCCAATCCAGAAGTGCTGCTGCTCGACGAGCCGACCAACCACCTGGATATCAACACCATTCGCTGGCTGGAAAATATCCTGACCCAGCGCAACAGCACCATGATCATCATTTCCCACGATCGCCACTTCCTCAACAGTGTGTGCACCCACATGGCGGATCTGGATTACTGCGAACTGCGCCTGTTCCCGGGTAACTACGACGAATACATGACCGCGGCCACCCAGTCGCGCGAGCAACTGCTGTCGGATAACGCCAAGAAGAAAGCCCAGATCAACGAGTTGCAGTCCTTCGTCAGCCGCTTCTCGGCTAACGCCTCGAAAGCCAAGCAGGCCACCTCGCGCGCCAAGCAGATCGACAAGATCCAGTTGGCCGAGGTCAAGCCATCCAGCCGGATCAGCCCGTTCATCCGCTTCGAGCAAAACAAGAAGCTGCACCGCCAGGCCGTAATCGTCGACAACATGGCCAAGGGCTTCGATGGCAAGCCACTGTTCAAGAGCTTCAGCTTTACCGTCGAAGCCGGTGAGCGTGTGGCAATTATCGGCCCCAACGGTATCGGCAAGACCACCCTGCTCCGCACCCTGGTTGGCGAGTTGCACCCAGACGCCGGCACCGTCAAGTGGACCGAAAGCGCCGAACTGGGCTACTACGCGCAGGATCACGCCTCAGACTTCGAGGACGAGAGCAATCTGTTCGACTGGATGGGCCGCTGGACCCAGGGCGGCGAGCAGCTGGTGCGCGGCACGCTGGGCCGCATGCTGTTCTCCAACGACGAGATCCTCAAATCGGTGAAGGTGATTTCCGGTGGTGAGCAAGGCCGCATGTTGTTCGGCAAACTGATCCTGCAAAAGCCCAATGTGCTGGTAATGGACGAACCGACCAACCACCTCGACATGGAGTCCATCGAGGCGCTCAACCTGGCGCTCGAGAACTACCCGGGCACGCTGATCTTCGTCAGCCACGACCGCGAGTTCGTCGGCTCCCTGGCCACGCGCATCATCGAACTCTCAGCCAGCGGCGTAATCGACTTTAGCGGCACCTACGACGACTACCTGCGTAGCCAAGGCCTGATCTAGCCTGCAGGCCGGGCTTGCCAACGCCCGGCCGTGGCCGTTAGCGCGCAAGCTGCAACACGCCGTGAACAAGCCACGAGACAAACACAAACGCCCCGACTGAGTTGGGGCGTTTTGTTTTTTGGCTATGTACCCATTGCTGAGCGCAGCGGGTGAAGGCATATTGGCTGGGCCTTGTTGCCGGCGTTTCAGGCAGCACGACGCGGCTGATCGTCCTCGCAACAGTTGGGGCGCCATACACACTGGTGGCCAGCCAGACAGCCGGCCAGTAATTCGGCACAACCAGCTCACCCTGAGCGACGGCCCTGGCTACGCAGCCAACCGTGAATCTCATACAAAAATGCCCCTGTCTTTCGATAGGGGCATTTTCTTTTTCCAGTACTGGTACTCAGGCGGCCATGTCCTCACAGAGGTCACTGGGCGCCAGATTTCGGCACTGTAAAGCCATCAGTAACGCTCGATATCCGCTTTAGCTTCCAGCTGCTTGCGGAATGCGGCGAAGTCCTGCTGACCACTACGCGAAGCGAGGAAGCGGCTGTACATGAGCTTTTCCTCGTCCGCCAGTGACGCCTGAGGCTCGCTCACACCATTAAGGCGCACCACCACGAAATCACCATTGCCAAGACTGACGCCAGCAAACGTGGACTGACCTGCAGCGCTTGGCTTGGGCATGCGGAACACTGCCTGCAGCACCTCCGGCTCGACGCCATCCTGACTGCGAGTAGCCGCCTCAACCACTTGCCACGACTGCTCCGAACCTGCCTGCTCAATCGGCGTCTTGCCATCACTCAGGCTTGTCAGAAGCGCCTCACCTTCAGCCTTGGCAGCCTCAGTGGCCCGAACCTTGGTCAGTTGCGCACGAATGCCCTCTTGGACCTGCTCGAGTGCCAGCTGTTCAGGCTTCTTGTGTTCCTTGACGCGCACTACCACGACGGTATTCGGGTCAAGCTCGATGGCGTTACTGTTACTGCCATCCGCCAATACCTCAGCGCTGAATGCCGCTTGAATCACCTGGCGGTTTGCAGCCAGACCTTCGCCACCTTCACGACCAAAAGTCTCGGTGACTTTAATCTGCAGCCCAAGCTCCTGGGCTGGCTGAGCCAGGTCCGATGCTTCGAACGCGGCATCTTCAAGCTGCTTGCTGACTTCTACAAACCGCTGTTCAAGCTTACGCGTCTTCAGATCACGTACCAGCTTGTCTTGCAGGCTCGCGAAGCTTGGAACTTCGGGTGCCTGAACAGCCAACAACTTGATCAGATGCCAGCCAAAATCACTGCGCACCGGCGCCGAAACCTCACCCTCGCTCAAGGCATACAGCGCCTCTTCGAAAACCGGATCGTAGACACCCGGACCGGCATAACCCAGATCGCCACCATTGGCAGCAGAACCTGGGTCATCTGAAAACTCTTTGGCCAGCGCCGCAAAGTCTTCGCCTTGCTGTAGGCGTTGCTGTGCTTCATCAATCTTGGCCTTGGCTTGCTCATCGTCGAGCAAGGCGCTTACCTCAACCAGAATGTGTGCGGCCTGACGCTGTTCAGCCAGATTAGCAATTTCATTTTCGTAAGCGCTTTGCAGGTCTTCATCACTGACAGCAACCTGATCAAAGAATGCATCTTTGTTCAGCTCGACATACTCCAGAACGACCTGCTCTGGGCTCATGAACTGGCTAGCCTGTGAATCATAATAAGCCTGGATGTCGTCCTCACTGAGCTGGACCCTATCGCTATCCGCCTTGAGGGCCAGGATTGCGAAGTCACGGGTCTGCTTTTCCAGTCGCGCGAATGCAGTTACTTCCGCATCAGTTACAAAGGCACTACCGGACAGGCCAGCGCGCAACTGACCGATCAGCATTTCCTGCTCAAGCATCTGGCGAAACTGGATGCGGGTGTAGCCGAGCTGGCGAATCACTTGATCGAACCGGCCTGCATCGAACCTGCCATCGACCAGAAACTCGGGCGTTTGCAGAATCAGCTGATCGAGTGCCTGCGCTGAAAAGGCGAATTTGGCATTAGTGGCGCCCTGCAGCAGCAAGGTCCGCTCAATGAGCCCCTTCAACGCCGCTTCACGCAGTAGTTTCTCGTCCAGCAAGGAAGCATCAAAATCACGACCAAGCTGCTGCAACAATTGACGCCGCTGCATCTCTACGGCCTGACCGAGGTCGTTGACCGTGATTTTGTCGCCGTTAACTTCAGCGGCATTCTGGCTGTTGCTGGTACCGGTGAAAATGGCTTCAACACCGGTCAGTGCGAGTAGCACCACGATGAGGCCGATAATGGTTTTGGCAATCCAACCTTGTGAATTGTCCCTGATGTTCTGCAGCATGCTTCCCCCAGAACGACTGTACAAAAAAAGCAGTCGTGCAGTGTGGGTAAAATCCGGATAGAAGAAAGGCGCATCCGAGGATGCGCCTTCTCGTAACTGGCGGAGCGGACGGGACTCGAACCCGCGACCCCCGGCGTGACAGGCCGGTATTCTAACCGACTGAACTACCGCTCCGCTGCCAGGTCAGCGATTAAGCTGGCCTGGGGCAATACTTAAAAGACGCTTAGTTAACTGCGTCTTTCAGGGCTTTGCCGGCTTTGAAACCTGGAATCTTGGCAGCAGCGATGCTGATCGGGTTGCCAGTTTGCGGGTTGCGACCAGTGCGCGCAGCGCGCTCCTTAACGGCAAAGGTACCGAAACCAACCAGTACAACGGAGTCACCAGCCTGCAGAGCACCAGTGACAGATTCAATCACTGCATCTAGCGCGCGGCCAGCAACAGCTTTCGGGATATCAGCAGATGCAGCGATGGCATCGATCAGTTCCGACTTGTTCACTCTAAGTCCCCTTAAATTTCTGTTGAGTTTGTTTCTTGATTTTTTGTGTAACCAAAACAGGTACTGAATGGCCTTCCCGCACAATAAGAGCCGCTTTATAACAAGGGCTCTAAAATTGTGTCAAGGAAGCCTCCCCGCTAATGCGTGCTAATTCGCTCCTTGGAATCAGTCTCGCGCTTGTCATCCTTTGCGACCAGCTCAGGAGCCGCATCAGGCAAGGGCTCGGGGGCGTATTGCAACGCAATTTGCAGGACTTCGTCAATCCATTTAACCGGTTTAATCTGCAAGTCTTGCTTAATGTTGTCCGGAATCTCTTTCAAATCGCGCACATTCTCTTCTGGAATGATCACGGTTTTGATTCCACCACGATGAGCGGCCAATAATTTTTCTTTCAATCCGCCAATGGCCAACACTTGACCGCGCAGGGTAATTTCCCCGGTCATCGCTACATCCGCACGCACCGGGATTTGAGTCAAGGCCGAGACCAGGGCCGTGCACATGCCTACGCCTGCGCTCGGGCCGTCTTTCGGGGTTGCCCCTTCCGGCATATGGATATGAATGTCGCGCTTCTCATAGAAGTCCAGAGGAACCCCCAGGCTCTTGGCCCGGCTACGCACTACAGTCTGCGCGGCAGTAATGGATTCAAGCATCACATCACCAAGCGAGCCCGTCTTGATCAACTGGCCTTTACCTGGAACCACGGCCGCTTCGATGGTGAGTAACTCACCACCCACCTGAGTCCAAGCCAGTCCCGTTACCTGACCAATCTGGTCCTGCTGTTCGGCCAAGCCGTAACGATGCTTGTGCACGCCAAGGAAGTGCTCCAGCGAATCCGCCGTTACCACTACCTCAAAGCGCTTTTCGAGCGTGTGCTCCTTCACCGCCTTGCGGCAGACCTTGGCAATCTGGCGCTCAAGACTGCGCACACCAGCCTCGCGGGTGTAGTAACGAATAATGTCGCGAATGGCTTCCCGGTCGAACGTGAGTTCGCCCTTTTTCAGCCCGTTGGCCTCAATTTGCTTGGGCGCCAGGTACTTGATGGCGATATTGATTTTCTCGTCTTCCGTGTAGCCAGGGAGACGGATTACCTCCATACGATCAAGCAGCGCTGCCGGAATGTTCATCGAATTGGCAGTGCAGAGGAACATTACATCTGAAAGATCGTAGTCGACCTCCAGATAGTGATCATTGAAATTGTGGTTCTGCTCTGGATCGAGCACCTCAAGCAGCGCGGAAGCAGGATCGCCACGCATGTCTTGACCCATCTTGTCGATTTCATCGAGCAGGAACAGCGGATTTCGCACGCCTACCTTAGTCATTTTCTGGATCAGTCGCCCTGGCATAGAGCCAATATAAGTCCGGCGATGACCACGAATTTCGGCCTCGTCGCGCACACCGCCAAGGGCCATGCGCACGAACTTACGGTTAGTAGCATGAGCGATGGACTCTGCCAGCGAAGTCTTGCCCACGCCCGGCGGCCCGACCAGACACAGTACAGGCCCTTTGATCTTCTTCACACGCTTCTGCACGGCGAGGTACTCGAGGATACGATCCTTGACCTCGTCAAGCCCGTAGTGATCGGCATCCAGGATGGCTTCGGCGCGCGCCAGATCCAGGCGAACTTTGCTTCGCGCAGTCCACGGAACATTGACCAGCCAGTCGATATAGGAGCGCACCACCGTGGCCTCTGCAGACATCGGCGACATTTGCTTAAGCTTGTTCAGTTCGGTTTGAGCCTTACCGTAGGCTTCTTTGCTCAGGCCGCCGTTCTCGATACGCTTCTTCAGCTCATCGAGTTCATTGTGACCTTCTTCGCTATCGCCGAGCTCCTTCTGAATGGCCTTCATCTGCTCATTCAAGTAGTACTCGCGCTGACTGCGCTCCATCTGCTTCTTGACCCGACCACGAATGCGCTTTTCTACCTGCAACAGATCAATTTCAGCATCCAGCAGCGCGAGCACATGCTCGACCCGCGCCGATAAATCAGTGATCTCGAGGATCTCCTGCTTCTGCTCGATCTTCAGCGTCATGTGCGCCGCCATGGTGTCAACCAAGCGGCTCGGTTCATCGATACTGTTGAGCGAAGACAGCACTTCAGGCGGTACTTTTTTGCCGAGCTGCACGTACTGCTCGAATTGGCTGAGCAGGCTGCGGACAAACACTTCGGACTCACGACCGGGCGCATCGACTTCATCGATCAACTGCACTTCAGCGCGGCAGTGGCCATCTACCTCAGTGAACCGTTCGACTTCACCGCGCTGCTCGCCCTCGACCAACACCTTTACAGTGCCATCGGGTAGCTTTAGCAATTGCAGTACCGTAGCAACGGTACCGATCCGGTATAGCCCGTCTTCACCTGGATCATCGTCTGCAGGATTTTTCTGGGCGATGAGCAAAATCTGCTTCTCGCCACTCATCGCGGCTTCGAGGGCCTCGATGGACTTCTCCCGCCCGACGAACAGCGGGATGACCATGTGCGGATAGACCACAACATCGCGCAGCGGAAGGAGGGGCAATTCGATGGTTGTCTTCATGATTTCTGGCTCTACAGCGGCCTGTCAGGCCTTAGATAGATGGGATAACCCTTAACCCTAAGATGGGGGTAGCCCCAGCAAAAAACAAGCGTTTCGACAGCAAAAGCAAAGGGGCCCGCAGGCCCCTTGCTTTCAACATGTAACAAACAGACTTAGGCGTCAGGTGCAGCCTTTGCAGCAGGTTCGATGTTCTCGTAAATCAACAGCGGCTTGGAGGTGCCGTCGACCACGCTCTCATCGATGACAACCTTGCTAACCTCCGACTGCGAGGGAATTTCGAACATGGTATCGAGCAAAATACCCTCGAGGATCGAGCGCAAACCTCGAGCACCGGTCTTACGCTCCAGCGCCTTGCGTGCAACAGACAGCAACGCATCAGGCCGGAACTCCAGGTCGACACCTTCCATCTCGAACAGCTTGGCATACTGCTTGGTCAGCGCATTTTTCGGCTCTGTCAGAATCTGCATAAGTGCAGCTTCATCCAGCTCGTCGAGGGTTGCGATAACCGGCAAGCGACCAACGAACTCCGGAATCAGGCCAAACTTGACCAGGTCATCCGGCTCAACAGCTCGCAGCGACTCACCGATCTTTTTGCCCAGATCCTTACTGCGAACCTCGGCATTGAAGCCGATGCCGCCTTTAGTGGAGCGACCCTGAATAACTTTTTCCAGGCCGGAGAAAGCACCACCACAGATGAACAGGATATTGCGCGTATCGACTTGCAAGAATTCCTGCTGCGGATGCTTACGCCCGCCTTGCGGCGGAACCGAGGCAACGGTGCCCTCGATCAACTTCAACAGGGCCTGCTGCACGCCCTCCCCCGACACATCACGAGTAATGGAAGGGTTGTCGGACTTGCGTGAAATCTTGTCGATTTCATCGATGTAGACGATGCCCATTTGGGCTTTCTCCACATCGTAATCGCACTTCTGCAGCAGCTTTTGGATGATGTTCTCGACATCCTCCCCCACATAACCGGCTTCGGTCAGCGTGGTGGCATCAGCGATGGTGAACGGAACATTGAGCAAGCGCGCCAGGGTTTCGGCCAGCAGGGTTTTACCCGAGCCAGTCGGACCGATGAGCAGGATATTACTCTTGCCCAGCTCGACATCGTCCTTCTTCTCGCGCTGATTAAGACGCTTGTAATGGTTGTATACCGCTACCGCCAGAACTTTCTTTGCCCGCTCCTGACCAATCACATACTGATCGAGGATGGCGCTGATTTCCTTTGGCGCAGGCAGTTTGTGTGCACTGCTTTCGGCCTGGGCTTCCTGCACCTCCTCGCGGATGATGTCGTTGCACAGGTCGACGCACTCGTCGCAGATAAAGACCGAGGGGCCGGCAATCAATTTGCGCACTTCATGCTGGCTTTTGCCGCAGAAGGAGCAATAAAGCAGCTTGCCGTTGTCCTCGCCGTTGCGGGTGTCAGTCATTCGATCAATCCAATACGGTAGGCTTGAAAAACAAGATGGAGGCAATTGCGAGCATTTTCAAGCCCGCAATGCGACCGACTGCATGTCGGCCACGCGCGATCAGCACTAATTAGCTCGAAGCCAGGCGTTTATCGAGAACCTTGTCGATAAGGCCATAGGCAACCGCCGTTTCACCACTCATGAAGTTATCGCGGTCGGTATCGCGGGCAATCACATCAAGCGGCTGGCCAGTGTGACTGGCCAGCACATTGTTCAGGCGATCGCGGATAGTCAGTATTTCACGAGCGTGAATCTCGATATCCGAAGCCTGGCCCTGAAAACCACCGAGCGGCTGATGGATCATCATCCGCGAATGCGGCAGGCAGAAACGTTTGCCGGCAGCACCTGCAGTCAACAACAAGGCGCCCATGCTGCACGCCTGACCGATGCAGATAGTCGACACATCTGGTCGAATGAACTGCATGGTGTCGTAGATCGACATGCCGGCAGTCACTGAACCACCTGGCGAGTTGATATACAGATGGATGTCCTTGTCCGGGTTCTCCGCTTCAAGGAACAACAACTGCGCAGCTACCAGATTGGCCATGTAGTCTTCGACTGGACCAATCAGGAAGATCACGCGTTCCTTGAGCAGGCGCGAGTAGATGTCATAGGCGCGCTCACCGCGAGCCGTCTGTTCGATAACCATGGGCACCAAGCCGCCAGCGGCCTGAATGTCTGGCATGTGTTGCATAAAAGGATTGCGGGACATTTCTTGCACTCGCTCCCTAAACAGTCATGTATCAAATACGCATAAGCCAGCGCGGTGGCTGGCTTATGGTGTGCTCGAACGAGGTAAAGAAATCAGGCGGCTTGCGGAGCTTCCACAGGCTTGACAGCTTCTTCGTAAGAGACCGATTTATCGGTCACGTTAGCCTTCTGCAAAACAGTATCTACAACTTGCTCTTCCAGCACAACCGAACGGACTTCGTTCATTTGCTGGTCGTTTTTGTAGTACCAGGCTACAACCTGCTCGGGCTCTTGGTAAGCCGATGCCATTTCCTGGATCATTTCGCGTACCCGGGCGTCATCAGGCTTAAGCTCAAACTGCTTGACCACTTCGGCAACGATCAGGCCCAGCACTACACGACGCTTGGCTTGTTCTTCGAACAGCTCCGCCGGCAGTTGCTCGGGCTTGATGTTACCACCGAACTGCTGCACGGCCTGGACGCGCAGGCGATTGACTTCATTACCGATCAGTAACTTCGGTACTTCGATCGGGTTAGCGGCCAGCAGACCGTCCATCACCTGGTTCTTCACCTTGGATTTGATGGCCTGGCGCAGCTCGCGCTCCATATTCTTGCGTACTTCAGTGCGGAAGCCTTCAAGACCGCCGTCCTTGACGCCGAACTGGGCAAAGAACTCGTCATTCAGCTCAGGCAACTGAGGCCCGGAAACACTGTTCACGGTGACGCTGAACTCTGCAGTTTTACCCGCCAGATCCAGGTTCTGATAATCTTCTGGGAATACCGGATTGATCACCTTTGTGTCGCCGGCTTTGGCGCCAACCAGGGCGTCTTCAAAGCCAGGAATCATCCGACCCGAGCCGATCACCAACTGGGAGCCAGTGGCAGAGCCGCCAGCGAAGGCTTCGCCGTCGATTGTGCCGACGAAATCGATATTCAGCTGGTCGCCATTTTCGGCCGCACGCTCAACCGCTTCGAAGCGGGTGTTCTGCTTGCGCAGAATTTCAAGCATGTTGTCGAGGTCAGCATCAGCCACATCGGCTTGTAAGCGCTCGATGGCAATGGCCTCGAGGCCCGTCACCTGGAACTCGGGGAAAACTTCGAAAGTTGCGACGTATTCCAGATCCTTGCCCTTCTCGAAGGTTTTCGGCTCAACGGCCGGAGAACCTGCCGGATTGAGCTTCTGCTCAACTACGGCTTCGTAGAAGGTAGCCTGAATCAGATCGCCCAAGGCTTCCTGGCGAGCGGCGTCTTCGTAGCGCTGGCGAATGACGCTCATTGGCACCTTGCCAGGGCGGAAGCCAGCAACTTTAGCCTTGCGGGCAGTCTGCTGCAGACGCTTGTTGACTTCAGTCTCGATGCGCTCGACGGGAACGCCGACGGTCATGCGACGCTCAAGAGCAGAGGTGCTTTCAACAGAAACTTGCATGGGTAATCCTCGTTGCACAGACATAGGCCGGCCGTTTACCGGCCCCGAATCAAGGGCATGCATTCTAGAGGGTCAATTTGCAGAAGTCACCCTAGATGCTAGCGGCAAACGGGAGGGAGCTAAAAGATGGTGCGGACGGAGAGACTCGAACTCTCACACCTTGCGGCGCTGGAACCTAAATCCAGTGTGTCTACCAATTCCACCACGTCCGCGTGGTAAGGCTTTCAAACAAAAGCGCCAGGCTTTGGACCTGGCGCCTTTTTTAATATGGGGTGGACGATGGGGATCGAACCCACGACAACAGGAGTCACAATCCTGCGCTCTACCAACTGAGCTACGCCCACCATATTGCATTTGCCTGTGCCAAAGCTGCCAAATGGCGCGCCCGGCAGGACTCGAACCTGCGACCATCCGCTTAGAAGGCGGATGCTCTATCCAGCTGAGCTACGGGCACCTATCCATCTGCATGCGCAGACTTAAAGCTTTCGGCTGCAGCAGGAACCTTGCGACTCCTGCGTTTGCCGTCTTACCCAGCGACTGGCTGTGCTCGACAAGCGGGGCGAATGTTATAGAGGCCTCGCCAGTACGTCAACAGGGAAAGCTAAAAAAATTCAGTTATATAAAGGAGTTACGCGAAAACCCTCGCACGCGCCTTTGCCCCAGGGTTTCGCCATGCGAGAATGCGCGCTCTTTTTCATCCCTTTGCAATGGTTAACCAAGCGCAATGACCGCACAACTGATCGACGGCAAAGCGATCGCCGCCAGCCTCCGCCAGCAGATCGCCAAACGGGTCGCCGAAAGGCGTCAGCAAGGCCTGCGAGCACCCGGCCTCGCGGTGATCCTGGTCGGCAGCGACCCTGCCTCTCAGGTCTACGTCTCGCACAAACGCAAAGACTGCGAAGAAGTCGGCTTCGTTTCCCAGGCCTATGACCTTTCTGCCAGCACCAGCCAAGCCGAGCTTCTGGCGCTGATCGAACGGCTGAACGATGACCCGAGCATTGACGGCATCCTGGTGCAGCTACCGCTACCGGAAAACCTGGATGCCTCTTTATTACTGGAGCACATCCGTCCGGACAAAGATGTCGACGGCTTCCATCCCTACAATATTGGCCGCCTGGCGCAGCGTATGCCGCTGCTGCGCCCCTGCACACCTAAAGGCATCATGACTCTGCTGCACAGCACTGGCGTGGATCTATATGGCCTGCATGCCGTGGTAGTCGGTGCCTCGAATATTGTCGGCCGTCCCATGGCCATGGAGCTGCTGTTGGCGGGCTGCACCGTCACCATCACTCATCGCTTCACCAAGGACCTGGCCAACCATGTGGCACAGGCCGACATCGTGGTGGTGGCTGCAGGTAAACCAGGACTGGTCAAAGGCGAGTGGGTCAAGCCAGGCGCCATCGTCATCGATGTGGGGATCAACCGCCAGGCTGACGGCAAACTGATCGGCGACGTGGAGTATGACACTGCCCTGCCCCGCGCAGGCTGGATCACCCCGGTGCCGGGCGGCGTCGGCCCCATGACCCGCGCCTGCCTGCTGGAAAACACCCTGCATGCGGCGGAACACCTGCATCAATAAAAGCGACCACAAGACAAAACGGCACCCGAGGGTGCCGTTTTTTATGCCTATGCTGCCGTTAGTTGTCGAGCGCCCCGTGGGGCGCTCGACATACCCAGCAACCCGGCAATACAGCTTTTCGTCACAGATCGATTACCTCAATTGCGCGCCTGCTCCCAGGATTTCAATAGCTCCTCGTAATTGATGGTTTCGCCTTTCGGTTTTTCGTTAGCCAGTTTCGGCTTAGGCGCTCCAGGCTGATCCAGCCAGTACTGCGGGTCACGCGCCTCATTCAGCTTAGGCCCGCAATCGCCCTGCACTCCCGAACGCTCCAGGCGGCCCATCATGGTGTCCTGGGCCGCTGCCAGGCCGTCCAGCGCTTGCTGCGGAGTCTTGTCGCCACTGGCCGCCTCGGCGATGAATTGCCACCAAAGCTGCGCCAGGCGCGGGTAGTCCGGTACGTTGGTGCCTGTAGGCGTCCACTGCTCCCGGGCAGGACTGCGGTAGAACTCAACCAGACCGCCGAGATTTGGCGCAGCGTCGGTCATGGCCTGAGAGTTGATGTCCGACTCGCGAATCGGCGTCAACCCCACCAGGGTCTTCTTCAGCGACACGGTCTTGGAGGTGACGAACTGTGCGTAGAGCCAGGCTGCCAGGCGCTGCTTATCGGGGGTGGACTTGAGGAAGGTCCAGGAGCCCGCATCCTGATAGCCCAGCTTCATGCCTTCTTCCCAATACGGGCCTTTGGGCGACGGTGCCATACGCCATTTAGGCGTGCCGTCTTCGTTGACCACCGGCAGACCGGGCTTGGTCATGTCAGCGGTAAAGGCGGTGTACCAGAATATTTGCTGGGCGATACTGCCCTGAGCCGGCACCGGGCCGGCCTCGGAGAAGGTCATGCCCTGCGCTTCCGGCGGTGCGTACTGGCGCATCCAGTCGACGTACTTGGTGGTCGCATAGACCGCTGCCGGGCCGTTGGTATCGCCGCCACGGGAAACGCTTGAGCCCACTGGACGGCAGCCATCGACGCGGATGCCCCACTCGTCCACCGGCAAACCGTTGGGCAGACCCTTGTCGCCGCCGCCGGCCATGGAGAACCAGGCATCGGTGAAGCGCCAGCCCAGGGACGGGTCTTTCTTGCCGTAATCCATATGGCCGTAGATGCGTTTACCGTCGATTTCCTTGACCTTTTCCGAGAAGAACTCGGCGATGTCTTCATAGGCGGACCAGTTGACCGGTACGCCCAGCTCGTAGCCATAGAGCTCCTTGAATTTGGCCTTCAGCTCCGGGCGCTCGAACCAGTCGGCGCGGAACCAGTAGAGGTTGGCGAACTGCTGATCGGGCAGCTGATAGAGTTTGCCGTCCGGCCCAGTGGTAAAGGAAAGACCGATAAAGTCCGGCAGGTCCAGGGTCGGCGAGGTGAAGTCTTTGCCGTCGCCGGCGATCATGTCGCTGATCGCCACGGCCTTGCCGTAGCGAAAGTGGGTGCCGATCAGATCAGAGTCATTGATGTAGCCGTCGTAGATGTTCTTGTCGGACTGCATCTGGGTTTGCAGCTTCTCGACCACATCGCCTTCCTGCATCAGGTCGTGCTTGAGCTTGATCCCGGTGATTTCGCTAAAGGCTTTTGCCAGCACCTTGGACTCGTACTCATGGGTGGCGATGGTTTCCGAGGCGACGTTGATTTCCATGCCGCGGAAGGGTTCGGCCGCCTTGATAAACCACTTGAGCTCCTCGAGCTGTTGCTCGGGAGTCAGGGTTGAGGGGGCAAATTCGGCGCTTATCCATTTCTTTGCGGCGTCTTCATAGGCATCGGCCCAGGCAGCGCCACTCAGCCCGGACAGGGCCAGCAAGGCGGCCAGTGCCGTGTTATGTCGGGTCTTGTTGTTATTGTTGTTGAACATAGACATCTCCTTTGATGATTTAAATGGGTATCGGTGTTCGGCAGACCACGCGATACCCCTGCAGCAACAAGCTATTTACAGCGTGGCACCGTCAACCCCAGCGCATGACCGCAACCAGCCACACTACGGATAGCAGGGAGGCGATCCAGACGTGCCAATCGGTTACGCCCACCACCAGCAGGTGCAGGTAGGCGCTACCGAGCAAGCCGATAAACAAACGGTCACCACGGGTGGTGGCGATCGGCAGAAAACCCCGGCGTTCGATGCAGGGCGAGCGCAGCTCCCATACCGTCATGCTCACCAGCACCAGGGCAATGAAGCCGAAGAAAAGCGCCGTGGGCAGAGTCCAAGCCATCCAGTCCATTGTCTTGCCTCCTCAGACGCGGCCGAGGGCAAAGCCCTTGGCCACATGGTTGCGAACGAACCAGATCACCAGCAAGCCCGGCAGGATAGTCAACACCCCTGCCGCGGCCAGCACCCCCCAATCGATACCCGAGGCCGACACGGTACGGGTCATCACTGCCGCGATGGGCTTGGCATTGACCGAGGTCAGGGTGCGCGCGAGCAGCAACTCGACCCACGAGAACATAAAACAGAAGAAGGCGGTGACGCCGATGCCCGAGCCGATCAGCGGGATAAAAATCTTCACGAAGAACTTCGGAAAACTGTAGCCGTCGATGTAGGCCGTCTCGTCAATTTCCTTCGGCACCCCGGACATAAAGCCTTCCAGGATCCACACCGCCAGCGGCACGCTGAACAGGCAATGGGCCAGGGCCACGGCAATATGGGTGTCGAACAGACCGATTGAGGAGTAAAGCTGGAAGAACGGCAGCAGAAACACTGCTGGCGGTGCCATGCGGTTGGTCAGCAGCCAGAAGAACAAGTGCTTATCGCCCAGAAAGCGGTAACGCGAGAACGCATAGGCCGCCGGCAGGGCTACTGCCAGGGAGATGATGGTGTTCAGGCACACGTAGTACAGCGAGTTGAGGTAGCCCGTGTACCAACTGGGGTCGGTGAAAATCACCCGATAATTGGCCAGGGTAAAATCCCGCGGCCAGAACGTCAGGCCGCCGAGAATCTCGGTATTACTCTTGAACGACATGTTCAGCAGCCAGTAGATCGGTACCAGCAGAAACAGCAGGTACAGCCCCAGCACTATTTGTTTGCGCAGTGTCATGGCTAAGTCCTCAGCGCTGCTTGTCGGCATGGGTCATGGCGGTATAGAACAGCCAGGAGACCAGCAGAATGATCAGGAAGTACACCAGCGAGAAGGCTGCGGCCGGGCCCAGGTCGAACTGCCCGATGGCCATCTGCGTCAGGGTCTGACTGAGGAAGGTGGTGGCATTACCCGGCCCGCCGCCGGTGAGTACGAAGGGCTCGGTGTAGATCATGAAGCTGTCCATGAAGCGCAGCAGCACGGCAATCAGCAGCACGCTTTTCAGCTTGGGTAGCTGGATATGCCGGAACACCGCCCAGGCCGAAGCACGGTCGATTCGTGCGGCCTGGTAGTACACATCGGGGATCGCCCGCAGCCCTGAATAACACAGCAGCGCCACCAGCGAAGTCCAGTGCCAGACATCCATGACCAGCACCGTGACCCAGGCATCCCGGGTGTTGGACGCATAGTTGTAGTCGATCCCCAGCTCGTTGAGGCCCCAGCCCAGCAGACCGATGTCGGCGCGGCCGAATATCTGCCAGATGGTGCCCACCACGTTCCAGGGAATCAGCAGCGGAATGGCCATGACGATCAGAATCAGCGAGGCCCAGCGGCCCTTGGTCGGCATGGTCAGGGCGATGGCTATCCCCAGGGGAATCTCGATCAGCAGCACGCAACCGGAGAAGATGAACTGGCGCAGCAGTGAGTCGTGCAGCCGCGTGTCCTGCAGCACCTGCTTGTACCACTCGAAGCCGACGAAGGTACGGGTCGACTGGTCGAAGATGTCCTGCACTGAATAGTTGACCACCGTCATCATTGGCACGATGGCGCTGAAGGCCACCAGGAGAAACACCGGCAGTACCAGCCACCAGGCCTTGTTGTTGTAGACCTTGTTCATGCCACCACCTCCGGCTGGACGCTTTCGACCAGGTACTCGTCGGCATAGAGCATCAGCCACTGCGCCGGAAAGCTGATATGCGCCTGTTTTTGCGGTACTGCATGGTCCTCCTGCAAGCGCACCTTGATGATCTGCTGACCCAGGCTCAGGGTGAGAATCTTGTAGGTCCCCAGGTCCTCGAGATGCAGCACCTCGCAGCACAGTGCATCTTCGTTGGGGCCATCCCAGACATGCACGAACTCCGGACGAATGCCGACCTTCAGGGACTTGCCTGTCAGGGCGGCGAGTCGACGGTTCAGGCCATCATTCAAGGGCAGCACGGTGTCGCCGAAGCGCACGCCGCCGGGGCAGGCCTGCACCTCGATCAGGTTCATGCCGGGACTGCCGATGAAATAGCCGACAAAGGTGTGGCTGGGCCGCTCGAACAACTCGCGTGGGGTGCCGAACTGGACGATCTGGCCGCCATACATCACCGCGATCTTGTCAGCGAAGGTGGAGGCCTCCAGCTGATCGTGGGTGACATAGACCATGGTGATATTGAACTGCTCGTGGATCTGTTTGAGCTTGCGCCGCAGCTTCCACTTCAGGTGCGGATCGATCACCGTCAGCGGCTCGTCGAAGAGGATCGCCGACACATCGTCGCGCACCAGGCCGCGGCCCATGGAGACCTTCTGCTTCTCGTCGGCGGTCAGGTTGCTGGCCCGCCGGTGCAGCAATGGATGCAACTCCAGCACCTCGGCGATCTCGTGCACCTTGCTGAGAATCTTGGCCTCGGCCATACCCTGGTTGCGCAGCGGAAAGGCCAGGTTGTCGAACACCGACATGGTGTCGTAGACCACCGGAAACTGGAACACCTGGGCGATATTGCGCAGCTGCGGCGACAGGTCGTTGACCTCGCGCTGGTCGAACAGCACCTGGCCTTCGGAAGGTTGAAGCAGGCCGGAGATGATATTGAGCAGGGTCGACTTGCCGCAGCCCGAGGGGCCGAGCAAAGCATAGGCGCCGCCCTGCTCCCAGACATGGGTCATGGCCCGGATCGCATAATCCTCGGGGCCCTTGGGCGCACTGCTGTAGCTGTGCGCCAGGTTAAGCAGACGGATCTCGGCCATTAGGCGCTCCTCGCCAGACGCCGGCTAGGCGCCTGGACCAGGCGGCCCTGGGCGTCGAAGACGAACAGCTTGTGGGTCGGGATATAAATCAGGATCGGCGTATCGACGTCGTATTCGTGGACCCCCGGCAGGTGCAGCACCAGCACGAAATGCTCGTTGCGCACATGCAGAAAGGTTTCCGAACCGCTGATTTCCGCCAGCTCCACGGTCACCGCCAGCTCCAGGTCGTCGTCGTTGGACGGCACCAGGCCGATATGGCTGGGGCGCACGCCGAAGCGGTAGGTGCCCTCGCCCAGCACACGCAGGTCCTGGTTGAGCGGAAAGTGCACGGCATCCTCGAAGCTCACCTCAGTGCCGCTGATGCACCCGTCCATCAGGTTGATCGCCGGCTCCGAGAACAGCTCGGCAGCCAGCACCTGCTGCGGGCGATGGTAGACCTCGGCAGTCTTGCCGCTCTGAATCACCCGGCCTTCATGGAGGATGGTGGTAGTGCCGCCCAGAGCCAGCGCCTCGTTAGGCTCTGTGGTGGCGTAGATGGCGATGGTATGGCGGGTCTTGAACAGCTCGCGCATTTCCTGGCGCAGTTCTTCGCGCAGCTTGTAGTCCAGGTTCACCAGGGGCTCGTCGAACAGCACCAGGTCGGCATCCTTGACCAGCGCCCGGGCCATGGCTGTGCGCTGCTGCTGGCCGCCGGACAGCTCCAGCGGGTGACGCTGCAGCAGGGCCTCAATATGCAGCATCTGCGCAGTTTCCATCACCTTGCGCTCGATTTCCGCCTTGGAGACGCCGGCCTGGCGCAAGGGCGAGGCGATGTTCTCGTACACCGTCAGGGTCGGGTAATTGATGAACTGCTGATAGACCATCGAGACGTTACGCCTGCGCACCGGCACACCGGTGACATCCGCGCCATTCATCAGAATGCGCCCGCTGGTGGGTTTATCCAGTCCGGCCAGCAAGCGCATCAGGCTGGTCTTCCCGGCCAGGGTGCGGCCCAGCAGAACGTTGAAAGATCCAGGTTCGAAACTCAGGCAGGCATCGTCGATATAAACCTGCTGATCGACTACCCGAGTGACATGCTCGAGGGTGAGCGACATGGCGTGCCCTTTTATTGTTGTTGTGTTGGTGTATGGCGTAAAACCGCCTGAACAGGCTAAAGCGATTTCTATGCCATTGCGCCGCGACCACCTGAGCTATAAATATAATTCATTGATATATATACGTATTTTTAAAATCAGCGACCGCCCACCCAACCACTCAATCGTTGCGCAAGGCTGTTCAAGCTGAACACTTTCCCCGTTGACACTGAACAGCTCTGAACACCATGCTGTTGACCATTGCATCGGCCGGCGCAGTCAATGCTGGCGGCTCAACCAGGCTGCCGGCTCGATCCGGCAGCCATTAAAAACAAGAACAATAACTGCATAAAAGGCGAATTCCTTCCATGGACGATACCGCCCAGGGGCAGACCCACAACACACTGATCCAGGACTCCTGGGGCCGTTGCCGCGATTTTGGCCTGACCCACGGCAGCGCACCGAGTTTCCAGCGGCCAGCCCGGGGCGCGGTCTCGGCACTGCTCGACAGTCAGCATTTTCTGGTGCAGACCACCCATCAGGAAGTTCTGCCCTACTACGAGAACATCCTGGCCAATTCCAACTGCCTGATCATGCTGGCCGACAGCCAGGGCCAGTTGCTGCAATCCTGGGGCGACCAGCGCTTTATCGAGCCGACCCATGCGCCCGGCTTTAGTGCCGGCGCCAGTTGGCTGGAGAAATACACCGGCACCAACGCCATCGGTACCGCACTGACTTGCGGCCAGGCTGTGCATATCCAGCACGATGAACACTTCCTCAAGGCCAACCGTTTCATGACCGGCTCCGCCTCGCCGATCTTCGATGCCCAACGGCAGATGATCGGCGTGCTCGACGTCTCCAGTGACAGCTACCTGCCGCCCTCGCACACCCTGGGCATGGTCAAGATGATGAGCCAGTCGGTGGAGAACCGGTTGATTCTCAACCTGTTCCAGGCCCGCTATTTTCAGCTGATCTTCAATACCGGCCTGAACAACCTTGAGAGCCAGTGGGCCGGCCTGCTGATCTTCGACGAAACCGGCCAGGTGGTGTCGGCCAACCGACGCGCCGATTCGCTGCTGGGTATCAGCCTGTCGCGGGTGACGGTCGAAAGCCTGTTCGACGTGCCGCTACGGCAACTGCTCAATCAGCCAGAAGGCTTGCCGTTCTCTCTGCGCGCCGCTGGCCGGTACCGCTTCCATGGTCTACTCAAACACCCGCAGCAAGCGCCAGCGATCCAGGCTCGGGACTTTCGCCCCACTCCACCTGGTGAAGCCGATGGCCGCAAGGGCTTTACCCTGGACTCGATCAACCTCGGCGACCCGCGTGTCGATAAAGCCGTACGTCAGGCTGAGCGTCTGCTGGAAAAAGACATTCCGATCCTGGTGCATGGCGAAACCGGGGTAGGCAAGGAGGTGTTCGTCAAAGCCCTGCACCATGCCAGTTCGCGCGCCAAACAAAGCTTGATTGCGGTCAACTGCGCTGCCATCCCCGCCGAACTGGTCGAATCCGAGCTATTCGGCTACGAAAAAGGCGCCTTCACCGGTGCCAACCAGAAAGGCAGCATTGGCCTGATTCGCAAGGCCCACAAAGGCACCCTGTTTCTCGACGAAGTCGGCGACATGCCACTGCGGGTGCAGGCTCGCCTGCTAAGGGTTTTGCAGGAGCGTTGCGTGCAGCCACTGGGCAGCAGTGAGCTTTATCCGGTAGATATCCGCCTGATTTCCGCCACCAACCGCCCGCTGCGCCAGGACGTCGACGCCGGCCTGTTCCGCCAGGATCTTTACTACCGCATCAGCGGCCTCAACCTGGAACTACCGCCGCTGCGCGAACGCAGCGACAAGGCTGCGATGTTCCAGCGTATCTGGGCCTATCACCGCGAGGCGCAACAAACGGCGGGGCTTAGCCAGGCAGTGCTGAGCCTGTTTGAGCGCCATCCCTGGCCGGGCAACCTGCGCCAACTCAGCAGCGTGCTGCAGATCGCCCTGGCCATGGCCGATGACCAGCCGATTTTGCCGGAGCATCTGCCGGATGATTTTTTTGCCGATCTGCAGGCGATTAACACGCAAGAAACGCTCACCGAGCAAGCGGCGTTATCGGCGCCCAGTGATGATGATTTGGCCAGCGCACTTCAGGCCTGCGCCGGCAATATTTCGCAGTTGGCCAGGCGTTTGGGGCTGAGCCGCAATACGCTGTATAAGCGGTTGAGGGAGCAGGGACTGAAGGTTTAACGGCGCGGCTATGTTCGGCGTTCTTGCGCGGCAATCTTGTGCCAGGTTCAGCCACGACGGCCGGTGAACGCTGGTGTCGGCTAGTGGAAGAATTACCTGCCCCAGCGTTTATGGCAGCCAACGTGGGTCGGAACCACCCATGATCGATCAGCGCAGCGTGCTGCCCTTCTATCTGCCGTCGCCAGCCGATCCTTGCGGGGGTCCACAATAAAACTCGCCCCCCCCGGCTTGTTGTACCCTTCGCCCCCGATCTTCACTAATCAAACAACCCGATGAGTTTCCTATTGCGCCCCATAGCCGCTGCCGCACAAGCATTGCCAGCACGCCGCTGTCCTCCTCGAAAGCTTCGTACATGCAGCTGGGT
This sequence comes from Pseudomonas sp., assembly GCA_030656145.1. Taxonomy (GTDB): domain Bacteria; phylum Pseudomonadota; class Gammaproteobacteria; order Pseudomonadales; family Pseudomonadaceae; genus Aquipseudomonas. Next base: position 123,347 of record JAUSOF010000033.1, read on the forward strand.
GATAACGGCCCTGGTTATGTTGGCTGGCTGCGTCAGCGCGCCACCCCCCCAGCCATCAGCGGGGATTGCGCCGATTCGCTTTCTGCTGAGCTTCGACGACGGGCCGAGCGCAAGCCTGGGGGTCAATCCAACCCGAGAGATTCTCGATGCCCTGGCAGACAACCCCATCCAGCCCGAAATCAAGGCGGTGTTCTTTATCCAGACGCGCGCCTCCCACGCAGGCGGCAGTGCTCAAGGGCAGAGTCTGTTGCGCCGCCAGCAGAAAGACGGCCATTTGCTGGGTTTTCACACCGCCACCCGCAGGCACTCCAATCATCGCTTCCTCAGCCCGGACGAGCTGGCGCAGTCGCTACGCGATGGCGTGGCCGACCTCAGAGCCATCAGCAGCAAGCCGCCGCGCTTGGTGCGCCCGCCGTTCTGGAACTACGACGAGCGCACCTTTGCCGCCTACCAGGCGCACGGCCTGCATTTGCTACTGACCGACCTGAGCGCCAACGACGGCAAGACCTGGGGCATCAACGGCAGCCTGCGCCGACGCAGTAATCTGCGCAGCCAATTGGCACTGGCAGCGACACACATCCAGGCCGGCGACATGCCGGTAGTGGATGGGGTAATCCCGGTGATCGTAACCTTCCATGACCTCAATCCCTACACCGCCAGGCATATGCGCGAATACCTGCAGATCCTCATGGATGTGGCCGGGGACGTGGGGCTTGCTACCGCAACCAAACCGTTCTACGACCAACGCGACGCACTCGAACGTGCTGCCATAAAGCGCGCACTGGGTGATCCGCTGCAGCATGTCCGCCTGCCAGGCTTATGGAACTGGCTATGGAATTGAGCGGCGCAGCGACTAGCGCCACGTTCAAGCAATAGCCATGTAAAAAACAGGCCGCTCGAAAGCGGCCTGTTTAATCCAGCTGTCGCTTACTCCGCCAGGCGCCAGGTAGTGCCACCCTTGCCGTCTTCCAGCACTACCCCCATGCCGCTGAGCTGGTCACGGATACGGTCCGACTCACCCCAGTTCTTATCGGCGCGGGCTTGCAGGCGCGCGGCGATCAGGGCTTCCACCTCGGTCGCATCGACCTTGCCGGCGGCACCGGCCTGAAGGAAGGCCTCGGGCTCAAGCTGTAACACGCCCAGCACGTCGGCCAACTCCTTCAGGCGCGCCGCCAGGCCGGCGGCGGCCTGCAGATCGCTTTCGCGCAGGCGGTTGATCTCGCGGGCCATTTCGAACAGCACAGCGCAGGCTTCCGGCGAATTGAAGTCGTCGTCCATCGCCGCGCCAAAGCGCTCGACGAAAGCTTCACCTCCGGCAGGTGTGACTTTGGGCAGGCCCTTGAGCGCATTGTAGAAACGCTCCAGCGCGCCTTTGGCTTCCTTGAGGCTGTCTTCGGAATAGTTGATCGCACTGCGGTAGTGACTGGACACCAGCAGGTAACGCACGACTTCCGGATGATACTTTTCCAGCACCTCGCGGATGGTGAAGAAGTTGCCCAGGGATTTGGACATCTTCTCGCCGTCTACCCTTACCGCACCGGCATGCATCCAGGCATTGGCGTAGAGTTTTCCGGTAGCTGCTTCGCTCTGGGCGATCTCGTTCTCATGGTGCGGGAACACCAGATCCGGGCCGCCGCCATGAATGTCGAAGGTCTCGCCCAGGCAGCAGGTGGACATCACCGAGCACTCGATATGCCAGCCCGGACGGCCCGCGCCCCAGGGCGACGCCCAGCTCGGCTCACCCGGTTTGACGCCCTTCCACAGGACGAAATCCAGCGGGTCCTGCTTGGCTTCATCAACTTCGATGCGCGCGCCAATCTTCAGGTCTTCGATCTTCTTGCGCGACAACTTGCCGTAACCGACAAACTTGCCGACCCGGTAGTACACGTCGCCATTACCCGGGGCATAGGCAAAGCCCTTGTCGATCAGGGTCTGGATCATCTCGTGCATGCCGGCGATATGCCCGGTGGCACGCGGCTCCTGATCCGGACGCAGCACATTCAGGCGCGCCTCGTCTTCGTGCATGGCCGCGATCATGCGCTCGACCAGCGCCTCGAACGGCTCGCCGTTCTCATTGGCGCGCTTGATGATCTTGTCGTCGATGTCGGTGATATTGCGTACGTAGGTCACCTCATAGCCGCGATGACGCAGCCAGCGAGTCACCACATCGAACGCCACCATCACACGCGCATGACCGATATGACAGAAGTCGTAAACCGTCATGCCGCACACATACATGCGCACATGGTTGTCTATCAGCGGTTTGAAAACGTCTTTGTTTTTGGTCAGCGTGTTGTAGATCGAGAGCATTGGCAATCCTTGGAATCCACGGGCCAGCACGCTGGCCCGGTTCTAATCAAACTGCCTGAGGGTTTAAGCCCAGGAGTCGCGCAGCGTCACAGTACGATTAAACACCGGAGCACCCGGCTTGCTGTCCTTGATGTCGGCGCAGAAGTAGCCCTCACGCTCGAACTGGAAGCGTTCCTCAGGCTGAGCCTGGGCCAGCGACGGCTCGGCACGACAGCCCTTGAGTACCACCAGCGACTGGGGATTGATGTTGTCGAGAAAGCTGCTGCCCTCCTCGGCCTTTTCCGGAGTCGGCGAACGGAACAGGCGGTCATACAAGCGCACTTCGCACTCGACACTGGCCGCGGCCGGCACCCAATGGATCACACCCTTGACCTTGCGCCCCTCGGGGTTCTTGCCCAGGGTATTTTCGTCGTAGCTGCAGCGCAGTTCGACGATATTGCCCGCGGCATCCTTGATCGCCTCGTCGGCGCGGATCACGTAGCTGCCACGCAAGCGGGCTTCGCCACCGGGGATCAGACGCTTGAAGCCGGCTGGCGGGACTTCTTCGAAGTCCCCGGCATCGATATAGATCTCGCGGGCAAACGGCAGCTGACGCACGCCCATGTCCTGCTTGGGATGGCGCGCCAACTCGAGGTTTTCCACCTGATCTTCGGGGTAATTGGTGATCACCACCTTCAAGGGCCGCAACACACACATGGCTCGCGAAGCAGAGGCGTCGAGGTCTTCGCGAATGGCGAACTCAAGCATACCGATGTCCACCAGGCCGCCCGCGCGATTGACGCCGATCATGTCGCAGAAGGTCCGGATCGCCGCCGCAGTGTATCCGCGGCGGCGATAGCCACTAATGGTCGACATCCGCGGATCGTCCCAGCCATGCACATGGCCTTCATCAACCAACTGCTTGAGCCGGCGCTTGCTGGTGATGGTGTAGTTCAGATTGAGACGGGCGAACTCATACTGCCGCGGCTTGGCCGGCACCGGCAGGTTGTCGAGAAACCATTCGTAAAGCGGGCGGTGATCCTCGAACTCCAGGGTGCATATCGAGTGGGTAATGCCCTCGATCGCGTCTGACTGGCCATGGGTAAAATCATAGCTGGGGTAAATGCACCACTTGTCACCGGTCTGATGGTGATGAGCATGGCGGATGCGGTAAAGAATCGGATCACGCAAGTTCATGTTCGGCGAGCTCATGTCGATTTTCGCGCGCAAGGCGCGAGCACCATCAGGGAACTCGCCCGCCTTCATCCGGGCGAACAGATCAAGACTCTCCTCCACCGAGCGCTCACGGAACGGGCTGTTCTTGCCTGGCTCGGTCAGATTGCCGCGGTACTGCCGCGCCTCGTCCGGCGACAGATCGCAGACGTAGGCTTTGCCGGCTTTAATCAACTCAACGGCCCAGTCATGCAACTGGTCGAAATAGTTGGAGGCGTAACACTCCTCGCCAGCCCACTGGAAGCCGAGCCACTGCACATCGTTCTTGATCGCGTCGATGTACTCCTGATCTTCCTTGGCCGGATTGGTGTCATCGAAGCGCAGGTTGCACTCGCCACCAAATTCCTTGGCCAGGCCGAAGTTGAGGCAGATCGACTTGGCATGACCGATATGCAGGTAACCATTGGGCTCCGGCGGAAAGCGGGTGATGATCTTGGTGTGCTTGCCGGCGTCCAGATCAGCCTGGACGATGGAACGAAGAAAGTTCGAAGCGGCGACAATCTCTGGCTTGCTCATGGGGTCCTTAACGAGTGCGGGGCGCGGCTCAGAGCCTGTTCAAGATCGCGCGAGCTAGACGCGCGGCTCATTATGAACAAACTCTCAGGGTAGGCCGACTTATACAAAGCGCTTATCATAGCCGAAGCTGTCAACCCCCTGACAGGCCCACGAGTCCGTTCTCTATCCACCGCGCATCGCTAACGCCATGCCAGCAAAGGATATTGAGCAGGCAGCTGGATTTTTCGACAGAGCGATTACCTACATGATCAAGCTGCACACCAACCACGGCGTCATTACCCTCAAGCTGTTCGAAGACAAAGCCCCGGAAACTGTGGCCAACTTCAAGCAATACGTAGCCGAAGGTCATTACGACGGCACCATCTTCCACCGCGTAATCAGCAACTTCATGGTTCAGGGCGGCGGCTTCGAACCAGGCATGACGCAGAAAGCCACCCGCGCGACCATCAAGAACGAAGCCAATAATGGCGTGCTCAACAAGATCGGCACCGTGGCCATGGCTCGCACCATGGAGCCGCATTCGGCCTCCGCGCAGTTCTTCATCAACGTTGCCGACAACAGCTTCCTCAACCACAGCGCACCAACCGTACAAGGCTGGGGCTATGCGGTGTTCGCTGAAGTGGTTGAAGGCATGGACGTGGTCGAAAAAATCAAAGGCGTAGCCACCACCATGAAATCAGGCCACCAGGACGTGCCGGTCGACGACGTCATCATCGAGAAGGCCGAGATCGTCGAGTGATCCTACTGATCTCCGACCTGCATCTTGAACAGGAGCGCCCGGACATCAGCCGGGCGTTTCTGCATTTCTTGCAGAGCCGCGCCTGCGACGCCGAGGCGCTGTATATCCTTGGCGACTTCTTCGAGGTGTGGATCGGCGACGATGCCATCAGCCCCTTTCAGCGCACTATTGCCCAAGCCCTGCGCCAACTCAGTGACAGCGGCACAAAGATCTACCTGATGCACGGCAATCGTGACTTCATGGTCGGCCAGGCCTTTTGCCGGGAAGCGGGCTGCACCCTTCTTCGCGATCCCAGTTTGGTTGAACTCGGCGGGGAAACTGTCCTGCTGATGCACGGCGACAGTCTCTGCACCCAAGACCTGGCCTATATGAAGCTACGCCGCTGGCTGCGCAACCCGCTGTCGCTGTTTATCCTGCGTAACTTGCCGCTGGCCGCACGCCGCAAGCTGGCGCGCAAACTGCGCAATGAAAGTCGCGAGAAAACCCGTATGAAGGCCAGTGACATCGTCGATGTCACCCCGGCAGAAGTGCCGCGAATCATGGCCGCTCACCGCGTACGCACACTGATTCACGGCCATACCCATCGCCCCGCGGTGCATCAATTGGAGGTGGCCGGCGCACCAGCCCGACGAATTGTCCTTGGCGACTGGGACAGCCAAGGCTGGGCGTTGCAGGTCGATGGCGAAAATTGGCAGCTGACCCCCTTCTCTCTCGGTTGATCACCGCCGCAGACTTAGCACTGCAGCGGCAAAGGCTGCTCAATACGTCGAAATTGCGGGCTTGCCTGAATGGTTTGCGCCAGGCGTTGAGTCGCCTCGTTGACCTGTTCGGCGACGAACAAGGTGATATCCGTGCCAGGGAGGGGCGGTAGCCCTTCCTCGATCACGTGTAGCCCTGGCTCCAGGGTTGAGCGAGGAATGATGCCGACACCAATTCCAGCCCGTACAGCCGCCAGGACTCCAGCCCGACTCTGACTGGTGAACGCAATCCGGTACGGGATCTGCGCATCGGCGAGAGCCTTGCGCGCAGAATCACGGTGATAGCAGCCCTCTACAAAGACTGCCAACGGAAGCGGTTCGCGCCGGTGCGTCGAATGCACCTCGTTACGCACCCAAACCAGCTCGTCGCGAAACAAACGTTCCCCGCCGCCCGACAAGGCCGGCATCTCGATTAACGCCAGGTCCAGCTGCCCCTCTGCCACCAGTGACGCCAGATAATAGGGTCGATGATCACAGACCACTTCCAGGCTGGCCTCGGGGTAGCTCAGCACGAAGGCTTCCAGCAGCGGGACCAGGCTACGCGTAGCGTATTGGTCGTGGGTACCCAAACGCACCAGCCCTCCCACGCCGGCGTGCTGGAAGGTGCCAAGAATTTGGTCATGCAGGTTAAGTAGCTGTTGCGCGCAAGACTTCAGCTGCTCCCCAGCTGGAGTCAGCCTCACCCCGTACTGGCCACGCTGCAGCAGCTCGGCCGCCACCAGCCCTTCCAGCCGCGTGAGTTGCATGCTGATGGTCGAGGGCGCGCGGTGCAGCAGCCGAGCGGCTGTCGTCAGATTCAACGTACCGGCGACCACCACAAAGGTGCGCAGCAAGACGATGGGTAGATCGCGCATGGCATATTTCAACTTTATTGACAGTAGTCATCAATATTTATCGTTTTTATGAACACTGGCAAGCCCCTATATTTGCCAGCATCCAGCCTGCCTACACAAATCCCCAGGCACTCTCACGGAGCGCGAGCAATGCGGATGCCCATCACGTTTGGTATGAACCAGATCGTCAGCCACGGCTTCGGCATGTTCTTGTTTGCCGCCCTGATGCCGTTTATGCGCGAGTCCATCGAGATCAGTGCCTGGCAACTGGCGGCCATCGGCGCCCTGACCCAATTGGCCTATCTCGGCGGCGCCATGCTCCTGGGCCTGCTTGGACATAGGCTGGGCACCGGCCGCCTGGCCCTCATTACCGGCATTACCTCCAGCATCCTGCTACTCACCATGTCGCAGCTGCGTGACCCCATGCAGATCACGCTGGCCCTGACCTGCCTGGCCGCCAGCGCGGCAATCAGCTGGGGCTGTATCGTCGAGATCGTCAGCCGCTGCGCCCGTGCCGAGTCGCGCTCGACCTACCTGTCCTGCGCGTCCAGTGGTACGGCCTGGGGCTATGCCCTCAATGGCCTGCTGATCCTTGTCGTGGTGCCGCTGCTTGGCTGGCAGGCCAGCTGGCAGGTCGCCGGGCTCTTCGGCCTGCTGGTCGTGGCCCTGACCTGGCACATGCTACGCGACCTCAAGCCGGCGCCCTTCAGTCCGGCCGCCAGCGCCGCCCTGATCGACTCGGTGATCCCCACTTCCCGGCTGTTCGCCACCATCATAGGTGAGCGCACAGCCCTGTTCGCTTGCCTTATCTGCCTACTCGTAGGCTTCACCAGCATGCCGTTTTCCTATTGGCTCAACAGCTACCTGGATGAACTCATGCTGCCCTCCGCGCTCGGTGGCTACACGTGGGCGACGGTTGGCGGCACCGGCATGGTTGCCGGTTTCATCACCGGCAAATTGGCCGATCGCAAGGGCCATGGCATGGCGTTGATGGTGATCTTCAGTGGGTACGCCCTGGGGCTGCTGGCGTTCGCCTACGACCCTGGCAAGTACGCGCTAGTTGCAGGCTTCGGTTATGGCCTGATGTACTTCCCCATGTGGGGCATTGTCGCGGGCTGGGTCAATCAGCACTACTCGTCGACCGCCACCATGCAGATCAGTGGCATCTGCATGGTCACCTTCGGCATGGGCGGCACGCTCGGCAACCTGCTGGCGGGCTATATCCGCGAAACGACGGGTTCATTGCAGAGCGTTTTCCTGGTACTGACCGGCGCCTCTTTACTGCTGGTGGTGCTGGCAATAATCATCTTGCGCAGCAGTCGCAGAGCCCTGCCGGCTAACCTTGCAACGGTCGATGCTTGTTGAATAGGCCTGCTCACTATCGCGGCGATGCTCGATAGCGTCACTGCCACCGAGCAAGAAAAAACCGCGCGCTGGGGAGCCTCAGGCGGCCGCACCGCTGTGAAAGCGGAATTCCGTGTCCGGAGTGAGAATGGCGTCGCGCTCGACCTCGGCGAAATAGGCCACTCGCTCATCGATTGGCCCGCTCGCGTAGTCACGGGCCATTTTCAGGTAGCCCTGATAATGCCGTGCCTCGGACTTGAGTAATGAGCGGTAGAACTGCCCCAACTCTTCATCCAGATGCGGAGCCAGTCGAAAGAATCGCTCACAGGAGCGCGCCTCGATAAAAGCCCCAACGATAAGGGTGTCCACCAGCTTGTGCGGCTCACTGGTGCGCATGTGCTTGTGCAGGCGCTGGGCATAGAGCGCGGCGCTTATCGGGCGATAAACAATGCCGCGTTTTTTCATCAGGGCCGCGACCTGCTCGAAATGACGCAGCTCCTCACGGGCCAAACGCGACAAGTTATATTGCAAATCGGCCTTTTCGATATAACGGAATAGCAGGGTCAAGGCGGTTGATGCAGCCTTCTTCTCGCAATTGGCGTGGTCTATCAACATCACGTCCTGATTTTGCAAGGCTTGGGTGATCCAGGCATCAGGCGTTGGGCAGAGCAAGAACGCTTCAATTTCAGGTAACAGTTGCATAGGCTCACGAATTTGGTGGCAGCCTCATCTGCAGGGCTGGACGCAGCATTATACGAATGACGGCGCGAACAGCCAGCCGTGCCGTTGATACGGGTCAACAACACAGTGCAGTTGCTGCATCTATAGTAGTCGCTAGGCACAATCCACTTCGAACGGAGAAGAGCATGCAAGCCATTCGCAATATTTTAGTCGTCATGGACCCAGAGCGACCTGAAGGCTTGGCACTTAAGCGGGCCAAGCTGATTGCCGGCGTGACGCAATCACACTTGCATTTGCTGGTATGCGGCAAGAAACATGACCATTCGGCCTACCTCGGCGACTTATGTGCCACCCTTGAGAAAGAGGGCTACAGCATCTCGGGCCAACAGGCCTGGCATGAGAATCTCTACCAGACCATCATCACCGTGCAGCAGGCCGAAGGCTGTGGCTTGGTGATCAAGCAGCACTTCCCTGACAACCCGCTGAAAAAAGCCCTGCTCACCCCGGACGACTGGAAACTGCTGCGCTATTGTCCGGCACCGGTGCTGATGGTTAAAACCGACAAGCCCTGGGCTGGGGGCAACATACTCGCAGCGGTCGATGTCGGTAATGCGGACGGTGAGCACCGCACTCTTCACGACAGTATCGTCAACTACGGCTATGACATCGCAACACTGGCCAGGGCCAATTTGCATGTAATCAGTGCCCATCCATCACCGATGCTGTCGGCAGCCGACCCTACCTTCCAGCTGAAAGAGACAATCGAGGCGCGCTACCGTGCCGAGTGCACGGCTTTCCAGGCTGAATACGACATCGCAGAGGAGCGATTGCATATTGCTGAAGGCCCGGCCGATGTACTGATCCCGCAGGTTGCTCATCAGCTCAATGCTGCAGTCACAGTGATCGGCACAGTGGCCCGCACCGGCCTGTCCGGGGCGCTGATTGGCAACACCGCCGAAGTAATCCTCGACGCCCTGGATTGTGACGTGCTGGTGCTCAAACCAGACGACATCATTGCTCACCTGGAAGACCTGGTGGCTCAGCACTAAGGGCTTGTGAAAAGCTCTCGCTTACTGCGCCAGCCTCTAAACGCTCGCCGTTGGCGTTGAGCGGTGTGAAAAACAGGGGCATTTAGCTCAGGCTCATTAGCCCAATGAACAAGGCCACCCATCCAGGTGGCCTTGTTCATATCTGCTCAGCGCATCAATCGCGCGCCGACAAGCCTTCCAAAAGAAATTTCGGTGCGATATAGCGCTCGTAGTGTGCTTCGGATAACAGGAAAAATTCGCGGTCTATCGCGTCACGCAACTCAGGCAGGGTCCAGTCGCGAAACTCGGGCAACAGCACCATGCCGTAGGCGTCCAGCTGATTGATGGCTCGTGCGCCGCGGGCAATCAGTTGGTATGCCCAGCAGTAAGGCGACTGCTGGGGCACGAAACGTATTTTCCGTTGCTCCAGCTGATGACGCAGGCGCGCGCCATCGAAGACCTCCAGCTTAGCCGTCATGACCTGCACCAATAACACCTCGAGGCGCAGCCAGACTGCGTACTTTTCATCCTCGGTATAGCCGTTCCAATTGATTACTTCATGGTGAAAACGCTTGCAGCCACGGCATACCAAGTCGCCATAGACAGTGGAGCAAAGGCCTACACAAGGGGTTTTAATGCGTTGGTTGGACATAGCGAGGATGGGTACATGTTGGCGGATAGGCAGGCATGTTAGCCCTTTGTCTAAGCCAGTTCATCTCAATCGAGTGGCTGGGTAAAAACCCGCTTATGCGCAGCCCGCAGATGGATAAATGCTCGTAAGCCGTGTAAAGCCGTATTTTTCTCCGACGTTCACTGCATGTAGCGCGCGCAAGCAAATTATTCCTACGGCCTCCTGGCCGCAGGGCTTTAGCTTAACTTTTTCGACGCTTTCCAGTAGAATCGGCCCGCCTTTTAAAGGCACTAATGTCCGTTGGAAGCTGTTTTCAAAGCGTCACGAGCACAGTAGATCCTGCAGGTACGATGTTGGTGCAGCCGCTTGAAAAAGCGCCTGCACCAGCCCTCATCAAACCGTCCTGCCGGCGTAAAACTTTGAAAACAGCTTCCGCAAGAAACCTCTGAAACCTCGGCTGAGGGGCCCATAAAGCCACGAAGCGCATGGTTCAGGGTTTCTGGATCGCGTCCCGGACAACCCTTTGGGACCACTGATGAGGGTAATAACTGTGCTTGAAGCCTATCGCATACACGTAGCAGAGCGTGCCGCTCAGGGTATCGTGCCCCAGCCGCTGAACGCCGAACAAACCGCAGGCCTGATCGAGCTGCTGAAGAACCCGCCGGTTGGCGAAGAAGCCTTTCTCCTCGACCTGATCACCAACCGCGTACCACCAGGCGTTGATGAAGCCGCCTACGTCAAGGCTGGCTTCCTCTCTGCCATCGCCAAAGGCGAAGCGACTTCCCCGCTGATCGACAAGCTGCATGCCGTTAAGCTCCTTGGCACAATGCAGGGCGGTTACAACATCGTCACCCTGGTTGAACTGCTCGACGACAGCGAACTGGCTGCGGCGACTGCCGTCCAGCTGAAGCACACCCTGCTGATGTTCGATGCCTTCCACGACGTCGCGGAAAAAGCCAAGAACGGCAATGCTCACGCCCAAGGCGTGCTGCAGTCTTGGGCTGATGGCGAGTGGTTCAAGAACCGCCCGACCCTGGCCGACAAGATCAGCCTGACCGTATTCAAGGTCACCGGCGAAACCAACACCGATGACCTGTCGCCGGCACCCGATGCCTGGTCGCGCCCGGATATCCCGCTGCACGCCCTGGCCATGCTGAAAATGGCACGCGATGGCATCCAGCCTGACGTGCCGGGCAGCATTGGCCCATTGCAGCAGATGGAAGCCCTGAAACAACAAGGTTTCCCGATCGCCTACGTCGGCGACGTGGTTGGTACCGGCTCCTCGCGCAAATCCGCCACCAACTCGGTGCTGTGGTTCTTCGGTGACGACGTCCCCAACATTCCGAACAAGCGCGCTGGCGGCTTCTGCTTCGGTAACAAGATCGCCCCTATCTTCTACAACACCATGGAAGATGCCGGCGCCCTGCCGATCGAATTCGACGTTTCCAACATGCACATGGGCGACGTGATCGACCTCTACCCGCATGCTGGCAAAGTCTGCAAGCACGGCACTGACGAAGTACTGACCACCTTCGAAATGAAGACCCCGGTACTGCTCGACGAAGTCCGTGCTGGCGGCCGTATCCCGCTGATCATCGGCCGCGGCCTGACCGACAAGGCTCGCGCCGAATTGGGCCTGGGCACTACCGACCTGTTCAAGCTGCCTGAGCAGCCTGCTGCCAGCACCAAGGGTTTCACCCTGGCGCAAAAAATGGTCGGCAAGGCTTGCGGCGTCGAGGGCGTGCGACCCGGCACCTACTGCGAACCGAAGATGACCACCGTCGGCTCCCAGGACACCACTGGCCCGATGACCCGCGACGAGCTGAAAGACCTGGCTTGCCTGGGCTTCTCCGCCGACCTGGTAATGCAGTCGTTCTGCCACACCGCGGCGTATCCGAAGCCGATCGACGTCACCACCCACCACACCCTGCCGGACTTCATCCGCACCCGTGGCGGCGTGTCCCTGCGTCCGGGCGACGGCATCATCCACAGCTGGCTGAACCGCATGCTGCTGCCGGATACCGTCGGCACCGGTGGCGACTCGCACACCCGCTTCCCGATGGGCATCTCCTTCCCGGCCGGTTCCGGTCTGGTTGCCTTCGCCGCTGCTACCGGCGTCATGCCGCTGGACATGCCGGAGTCGGTACTGGTGCGTTTCAAGGGCAAACTGCAACCCGGCATCACCCTGCGTGACCTGGTGCATTCGATCCCTTACTACGCGATCCAGAAAGGCCTGCTGACCGTCGAGAAGAAGGGCAAAGTCAACGCCTTCTCTGGTCGCATCCTCGAGATCGAAGGCCTGGACGAGCTGACTGTCGAGCAAGCGTTCGAGCTGTCAGATGCCTCCGCCGAGCGCTCCGCCGCCGGTTGCACCATCAAGCTGCCGGAAAAGGCGATTGCCGAGTACCTGCAGTCCAACATCACCCTGCTGCGCTGGATGATCAGCGAAGGCTACGGCGATGCGCGCACCATGGAACGTCGTGCCCAGGCAATGGAAGCCTGGCTGGCCGATCCGAAGCTGATGGCAGCAGACCAGGACGCCGAGTACGCCGAGATCATCGAAATCGATCTGGCCGACATCAATGAGCCGATCCTCTGCGCCCCGAACGACCCTGACGATGCCCGTCTGTTGTCCAGCGTTCAAGGCGAGAAGATCGACGAAGTGTTCATCGGCTCGTGCATGACCAACATTGGTCACTTCCGCGCCGCCGGCAAACTGCTGGAAAAAGTCGAAGGCACCCTGCCGACCCGTCTGTGGCTGTCGCCGCCGACCAAGATGGACCAGCATCAACTCACCGAGGAAGGCTACTACGGCATCTTCGGCAAGGCTGGCGCACGCTTGGAAATGCCAGGCTGCTCGCTGTGCATGGGCAACCAGGCACGCGTTGAAGCGAACTCCACGGTGGTGTCGACCTCGACCCGCAACTTCCCCAACCGTCTGGGCGATGGTGCCAACGTCTACCTGGCCTCTGCCGAGTTGGCGGCGGTGGCTTCGATCCTCGGCAAACTGCCGAGCGTCGAGGAGTACATGGTCTACGCGAAGGAAATCGACAGCATGGCTGCGGACGTTTACCGCTACCTGAGCTTCGACCAGATCGCCGAGTTCCGTGAAGCTGCAGCGAACGCCAACATCCCGGTCGTTCAAGCCTAAGGCAACACCGCGTCGATAGCAGCATGCGTCAAGAAGAGCCCCGCCCAGTGCGGGGCTTTTTCTTTTCTGAAGCCCTTGCAGGTGGCGGCCCAGCGGCTACCTTTTGGATAGGAACATCAACGGACGCATTTAAACATCAGGAGAAATTCATGAAACACTGGATTATCGCAGCCTTGTGCTCCTTCGCCCTGACCGGCTGTAGCAGCGAATACATCATTACCACCACCGATGGCCAGATGCTGACCAGCGATGGTAAGCCTCACCTGGACAAAGATACCGGCATGCTCGAGTTCACCGACAGCGAGGGTCGCAAGCAGCAAATCCCACACAGTAACGTCAAACAGATGCTCGAGCGCTGAGCCAGGCCTACCCCCCTCCCACGCCACTCTCGCGCCTGCCATCAGCGCGCCAACTTTTTCGCGTAATGGCATATCACTTGCTTAGTTCCTGACAACAGAGCCCTTCCAATGGCGGAATCGGCTTAATAGACAATGGTGTCGCTCCAATCGCTGGGTCATTCAGCCATTGGCGCGGCACTTTTTTGTGTTGATCTGGGAAAAGCGCCATGAGCGAACATAAAAACAGCCACATCGATGCACAGGCCTGGGCTGCCGGCAGTGAGGCACCGGAAAAACGTGTATTGAATCTGGGCTTTATGGCCCTGACCGATGCCGCATCGGTGATTGTCGCCGCCACGCAGGGCTTCGCCGAGAAGTATGGCCTGACCATCAACCTGCAGCGCCAGGCATCCTGGGCCAGCCTGCGCGACAAGCTGCTCAGTGGTGAACTTGATGCCGCGCACAGCCTCTATGGCCTGATCTATGGCGTACAGCTCGGCCTGGGCGGTGCGCCAGCCACCGATATGGCGGTGTTGATGGGGCTGAACCAGAACGGCCAGAGCATCAATCTGTCTCATGCCCTGCAACTCGCTGGCGTGACCACTAGCGACGCACTGAAGCTGCGCGCGCACCAAAAAGAAGCAAGACTGACCTTTGCCCAGACGCTGCCCACCGGCACCCACGCCATGTGGTTGTATTACTGGCTGGCCAGCCAGGGCATTCACCCACTCAACGATGTCGACAGCGTAGTAGTACCTCCGCCACAAATGGTCGCCCACCTCAAAGCCCGGCGTATCGATGGTTTCTGCGCAGGTGAACCCTGGTGTGCGCAGGCGGTCGATGAAAACCTCGGATTCACCATCGCCACCACTCAGTCGATCTGGCCGGATCACCCGGAAAAAGTGCTCGGCTGTACCCGCGCCTTTGTCGAACACTACCCCAATACCGCCCGCGCCCTGGTGATGGCCGTATTGGAGGCCAGCCGCTTCATCGACGAAAACGACGAGAACAAGCGCAGCACCGCGCAATTGCTCTGCGGCAGCGACTATGTCGATGCGCCACTGAGCGCGATCCAGCCACGTTTCCTTGGCCAGTATCAGGATGGTCTTGGCCATGCCTGGCTCGATCCGCACCCGCTGCGCTTTCATGCTGGCGGTGCAGTCAACATGCCTTATCTCTCCGACGGCATGTGGTTCATGACCCAGTTCCGACGCTGGGGCTTGCTGCGTGACGATCCCGATTACCTCGACATTGCGCGCCAGGTACAACAGCTTGACCTCTACCGCCAGGCCGCTGAGGCCGTGGGCATCAAGGTACCGGCCGAACAACGCAGCGCCACACTGCTCGATGGCAAGACCTGGAATGGCTCAGACCCGGCTGGCTATGCCCGCAGCTTTCCCCTCCACGCCCTGGCCGATGCGTCCATCAGCACTCAACAGGAGAGCCGCTAACATGCTGCGCATCCTGCTAATCAACGACACCCCGAAGAAAGTCGGCCGCTTGAAGGCCGCGCTGACCGAAGCAGGCTTCGAGGTAGTCGACGAATCCGGGCTGACCATCGACCTACCCGAACGTGTAGAGGCCGTGCGCCCGGACGTGATCCTGATCGACACCGAATCCCCCAGCCGCGACGTGATGGAACAAGTGGTGCTGGTTAGCCGCGACCAACCGCGCCCAATCGTCATGTTCACCGACGAACACGACCCAGGGGTAATGCGCCAGGCCATCCAGTCAGGGGTCAGCGCCTATATCGTCGAAGGCATCCACGCTCAACGCCTGCAACCGATACTTGATGTGGCCATGGCTCGTTTCGAGAGCGACCAGGCACTGCGCGCACAGCTGCAGGCTCGCGACGCGCAGCTTGCCGAGCGCAAGCGCATCGAACTGGCCAAAGGCCTGCTGATGAAAATGAAAAACTGCAACGAGGAAGAGGCCTACACCCTGATGCGCCGCCAAGCCATGAGCCGTCAACAGAAGTTGCTGCAGGTCGCCGAACAGATTATTGCCATGCACGACATGCTCGGAGGCTGAAGCTTCAGCCTCTCGACAGGCGGCCCCTTTCCCGCTTATCGTCACCGCCAGGTCACCGATAGGTGGCCAACGTCGCTCGGACGGTTCCGGGCGCTTACGTTTCCGAGGAAAGCATGGCTGACCAAGCTCCGCGCCGCTTTGCGCGCATTGATCGTCTCCCCCCCTATGTGTTCAATATCACCGCCGAACTGAAGATGGCGGCGCGCCGCCGTGGCGAAGATATCATCGACTTCAGCATGGGCAACCCTGACGGCCCGACACCGCCGCACATAGTCGAGAAACTGGTACAGGTCGCCCAGCGCGAAGACACCCACGGTTATTCGACCTCTCGTGGCATCCCACGTCTGCGCCGCGCCATCTCGCGCTGGTACCAGGACCGCTATGACGTCGAGATCGACCCAGAAAGCGAAGCCATTGTCACCATCGGCTCCAAGGAAGGTCTGGCGCACCTGATGCTCGCGACTCTGGACCATGGCGACACCGTGCTGGTGCCCAACCCCAGCTACCCGATCCACATCTATGGCGCGGTGATTGCCGGCGCCCAGGTGCGTTCGGTGCCGCTGATTCCAGGGGTGGACTTCTTCGCAGAACTCGAACGGGCGATTCGCGAGTCGATTCCCAAGCCGAAAATGATGATCCTCGGCTTTCCTTCCAACCCCACAGCCCAGTGTGTGGAACTGGATTTTTTCGAGCGCGTGGTGGCCCTGGCAAAACAGTACGATGTACTGGTGATCCATGATCTGGCCTATGCCGATATCGTCTACGACGGCTGGAAGGCGCCGTCGATCATGCAGGTGCCGGGTGCCAAGGACATTGCCGTGGAGTTCTTCACCCTGTCGAAGAGCTACAACATGGCCGGCTGGCGCATCGGCTTCATGGTTGGCAACAAGGAACTGGTCAACGCCCTGGCGCGGATCAAGAGCTACCACGACTACGGCACCTTCACCCCGTTGCAAGTCGCCGCTATCGCAGCCCTCGAGGGCGATCAGCAGTGCGTGCGCGATATCGCCGAGCAGTATCGCCAACGCCGCAATGTACTGGTCAAAGGCCTGCATGAGATCGGCTGGATGGTGGTGAACCCGAAAGCCTCAATGTACGTCTGGGCCAAAATACCAGAGGCCTATGCCCAGCTCGGCTCGCTGGAGTTCGCCAAGAAGCTGTTGCTGGATGCCAAGGTGTGCGTGTCGCCCGGCATCGGTTTTGGCGACTATGGCGATGACCATGTGCGCTTTGCCCTGATCGAAAACCAGGATCGCATTCGCCAGGCCGTACGCGGGATCAAAGCGATGTTCCGCGCCGATGGCTTGGTTCAAACCCCAGCACCAAGCAAGTTACGCAAGCCGCCAAGCAATAGCTAAACAGATATCGGCCTTCGCTGCAGCGCCCACAAAACGAGATTCTGCGGCCGCTGCATCTTGCCTCCCTGCTTGCGCATCAGCCCGAATAATCCAGCACCGTCCACATCCGGGTCAGCCCATTGCCAATCACACAACCAGCATCGCCAAGTTGCTGGTTGTTGTGCAGCGACATCCGGGTAGTGGCACCGTCTGCGTCATCAGTCCGCTCGGTCAGCCATTGCACCCGACCGCAATTGGCCGTTTCGATCACATAGCTGGCGGTCACTGCAGCATGCTGGCTAGGCAGCCTGATCGCATCCACCACGGTGCCGCGCTCTTCCACCCGTTTGCCATCCGAGACCAGCACCGCCCAGGCCTGGCTGTTTTCAATCACCAGATAAGAGCCATTGGCCTTGGGTTGCTCGACCTGCGGCTGGGCGCAGCCTGAGAGCCCCCCAAGTAACACGATTGTCATCAGTATCTGTTGCATTACTAGTGCTCCTCTGCAACCCCGGGGCCAGTGGCTGTGCAAGCGACTGGAGGGGTGATCGCGTGAATACCCAAGAGGGTCTGCACTTACTATTGTCGAATACTGTTTATTTGTACAGTACTTTTCGGCTACCCTTGTCACTCTGTCTCGCCAAGTCTGCGAGGCAGTAACACCGGGCCAATCAACAGCGTTAATCAGGAGCACAACGATGATGGACGTCTTGCAACTGAAACACAGCGTGAACCGCATGCACCTCGATAAAGTCCGCAGCACAGTTGCCGAACTGCACCTGGAGGGCATCGTCACTGAGCGCCGGACACCGTTCACCCGCGTGCACTTCAACACCTGTTTTGCCGAAATAGAAGCCCTGTTACAGCGCGCCGGCTATCACAAACAGCTGGACGTGGTGGGCTATCAGGGCCTTGCCTACGCCATGTTCGACCCGGCGCGCTGGGAAGCCGTCGAGGTGCTCAAGTGGCTGAAGGAGTTTGTCGAGCACGCTCAGGCGCAACCTGCATCCTGCCTGCGAAGCCAGGATAGTTGTCGACCGGGCCCAGGCAGGCCCATCAGCGTCAGCGGTTGAAAACCGAACCAAAAGCGCTCAAGGCAACTCGCTCATGCACATCAATGGCTCAAAAGCCGCTGAGCGTCAGGGGTTGGCTCATCGAGATCTGGCGTTCCGAGTCGAAAGTCATAAACTATATAAAGGATGAGATATCTTTCTTATCTAACTGATTTCAAACATATATATTAACTATTCACGACTCATTCTAGCTGTCGAAATGGGATCCGCCAGGCGTGCCCTACTAGCGCATCAAGCAAACCTGGCAAGCCCTTTGCAGATACACCCTCAAGACACCTACACACGTCTTCAGATCGCCAACGGCGGTGATCGGGACGAAATTGACAAAGACGTCAACGACACTCGGGCCAATTATTGGCCGGGCTGTGCGCGACGTCTTTTTTCGTTTCTGGGACTTGAGGAACCACTATGCGTAACTCCACCGCTCGCCGTTCGCTACTGAAGAAAACCCTGGCTGGAATCGGCTGTGCCGCGGTCATGCTGCTGTCACCGCTGAGCCTGCAGATCGCCCTCGCCGCCGAGGCGGAGAAGGACGAGCTGAAGTTCGGCTTTATCAAGCTGACCGATATGGCGCCACTGGCCATCGCCTACGAAAAAGGCTTCTTTGAGGATGAAGGGCTGTACGTCACCTTGGAAGCCCAGGCCAACTGGAAGGTGCTGCTGGATCGGGTGATCGACGGCGAACTGGACGGCGCGCATATGCTCTCCGGCCAGCCGATCGGCGCCACCATCGGTTTCGGCACCAAGGCCGATGTGGTCACTGCGTTCACCATGGACCTCAACGGCAACGCCATCACCGTTTCCAATGCGGTCTGGAAGGAGATGAAGCCGCATGTACCGATGGAAGGTGGCAAGCCGGTTCACCCGATCAAGGCCGACGCCCTGAAGCCGGTGATCGACAAGATCAACGCCGGCGGCAAGTCCTTCAATCTGGGCATGGTGTTCCCGGTGTCCACCCATAACTACGAGCTGCGCTACTGGCTCGCCGCGGGGGGTATTCACCCGGGTTTTTACGCGCCGCACACCGGTGATACCAGCGGCCAGATCGATGCCCAGGTACTGCTCTCGGTCACCCCGCCACCGCAGATGCCGGCCACCATGGAAGCCGGCACCATCCATGGCTATAGCGTCGGCGAACCCTGGAACCAGGCCGCTGTGTTCAAGGGCATTGGCGTGCCGGTCGTCGCCGACTACGCCATCCGCAAGAACATGTCGGAGAAGGTCTTCGGCGTGTCCAAGAGCTGGGCCGAAGCAAACCCGGAAACCCACAAGCGCGTGGTCAAGGCATTGATTCGCGCCGGCCATTGGCTGGACGCAGACAACAATGCCAACCGTCAGGAAGCCGTGGAAATCCTCTCCCGCCCCGAGTACGTGGGGGCCGACGCCCAGGTGATCGCCAACTCGATGACCGGTACTTTCGAGTTCGAGAAGGGCGACAAGCGCGAAGTGCCGGACTTCAACGTGTTCTTCCGCTACCACGCCACCTACCCCTACTACTCCGATGCCGTCTGGTACCTGACGCAGATGCGTCGCTGGGGCCAGATCACAGAAGGCAAGCCGGACAGCTGGTACCTGGAGATGGCCAAGAAGGTCTATCTGCCGGAGATCTACCGCGAGGCGGCTGCCGAACTGGTGGCAGAAGGCAAGTTCGCGACCAGCGATTTCCCTCGGGCCGATGACGACGGTTTTCGCCCACCGCTGACCGACACCATCGACGGCGTGCCTTACGACGGTCGCACGCCCAATGCCTACCTCGAGCAGTTCGAGATAGGCCTGAAGGGCGACACCCAGCTCTAACAGGCTGTTGAAAAACCACCTGTTACTTAGGCACTCCCGGAGCCGGTATACCGGCTCCCTCTTAACAAAGAGGACAGGACGATGAGCAATCCGAGCGTCGCCACCCCGATAACCGAAACACTGAAATCGGCCCGTACCAGCGCGCTCCTCAAGCGCTGGGCCCCGCCCTTGATCCTGCCGCTGCTCGGCATTATCGGTTTCCTGCTGTGCTGGCAGCTGCTGGCCAACAACATTCAGACCAGCCTCGGCCAGTTCCCTGGCCCGGTGCAGGTTTCCGAACAGTTCTCCGGTCTGGTCAGCGCCCACCTCAAGGAGCGTGAGAAAGCCCGGATATTCTATGAGCGCCAGGACACGCGCAACGCCGCCCTGCTGGCGAAGAACCCCGAGACCGAGATCAAGGTGCGCCCCTATACCGGCAAGCCGACCTTTATCCAGCAGATCTTCACCAGCCTCTACACCGTGATGGCCGGCTTCGTCATTGCCTCGCTGATCGCCATTCCGCTGGGCATTGTCTGTGGCCTGAGCAAGACCATCTACATTGCCATCAACCCCTTGATCCAGGTGTTCAAACCAGTGTCGCCGCTGGCCTGGCTGCCCCTGGTGACCATGCTGGTCAGCGCCCTGTATGTCAGCGACGATCCGCTGTTCGCCAAGTCCTTCCTCACCTCGGCCATCACCGTGGCGCTGTGCTGCCTGTGGCCAACGGTAATCAACACCACGGTGGGCGTGGCCAGCATCGAGCAGGACCTGAACAACGTCAGCAAGGTGCTGAGCCTGTCGCCGCTGTCGCATGTACGGCGCATCGTCCTGCCCGCCGCCGTGCCGATGATCTTCACCGGCCTGCGCATGTCGCTCGGCACCGGCTGGATGGTGCTGATCGCCGCCGAGATGCTGGCGCAAAACCCAGGCCTGGGTAAATTCATCTGGGACGAGTTCCAGAACGGCAGTTCCAACTCCCTCGGCCGGATCATGGTGGCGGTGATCGTCATCGGCCTGATCGGCTTCGCTCTCGACCGCCTCATGCTCCTGCTGCAACGCCAGTTCAGCTGGGACAAGAATGCCGTACTGCGCTAATCAGGAGACTTCCCATGAGCCATTCACACCTAGAACTCAGCGGCGTCGGCATCGACTTCCCGACCGACAAGGGCCTGTACCGTGCGCTGCAGAACGTCAACCTGCGTATCGACAAGGGTGAGTTCGTCTCCCTGATAGGCCACTCCGGCTGCGGCAAATCCACCGTACTGAATATCGTCGCCGGCCTGTACAAGGCCACCACCGGCGGGGTCATCCTCGACGGCCGTGAGGTCGACGAGCCCGGCCCCGAGCGCGCCGTGGTGTTCCAGAACCACAGCCTGCTGCCCTGGCTGAGCTGCTACCAGAACGTCGAACTGGCGGTGCGCCAGGTGTTCCAGGGCAAGAAATCGCGCGGGGAAATACGCGAATGGATCGAGCACAACCTGGAACTGGTGCACATGATGCATGCCAAGGACAAGCGCCCCAGCGAGATCTCCGGCGGCATGAAGCAGCGTATCGGCATCGCCCGCGCCCTCGCCATGCAGCCCAAGGTGTTGCTGATGGACGAACCCTTCGGCGCTCTGGATGCCCTGACCCGCGCCCACCTGCAGGATTCGCTGATGGAGATCCACGCCGAACTGGGCAACACCGTGATCATGATCACTCACGATGTCGACGAAGCGGTGCTGCTCTCCGACCGCATCGTCATGATGAGCAACGGTCCAGCCGCCAGCGTCGGCGAGATCCTTCACGTCGAACTGCCGCGCCCGCGTAACCGCATCGCCTTGGCACATGACGCGCGTTATCACGAGTACCGCGCCGCGGTACTGGAGTTCCTCTACCAGAAGCAACAGCGCCCGGCTGCTTGATCCGTGCGCCCATGAAACAGCTACAACCCGCGCGCCAGGACGCGGGTTGTGTCGTTCTGACCGGCAACCAGGGCAAGCGAAGTCGCGAAAAACGCCGCTAACGCCTGGCGCAGTTGGCCTGCCAACACGATCAGCCCCGGCAGCCTGGTTGAGCAATCCACGATCCGATTGAACTTACTGCGCTGATGGCCACCGAAGCCAAGCCACTCACAGACGTTCAAGATCATTAAGGATCAGTCGTGCTTGATCTCACTACCTGGAACCTCTCGGTTCCCACCGACCCATCCCCCACCACTATCGAAACCCCGCACCTGAACAACGGTTATGAAAGCCAGTACTTTCGCCGCAATGGCGACGGCAGCGTCACCTTCTGGGTGCCGGTCACCGGCTCGCGGACCGCCGACGCCCGCTACCCGCGTAGCGAGCTGCGCGAAACCCAGGCCGACAGCACGCTGAGCAACTGGTACTACTACAGTGCCGACAACTACCTGAGCGCGGTGCTGACGGTCAATCAGGTGCCGAGTCAGAACAAGGTCGTCATCGGCCAGATCCACAGCAAGGACGAACCCGGCAGCAACAATGATCCACTGGCCAAACTGCAATACCACTACCTGCGCGGCGTCGGCCGACTGGAACTGTTACTGCGAAAACGCCCGGGTGATGCTGACGTACAGAACATCCTGCTGGCCGAGAACATCCAGCTGAACGAACGCTTCAGCTATACGCTGCGTATCACCTCGAGCGGCAAGTTAGGTGTCAGCGTCCTGAGCAGCGAGGGCGACCAGGGCTCGCTCTATCAGCAATTGAGCGCTTACTGGAGCAAGGAACAGCTGTACTTCAAGGCCGGCGCCTATATTCAGGACAATTACGGCCCATCCAATGAAGGCGGACGGGTGACCTTCTATCATGTCAACACCCTGCATCGCTGAGGGCGCACGGACAGCCATGGAGGGCGGAACCTGATTCAGTGGGCTGATCACACAAAGACGATAAAAGCCCACGTACAATTGCGCCGCCCTATCCCACCCGTACGAGACCTGCCATGGCCCGCCTGACCCTTGAGTTCCCCGAAGACCAGTTCTGCTACAGCACCCACCTGACCGTGCGAGTGACCGACATCAACGCGGCCAACCACCTGGGCAACGACTCGATGATCTCGATGATTTCCGAGGCGCGGGCACGTTTTCTGTTTGAATTCGGCGTCGAGGAAACCCAGGAAGATGGCACCGGCATCATCGTCACGGACCTGGCCACCACCTACCGCGCCGAAGCCCACGCCCGCGATCAGTTGCTGTTCGAGGTCGGCGTGATGGACTTCAACAGCTACGGCGGCGACATCACTTTTCGTATCACTCGCCCGGCCGACGGCGCGCTCGTGGCCATGGCCAAATCCGGCTTTGTGTTCTTCAACTACAAACTGGGCAAGGTGGTGCAGATGCCTGCCACCTTCAGCGGCAAATTCAGCAAGGTCAACTGGCTGGGCAAGTAACCTGATCTTGCCGGCATGAATAGAGCGATTGCCCGACTGATCAGGGTATATCGCAACAATACGGCCAGATCGAAGGTTAAACGCTCAATTTTTCGGCTGCCACCGTGACAATTGGCACATCCTCTGCTGGCAGCCTGTCGGACTTGAGCTCACGAGAAGGGCATCAGTAACGAAGGCGAAGCCAATCGCTCATTATTCGGGCGTCCCCCCGGATTTCCTGAATTTGAGCGGATTTAGCTCATTTTTACCTGCAGGAGACGGATTTGTGGCGCAAAACGGCCATGCGTTTCAAATTCCAGGCCAGACAAACCAGGCGCCACTCCCCGCAGCAAAAACTGACGAAAGCCCATGACCGATTTGATGACGCCGAACACCGGCTCCACCGTCTGTTTGCGCAGCGCATAGAGGCGGCGTCCCGGCTGACTCTTGAGCTTGTGCGCCATCCGTTGCTGGGTGCTGGCATCAGCGCCGTGCGGTGCCGGCTCCTCGAAACGCACCCGCCAGTCGGGGTGGTGGTCTTCGCGCGCCACCGCCAGGTAAGGTTCGATTCCGGCTGCCCCGCACGCGACGATGTTGTGTTCACTGTTGTATCCACCGTCCCCGAGCAAAGCCTGCACCTGCCCCAGCGAGGCCGGTAGCGCCTTGAGCTCGGCCAGAATGGGCACGACTTGTTGCTTGTCGTTACCTGCCTGGGTGAGACCCTGCGTCACTACCAGCAGGCTGTCGGCATCCACCGCCGCCTGGGCGTTGTAGCACTGCTCGAAGCCGCCGCCGGCCACCCGCATGATGCGCGAGTCTTCATCGGTGAGGTTGATTTGGTCGTGTTCGGTCGGCCCTTCCACCGCCGCTTTGGGCGGCTTGCCGCCAGGCTTCTTGCCGGTTTCTGCGGTGCGCGCCGCACGCTTGGCGAGCCTCTCCTGGAAGGCGGCCTGGTCCTGCTCGAAACGCACCCTGGCGCGCGCCTCGATCTTGGCCTTCGCGGCGTCCATGGCGAGCCAGCGGACTTGCCGGCGCTTGATCTCGTCGCGAAGCGCCGCCTGGTCGGCGCTCTCGGCCAGCGCCAGGAGCTCCTGCACTTCGGCCTTGAGCTGGCGTTCGAGCACCTGGATATGACCATAAGGCAGTGCGCTGTGGCGTGAGGCATTGGTGTGCAGCTTGGTGCCGTCGAGGCTGATGGTGCCGAGCTTGAGCAGCGTCATTTCGCCCGCCAGCTCCAGCACCTGGAGGAAGATGTCGGCCAGCTCGTCGTGGAGTCGCCGGCGGAAGCTGGCTAGGGCATCGTGATCGGGGTGGCTGCCGGCGGCGAGGTAGCGAAAGGCAAGCGAGTCGTAGCTGGCACGCTCGATCTTGCAACTGGAAAAGGTGCCGCAGGCATAGCCATAGACCAGCAGACTGAGCAGCACCTCGGGGTGATAGGCGGTGCTGCTGCGTCCGCGCTAGGCTCGGGTGAGCGCGCTCGGGTCGAGCCGTTCGATGGCCTCGAGAACGAAACGGGCCAGGTGGTCGTCAGGCAACAAGTCATCCCGCGATGGCGGGAGCAGGTAGTCGGTCTTGCGGTCGATCAGGCGAAAGCGGCTCATGCAGTGACCATCGGCTGGGCAGTGCCTGGATTATCCTCGAATGAAGCGAGAAAGTCCGACAGGCTGCTAGGCCTTAGGCATAACAACAAAAGCAGGGGAATTGCCATGCCGACCACGCGCAGCCATGTCCGCCAAGCCGGGCGTTTGAGCAACCTACTCGCTCTGGACCTTCTGACCCTTCCAATACCGCCCCAGGCCTTGAGTACAGTCGCCGACGCCACACCCGTGAATCAGCCTGCAGTGCGCTAACGCGCACCCGCTGAAGCACTCGAGAGAAGGCCTATCACGGCCCGCCTTGCACAGCCTGGTTGGCCAGAACCGGGAACATGCCCGGCGCCCTATTCAAGGGCAGACCGTACGACAACGCCTCTTTTTGCAGCACAAGCGCACCCTGGTAGCAGATGAAAGCCCAGTAATACAGGGCTTTGCGCGGTTGGCGCAGCTCTTGCTATAGCTCTGTTACAGGTAGCCAAAGGCGGCTGCTCTACAAACGACAAAGACGTCGCATAAACCACGCCCCAGGGCGCTCGGTTTATGCGGCGTTTTGCGTTTTACGCCCCAGTGTTTGGGGCCGGTACTCGCCCTGCGATCCAGGGCTTGCGCTGGTAACTCTCTCAACCCTGCTGCGGCTTCGGCCTCAGGGTGGCGCACCACAAGTACGCCACCTCCCCGATGGGTTGCGGTCGCCGTGTCCACGACCACGATGAACCGCAACCGACCGGGATCCTTTTTGCTGACGAGGTGCTTGATGAACAAAAGTTTCTGGAAAGCCGGCCATACACCTACGCTGTTTGCCGCCTTCCTCTATTTCGACTTGAGCTTCATGGTCTGGTACGTGCTCGGTCCCCTGGCGGTGCAGATCGCCACCGATCTGGAGCTGACCGCACAACAACGCGGCCTGATGGTCGCCACGCCGATCCTGGCCGGAGCCATACTGCGCTTCTTCATGGGCCTGCTGGCCGACCGACTATCGCCTAAGACTGCAGGCCTGATGGGCCAGGTGGGCCAGGTGGTGGTGATAGTGGCGCTGTTCTGCGCCTGGCAGATCGGCATCAGTAGCTACGAACAAGCCTTGCTGCTCGGCCTGTTCCTTGGTTTTGCCGGTGCTGCGTTTGCCGTCGCCCTGCCGCTCGCATCACAGTGGTATCCGCCGGAGCACCAGGGCAAAGCCATGGGCATTGCTGGTGCGGGTAACTCCGGCACCGTATTGGCCGCCCTGTTCGCGCCAGGACTGGCGGCCTTGTTCGGCTGGCAGAATGTGTTCGGCTGGGCCCTGATTCCGCTACTGCTCACCCTGCTGGTTTTCGCCTTGCTGGCCAAGAACGCACCGGAGCGGCCCAAGCCGAAATCCACGGCTGACTACCTCAAGGCCCTGGGTGACCGCGACAGCTGGTGGTTCATGTTCTTCTACAGCGTGACTTTCGGCGGCTTCATTGGCCTGGCCAGCGCGCTGCCTGGCTACTTCAACGATCAGTACGGCCTCAACCCGGTGACCGCCGGCTACTACACGGCCGCCTGCGTCTGCGCCGGTAGCCTGATGCGCCCACTGGGCGGCGCCCTGGCCGACCGTATCGGCGGTATCCGCTCGCTGCTGGTGATGTACACCGTCGCCTCGCTGAGCATTGCCGCCGTCGGCTTCAACCTATCCAGCGCAACCGCGGCACTGGCTTTATTCGTTATCGCCATGCTCGGCCTGGGCGCGGGCAATGGCGCAGTCTTTCAGTTGGTACCGCAGCGATTTCGGCGAGAGATTGGCGTGATGACCGGCTTGATAGGCATGGCCGGAGGCATCGGCGGCTTTCTCCTGGCCGCAGGCCTGGGGGCGATCAAGCAACAGACCGGTGACTATCAACTGGCCCTGTGGTTTTTTGCCAGCCTTGGTGTACTGGCCTGGTTCGGCCTGTATAGCGTCAAACGTCGCTGGCGCACCACCTGGGGCTCGGCTGCAGTAACTGTCGCCCGGGTGTAATTGCAAGGACATAGGGTGGAGGGCGCGTGTTCATCCACCCTTGATCGATCGGTATCAGGCAATCCACCGCTCAACCGTCCAGCCACTGGAGGCTTGAGGCAAAGGCGGGGCTGACTGGCAGAGTTGTATCGCACTGGTCAGGAACGATGGGTAACGCCGGCAACGGCCAACCCTGCAGCCATGCCCCGGCCCCGCCTTTGCCTCAACCCATCCTCTCCAGGAAGCGCCACCATGGCCCTGCAACTCACCTTCGGCGAAGCCAGCGCTACCGGCCCGCGCCCGGAGAACCAGGACGCTATTCGCGTGGTGACCCCGGCTCCGGCCCTGGCAGCAAGCAAGGGTTACCTGTTCGCCCTGGCCGATGGTGTCAGTCAATGCGCCGACGGCGGCCTGGCCGCTCGAGCAACCCTGCAAGCGCTGGCGCTGGACTACTACGCCACACCGGAAACCTGGGCGGTGGCGCAATCGCTGGACCGCCTGCTGGTCGCGCATAACCGCTGGCTGCAAGCCAATGGTGGTGGCCAGCCACTGCTGACCACCCTCACCGCCCTGGTACTGCGCGGCCGGCGCTTTACCCTGGCGCATGTCGGCGACTGTCGCGCTTATCGCTGGCACGGCGGCCAGCTCCAGCGCATCAGCGAGGATCATGTCTGGGAACAACAGGGCATGCAGCATGTGCTCAAGCGCGCCATGGGCCTGGATCAACACCTGGTAGTGGACTATCTGGACGGTGAACTGCGCGAGGGCGAGAGCTTCCTGATGGTCAGCGATGGCGTCTGGGCGACACTTGGTGACCCGGGCATCCAGCGCATTCTGCACGACGAGCAGGACCCCGCCGCCGCAACCCGCGCGCTGGTCAGTGCCGCTCATCTGGCAGGTAGCCAGGACAACGCCAGCGCCTTGCTGGTCAGGGTTGAAGGCCTGCCGGAAAGCGCCCTGGCCGATACGTTGGCGCAACTCGAACATTGGCCCTTGCCGCCCAAGCTGCGCGAAGGCCAGGAGTTCGAAGGCTGGCAGGTCGAGCGCTTGCTGGCTGAGTCGCGCCAGTCGCTGATCTACCGTGTACGCGATGGCCAGGCGCGCCGCTGGTTATTGAAGACAGTGCCCGCCAGCCGCGTCGACGAGGCGCAAGCCGGCCCAGCCCTACTGCTTGAAGAGTGGTTCTTGCGCCGGGTGGCCGGGCGCTACTTCGCCGAAATCCATCCCCTGCCGCAACGCCAGCACCTGTACTACGTGCAGCGTGAGTACGCCGGGCAGACCCTGGCCGAACAGTTTCGCCTGTCCGGCCAGCTTGGGCTGCCAGAGTGGCTGGATCTCGCTCCGCGCCTGGTCAGAGCCTTGGGCATGCTGCACCGACGCAACATTCTGCACCGCGACATCAAGCCGGAAAACCTGCTGTGGGGGGACGACGGCGAACTGCGCGTGCTGGATTTCGGCCTGGCTTACTGTCCCGGCCTGTCCCGCGACGAGGTTCATGACCTGCCGGGCACCCCCAGTTACATTGCGCCGGAGGCGTTCGCCGGTGTGGCGCCCAGCGCCCAGCAGGATCTCTATGCCGCAGGCGTAACCCTCTATCACCTGCTCACCGGCCACTACCCCTATGGCGAGATCGAGGCTTTTCAGCATCCCCGTTTCGGTAACGCAACAGCGGCCAGCCGCTATCGCCCCGACTTGCCGAACTGGGTAGACGAGAGCCTCAGTCGCGCCGTTAGCGCCGATCCGAAACAACGCTATGAAACTGCCGAGGAGTGGTTGCTGGCCCTGGAGCAGGGTGAACGCCAATCTCTGAGCAGCAGGCCGCGCCCATTGCTCGACCGCGAGCCGGTAATAGTCTGGCGCACGGTGGCGCTACTGTCCTTGCTCATCAACCTGGCCCTGCTGGTACTGCTGCTGAAGTAACTCTGCGGGCGCACCAGAACGGCGCAACACGCCTTATGCAGGTGCAATTAAAACCCAACACCGCAGTACCAAAATCGATCAAGCCCACGAATATCAAGCCTTCCAACAAGTTGGCACAAGCTCTGCATTGGTATTGGCAACTTTAAATAAAGTGTTCCCTTCAACGATGAAGGGAACACTTCCCGACAGTACGGGACTTGGACAAAGGCGTCCTCGCTAGGTGACTAGCGGGACGCCTTTTTTGTTTTTTGGCCTGCCATCCGTGGCGGCCACCCTTATTTCGTGATCAATGACTCAGGAGATGGCCGGCATGCAAAAACTCAAGCTGGTGATGATCGGCAACGGCATGGCGGGTGTGCGCACCCTCGAAGAGCTGCTCAAGCTCGCCCCCGACCTTTACGACATCACGGTGTTCGGTGCCGAGCCGCACCCCAACTACAACCGCATCCTGCTTTCCCCCGTGCTGGCCGGCGAGCAGACCTTTGAGGAGATCGTGCTCAACGATCTCAACTGGTACGCGCAAAACGACATCAAACTGCTGCTGGGCCGCAAGGTCACCAAGATCGACCGCAAGAAGCGTCTGGTGATTGCCGATGACGGCAGCGAGGCCGAATACGACCGCCTGCTGATCGCCACCGGCTCCAATCCCTTTATTTTGCCGATTCCGGGCAAGGATCTGCAGGGCGTGATCGGCTACCGCGATATCGCCGACACCCAGATGATGATGGACACCGCCAAGACCCATAAGCATGCAGTGGTAATCGGCGGAGGCCTGCTTGGCCTGGAGGCTGCCAACGGCCTCAAGCTGCGTGGCATGGACGTGACCGTGGTGCACATCGGCGACTGGCTGCTGGAGCGCCAACTCGATCGCACCGCTGGCGAGTTGCTGCAACTGTCCCTGGAAGACCGTGGTCTGAAATTCCTCCTGCCCAAGCACACCGCCGAACTGCTGGACAACGGCGAAGGCCGGGTGTGTGCGGTGAAGTTCAAGGACGGTGAGGTGATTCCCGCCGACCTAGTGGTGATGGCAGCCGGTATCCGTCCCAACAGCGAGCTGGCCGAACAATCCGGAATCGCCTGCAACCGCGGCATCCTGGTCAATGACACCCTGCAAACTTATGATCCGCGCGTCTATGCCATTGGTGAATGCGCCAACCACCGCGGCATTGCCTACGGCCTGGTAGCGCCGCTGTTCGAGCAAGCCAAGGTCTGCGCCAACCACCTGGCCCAGCTTGGCTTCGCCCGCTATCAAGGTTCGGTGACCTCGACCAAACTGAAAGTCACCGGCATCGACCTGTTCTCTGCTGGTGAGTTCATCGGCGCCGAAGGCACCGAGACCATCACCCTGTCCGACCCTATCGGCGGCGTGTACAAAAAACTGGTGATCAGGGACGACATCCTGGTCGGCGCCTGTCTGTACGGCGATACCGCCGACGGCGGCTGGTACTTCCGGCAGATCCGAGAGAACCATAACGTCCGCGAGATCCGCGACCACCTGATGTTCGGTGAGAACGCCATCGGCGACGTCGGTCACCAGGGCCAGAGCAGCACTGCGAGCATGCCCGATAGCGCCGAGGTCTGCGGCTGCAACGGCGTGTGCAAGGGCACCATCGTCAAGGCGATCCAGGAAAACGGCCTGTTTTCCGTCGACGAGGTGAAGAAACACACCAAGGCCGCCAGCTCCTGCGGTTCCTGTGCCGGCCTGGTCGAGCAGATCCTCATCAGCACCGTCGGTGGCGCCGCCGACGTCAAACCGAAGAGCGAAAAAGCCATCTGCGGCTGCAGCGACCTTAACCACGGGCAGATCCGCAAAGCGATCCGCGAGCAGCACCTGATTACCCTCGCCGACACCATGGCCATGCTCAACTGGAGTACGCCCAACGGCTGCGCCACCTGCCGCCCGGCGCTGAACTACTACCTGATCTCCACCTGGCCCGGCGAGGCCAAGGATGATCCGCAGTCGCGCCTGATCAACGAGCGCGCCCACGCCAACATCCAGAAAGATGGCACCTACTCGGTGGTACCGCGCATGTGGGGCGGCGTAACCAACCCGTCCGAGCTACGCCGCATCGCCGACGTGGCCGACAAGTACAACGTGCCCATGGTCAAGGTTACCGGCGGTCAGCGTATTGACCTGCTAGGGATCAAGAAGGACGACCTGCCTGGCGTGTGGAAGGATCTGGACATGCCGTCGGGCCATGCCTACGGCAAATCCATCCGTACCGTGAAGACCTGCGTCGGCAGCGAGTTCTGCCGCTTCGGTACCCAGAACTCGACCCAGCTGGGCATCGAGCTGGAGCATGACCTGTTCAACATGTGGTCGCCGCACAAGGTCAAGCTGGCGGTTTCGGGTTGCCCGCGCAACTGCTCCGAGGCCGGCATCAAGGACGTCGGCATTATCGGCGTGGATTCCGGCTGGGAGATGTACATCGGCGGTAACGGCGGGATCAAGACCGAAGTGGCGGAGTTCTTCGTCAAGCTCAAAACAGCCGAAGAAGTCCGCGAATACAACGGCGCCTTCCTCCAGCTCTACCGCGAAGAAGCCTTCTACCTCGAGCGCACGGTGCACTACATGCAACGCGTGGGCATGGACCACATCAAGAAAGCCGTGCTGCACGACGAGGATAACCGCAAGGCCCTGAATGCACGACTGCAGTTCTCCCTGTCCTTCGAGCAGGACCCCTGGAAAGAGCGGATCGCGCAGCCACAACTGAAGAAAGAATTCGATCGTATTGCCATTGTTCAAATCGAGGAGGCACACGTATGAGCTGGTTGGATATCTGCGCCCTGGAGGAGATCAACGTGCTGGGCTCGCGTATCATCGCCGGCCCCAAAGGCGACATCGCAATTTTCCGCACCGCTGGCGATGAAGTGTTCGCCCTGGATGACCGCTGCCCGCACAAGGGTGGCCCGCTATCCCAGGGGCTGATCTATGGCAAGCGCGTGGCCTGCCCACTGCATAACTGGCAGATCGAGCTTGAATCCGGCGAAGCCGTAGCCCCGGACGTCGGCTGCGCACATCGGCATCAAGCTAAAGTCGAAAACGGTCGGGTGCTGTTGACCCTGAACAAAGCGACCGAATGTGCCTGATCGGTTATTTGTAGGCCCCGCGCCGCGAGGCCTACAGGATTACCGCAGAGAGATAACGCCATGACTCAATCCCATCAGATCACCGCCTCCACCTGCTGCTACTGCGGCGTGGGCTGTGGTGTGCTGATCGAACACGATGACGAGAATATTCTCGGCGTCCAAGGCGATCCGGACCACCCGGCCAACTTCGGCAAACTCTGCAGCAAGGGCTCGACCCTGCACCTGACCGGCGACCTCGATGCCCGCGGCCTGTATCCCGAGCTGCGTCTGGCCAAAGGCCTGGCACGTTCACGCACGGACTGGGATAACGCCCTGGATCACGCGGCCAACGTATTCGCCGAGACCATCCGCGAGCATGGCCCGGACAGCGTGGCCTTCTATATCTCCGGGCAACTGCTGACCGAGGATTACTACGCCTTCAACAAGTTGGCGCGGGCTCTGGTCGGCACCAACAACATCGACAGCAACTCACGCCTGTGCATGTCCTCGGCGGTGGTTGGCTACAAGCGCAGTCTCGGAGCCGACGCGCCACCGTGCAATTACCAAGACATCGAACAAAGTGATTGCGTGCTGATCGCAGGCTCCAACATGGCTTACGCTCATCCGGTGCTGTTTCGCCGCCTGGAAGAAGCCAAGGCCAAGCGTCCGGATATGCAGGTCATTGTCATCGACCCGCGGCGTACCGACACTTGCGACCTGGCCGACCTGCACCTGGCGATCCTGCCGGGCAGCGATGTCGCGTTGTTTCACGGCATCCTGCATATCCTGATGTGGGAAGGCTGGATCGACCGCGACTACATCGATGCCCACACCGAAGGCTTCGATGCGCTGAAGACCCTGGTGCGCGACTACAGCCCGCAGATGGTCAGCGAGCTGTGCGGCATCAGCCAGGACAGCCTGCAGCAGTGCGCACGCATGATCGGCAGCGCGCCGAGTTTCCTCTCGCTCTGGTGCATGG
Organism: Pseudomonas sp.; assembly: GCA_030656145.1. Classification (GTDB taxonomy): domain Bacteria; phylum Pseudomonadota; class Gammaproteobacteria; order Pseudomonadales; family Pseudomonadaceae; genus Aquipseudomonas. The sequence goes on from JAUSOF010000033.1 coordinate 155,994, forward strand.
GCCTTAACCAATCCAGCGCCGGCAGTGCCAAGAACAGCGCGCTGATCAACCTGCACCTGGCTACCGGTCAGATCGGCCGCCCCGGCGCCGGCCCCTTTTCCCTCACCGGTCAGCCGAATGCCATGGGCGGGCGCGAAACGGGTTCGCTGAGCAACCTGCTGCCAGGCCATCGCGAGGCCGGCAATGCCCAGCACCGCGCCGAAGTCGCGCAGTACTGGGGCGTCGACGCCCTGCCGGAAAGCACCGGGCTGACGGCCATCGAACTGTTCGAGGCGGTGCGCGTCGGCACGATCAAGGCCCTGTGGATCGCCTGCACCAACCCGGCGCAATCCATGCCCGACCAGAACAAGGTGCATGAAGCCCTGGCCACCTGCCCATTCGTAGTGGTGCAGGAAGCCTTCTTCACCACCGAGACTTGCCACTACGCCGACCTGCTGCTGCCAGCCGCCAGCTGGGGAGAGAAAGAAGGCACGGTGACCAACTCCGAACGCCGCATCAGCCATGTGCGCCGCGCCGTGCCAGCGCCCTTCGATGCGCGGCCAGACTGGGCGATCACCACGGATTTCGCCCGCCGTTTAGAAAAACTGCTACGCCCCGGCCTGCCAAGCCTGTTCGACTTCGACCGCCCGCAAGCGCTGTTCGAAGAGTACAAACACCTGACCGCCAAGCGCGACCTCGACCTCTCAGGGCTCAGCTACGCGATTCTGGATAACCAAGGTCCCCAGCAATGGCCGTTCCCGGCCGGCGCAACCCAAGGTACTGCACGCCTGTACGGCGACGGCTGTTACCCCACTGCAAATGGTCGCGCACAGTTTCATGCCGACCCCTACCGCGCCCCCAAGGAAACCCGCGACGCACGCTTCCCGCTGACCCTCAACACCGGTCGCCTGCGCGATCAGTGGCACGGCATGAGCCGTACCGGCACTGCAGCCCGCCTGTTCGGCCATGCCGAGGAGGCCGTGCTCAGCCTGCACCCGGACGAACTGCGCCGGCTGCGCCTGCAAGCCGGAGACCTGGTCAAGGTGCGCAGCCGGCGCGGCAGCTTGATCGTGCCGGTGCAAGCCGACGACTCGGTACGCTCCGGCCAGGCCTATCTGCCGATGCACTGGGGCAACCGTTTTCTCAAGGGGCTGGGCACCAACGTACTGACCCTGCCGGCCTTCGACCCGCTGTCCAAGCAACCCGAACTCAAACACGCCGCCGTTCAGGTAGCCAAAGTTGAACTGCCCTGGCAGTTCTTCGCCCTGGTGGAGGGGGATGTGCAAACGCGCTTCGAGGCATTACGCCCGCTGTTCGAAGGATTCGACTACGCCAATCTGACCCTTACCGGTCGCGAGCGCCCTGCCCTGGTCATCCGCGCGGCATGCGCGGTGGCCCCCGAGCCCGAACGCCTGGCACAGATCGATCAATTACTGGGTTTGCATGAAGGTCCGGTGCTGGCTTACGACGACCCACGCCGGGCGGTAGGCAAGCGCGTGCGCATTGAGGACGGCCGCATCAAGGCCATCCGCCTGGCCGGCGAGACCGCCGCTCGCGACTGGCTGAAGAGCCTGTGGAGCGAAGGCCAGGCCGATGCCGACCTGCGTCGCTGGCTGCTGGCGCCACTGTCCACCCCACCAGGCGCGGCCAGCGGCAAGAAGACCAGCAAGACCCTGTGCAACTGCCTGAATGTCAGCCAGGACGCGGTGTGTGCCGGTATCGCCCGCGGCCTCGACCTCGACGGCCTCAGGCAGGAACTCAAGTGCGGCACCAGTTGCGGCTCCTGTGTACCGGAAATCAAACGACTGCTGGCCGCCCAGGCAATCGCGGTCAACACATAACCGTAGGGTGCGCGAGGCCACCTAGGCCATGCGCACCAACCCCGACACTTGGTGCGCACGGCGCACCCTACGCGAGGAATTCCATATGAGCGCAAAAGTCTGGCTGGTGGGCGCAGGCCCAGGTGACCCGGAACTGCTGACCCTCAAGGCGGTGAAAGCCCTGAGTCTGGCCGATATCGTGATGATCGATGACCTGGTCAACCCGGCCGTGCTGGAACACTGCCCAACCGCCCGTATCGTCCAGGTAGGCAAGCGTGGCGGCTGCCGCTCGACACCGCAGGTCTTTATCCATCGCTTGATGCTGCGCTATGCACGCCAGGGTAAATGTGTGGTGCGCCTGAAAGGCGGTGACCCGTGCATCTTCGGCCGTGGCAGCGAAGAGGTCGACTGGTTGCAGCAGCATGGCATCGAGGTGGAGATGGTCAATGGCATCACCGCTGGACTGGCCGGTGCCACCAACTGCGGCATTCCCCTGACCCTGCGCGGTGTTGCTCGCGGCGTGACCCTGGTCACCGCCCATACCCAGGACGACAGCACGCTGAACTGGCAAGCCCTCGCCCAAGGTGGCACCACCTTGGTGGTGTATATGGGCGTGGCCAAGCTGGCAGACATCCGCGATAGCCTGCTGGCCGGCGGCATGTGCGCCGATATGCCGGTAGCAATGATCGAAAATGCCTCGTTGCCTCACCAGCGCGAATGCCGCAGCTCACTGGCGGCGATGCATCAGGATGCCCTGGCTTTCCAGCTGAAAAGCCCGGCCATCCTGGTGATTGGCCAGGTTGCCGCCGGGCATCACGCGCACTCACTTGCTGCGATTGCCTAAAGCCGCGGAATTACACTTGCCCGGCCTCGGCCGGGCTTTTTTCTGGACAAAGAAAAACCCGGCCGAGGCCGGGTTTTTCCTAGCAGCTAAAGACCAGTTACTGGACTTGAGCTTCTACTTGAGCTTCAACACGACGGTTGATGGCACGGCCCGACTCAGTTGCGTTATCGGCAACCGGCTGAGTTTCGCCATAACCAGCAGCGTTTACGCGCTGGCCTTCAACACCGTACTGGTTGACCAGAACTTCACGAACAGCGCTTGCACGCTTTTCGGACAGCTGCTGGTTGTAGGTATCAGTACCGACGGAGTCAGTGTGACCTTCAACCACGGTAGTGGTCTGTGGATACTGCTTCATGAAATCAGCCAGGTTTTTGATATCGCCATAGCTTTCTTCTTTGACTTGAGCTTTGTCGAAGTCGAATTTCACGTCCAGCTCAACACGTACAACCTGGGCTGGCTCTTCAGCAACTGCAACCGGCTCTGGCATCGGCTCTGGAGCGGCTTGTGCAACCTGAACAGGTTGAGTGCTGCCACCGAAGTTCATGCCAAGACCGATGCTTGGAGCCCACTCGGTATCACCTTGGTCGATGTTGTACTGGGCTTCAACGCCAGCACGAGCATAGAGGTTTTCGGTGATGTAGTACTTGGCGCCGCCGCCAATGTTGGCAAAGGTGGAACCGTTACGACCGCCGCGACCGGTTTGGCCGATGCTCTGATCCGAGAAACCTGCCGACAGGTAAGGGCGCAGTGCGTCACCGGCATTGTTGAAGTGATACAGAGCATCGAGGGCTGTGTTCGAGCCTTTGATGTTACGGCCATCTTGGCCACGAGCGTTGTGCACTTCGTCGTAGGCCAGACGCAATTCAACGTCATCAGTCAGGTAGTAACCGATGCTGCCGCCGAACAAGTTACCGTTGTTTTTGAAGTCACGAGCGCTGTCGAAGATTTCCTTCTTGGCGAAGCCCTCCACTTCAATCGCGCCTTGACCTTGAGCCAGAGCGCCAAAAGAGGCAGACGCCAGCACAGAACTAATCACAACGCCCAAAGTGTTTTTAAATTTCATCCGTAAATCCCTAGCTTGGTGGTCAGTAAGTTGTCTGACAAACAAGACAACCAAAGAGTAATTCTAACAGAACTCCTCGTAGCATTAGAGGCCCTGTATATATTTAAGTTTCAATGCTGGTCGAAAATTTTTCTCGCAACCGGTCGAGCGCCCGCTTGTAGCGCATTTTCGTGGCGCTCAGCCCCATGTGCATGATGTCGGCGATCTCCTGAAACTCCAGCTCTGCGACAAAACGTAGCACCAGAATTTCTCGATCAATCGGGTTTACATGCACCAGCCAACGATCAAGACCGCCACGGTCTTCGACCTTGGGCATCTTTTCTTCAGATGCTTCTTCCAATGGGTCCAGGCTCAATGCATCCATCAGGCGACGCTTGCGCCGTTCTTTACGGTACTGGGTAATACACTCGTTATACGTAATGCTATATAGCCAGGTTTTAAACTTCGACTTGCCTTCGAAGTTCTTCAACCCATAGAGCACCTTAAGCATGACCTCCTGACAAACATCGTCGGCGTCGCGCTCGCTGCCCAAATAACGCGCACACACGTTAAACAGCGTGCGCTGATAACGACGCATCAGCTCTTCGTAAGCACGGGTCACGTGGAACAGTTCGCCATGCGCACGCGCAACGAGTTCCTCATCCGAGAGTTCGCGGGGGTCATAGCGCAAGGGCATCGATTGGGCTTTATTCAAAACGAGTCGGGCCGACAGTCGGGACGGAGGCTGCCAGCGCCTGGTAAATAGGCGCTGGGTTGGCGGCATAGATTAGCAGCATTGGCGCGCTAGCGACTGCTTACCCGGTGCTCGAGAAGAGTGCGATTGGCCACTGAGACCAACTCGCCGGCCTCGGTCAGGAGGATCGTCTTGACCGTGCCTATCTCCTCGATTTGTCCCTCCACATCGCCGACCTGAACCTGCTGCCCGACCTGATACAGTTCACGCACATAAATACCGGCCAGGATCTGTCCGGCAATTTCTCTGCTACCCAGCCCTAGCGCCAAGGCTGCCGCTAACCCGACCGAAATCAACACGATGGCAATGACATTGTTCAGCAGGTCGGTTTTGATCTCCAGCTGACCGATGGCCACCGAGATACTGATGATGATCACCAGCCCTTGGGCGATGCGACCCAGGCCGTGTGCGTAATCGAGGCCAACCCCTTCGGCAGCCCCACGCACCAGCCCGCTGACCAGCTGCGCCAGCAGCACGCCGGCCAGCAGAACCAGTGCGGCACCGAAGACCTTGGGTAGATAGAGCGCAAGTACGTCGAGGGTTGCGGAAACACGCTCCAGGCCCAGCGACTCTGCCGCAGAAACCAGAAAAATCAGCAATATGAACCAATAGACGATCTTGCCGATCAGGGTCGATACCGGCACCTGAATGCCGGCACGGCCGAGCAGCTTGGTCAGCCCGGTACCTGCCATCAAACGATCCAGGCCAATCTTGCCAAGTAGTTTTGACAACAGCGTATCAAGCAGCTTGGCCACGACGAAGCCAAGCAACACCAGAATCAACGCCACGAACAAATTCGGAATAAAACCGGCGACTTTAGTCCAAAGCGCGGTCATCGCGGCTATCAGGCTTTGAGTCCAGGGATCGAGTTCCATTTCAGTCAGCCTTATCAGTAGAACGAACAGAGGGGCGGCGGCGCGACACTGGGGACACATGGGCCGAGCCGTTATTCAGCGCGATCATCATCGCGCCAAGCCAATGCCCCATGAGCGCGAACAGGTCGCCGGCACCGACCTGGCGGTTGGCCGTTTTCAACACGCGATGCAGACACGCGTCGTCATCGTGATCAGACGCGCCAGACTTGAGCATATCGCGCAGGGATTCTTCAAATGGATCGTGCATGAAGCACCTCACATAACGTCACGGCTAGACGAGACCAAGTCACGGCAAGTCACATCATGCCCAGCGCAGGCGGCGTAATAGCCACCATTGGCCAAGCCCTATCACCAGCATGATCACGCAGGCGATGAGAAACCCGAGGGGGCTGTCAGTACCCGGAATGCCGCCGACATTTATACCCAGCAAGCCCGTAAGGAAGCTCATCGGTAGAAAAACCCCAGTGATAATGGCGAACCGGTACATGATGCGACTCATCCGCTGATCCATGCGTCGATTTTCTGCCTCCAACAGCAGGCTGACGCGCTCACGGCTGAGTTCCAACTCTTCCAGGTAGCGGGTCAGGCGGTTATGCAGCTCGTTCCAATAACCATGATCGTCAGCGAGAAACCAGGGCTGCTGCTTGCGTGTCAGCTGCGCAAAGATCTCACTTTGCGGCGCGAGAAAGCGCCGTAGACTGGCAGCGCGCCGCCGCACCTGCAGCAATTGCGCGTGATCTGGCACAGCATGCTCATCGGCATCGACCCGCTCTTCCTGCTCGTCGACTCGCTCGGACAAGTCGGCGACCAGGGCGTCGACTTTGTCGGTCAGGTAATCAGCGAGAGCCAGAATCAGTTCTGATGGGGTTTTCGGCCCACGACCGGCGACGAGGTCGGCGATCAGGTTCTCGGTCGCGCGTAATGGCCGCAGGCGCAAGGAAATAATCCGCTTGGCCTCGGCAAAGATGCGCACGGACACCATGTCCTCGGGTTCCGCTCCCGGATTGAGATTGACCCCGCGCAGAAACAGCAACAACGAGTCGTCGGCCAGCATCAGCAAGCGCGGGCGGGTATTCTCTTCAAGCAGCAAATCGCAGGCGAACTCACCCAAGCCGCTTTCGCAGCGCAGCCAATTCTGGGTCTTAGGGTGGCTGCGATCCCAGTGCACCCACAGGCTCTCTTGCGCGGCCAGCTCGAGGCCAGCCAATTGTTCTTGAGCGATTGCGCGCGCGCCGCCTGCACCATCCAGAACAAAAGCATGCACCAGGCCCCATTGCGTGTTGTCTTGCTCGTGCATGCCTACTCCTGGGATTACTTATTCCGGCATCTTCAGCGCAGTGGGTGAAATGATGATGCCGTTATTGTCGGCATACAGGAATTCACCCGGGCGGAACGTTACGCCCCCGAAAGTCACGGCCACATTGAGGTCGCCGATACCGCGCTTGTCGGTTTTCATCGGGTGGCTGGCCAGTGCCTGTATACCGAGATCGGTCTGCGCCAGGACATCGACATCACGCACGCAGCCATAGATGACCAGGCCTTCCCAGCCATTCTTCGCGGCTTTTTCCGCGAGCATGTCACCGAGCAAAGCGCGGCGCATGGAGGCGCCGCCATCCACCACCATCACCTTGCCCTGACCAGGCTGCTCGACCTGTTCCTTGACCAGCGAGTTGTCTTCAAAGCACTTGATGGTGACGATCTCGCCACCGAAGGAGTCGCGACCGCCGAAATTGCTGAACATCGGCTCAACGACCTGGACCTGCTCAGGGTAGGCGTCACACAAATCCGGGGTGATGTAATGCATGGGGAAACTCCTGATTAACTGGACATTGAAGATAAGTTCTCGCGGATCGATGCCGGCACGATCAGCGCATACGGGCAGTAGCACCAAACCTTAGCCATGAGCTACCACAGTGGCACTGCGCCAGGATACCCTTAACTGAACCCAAACCCTGGAGCCCGCCGGGTCACGCGCAGAAATCACCGGACGACCGTTTGGCAGCACATGATAACGGCATCACCGTGCAGGAGTAACGTCCTGCCCTTGTTCAAGCGCAGCAAGTTTACGTTCACCGACAATATCCTGGGTTTTGCCCAACCAACGCGCCACCAAAGGCCACACCTCACGCTGCGCCTCTTTGCTGACGAGCATTTCGACATGGCCAAAATCACCTGCGAAACCGTGCTCCTGACCCAGGCAGAGGAACTCGCTGACCGGCGAGCCGAACTGCTCGAGTAGCCTGCGACACGCCCACACCGGATCCTGCCGGTCACCCACCGCTGCCACCGCTAACACTGGCACCTGCACCTCCGCCAGGCCCGCCCACCAGTCGCGCTCGACATCACCAAAACGGCCAAACAAACCATGCCAGCGCAAGCTTTCTAGAGCCAGGCCGACGGGCTCATCTTCTGGTCCGCGCTTGAGTCGGCTACCGGACAAGACAGAAAATCGCTTGAGCAGAAAGCGCCCGCCCCACTCCACCGGCGGTACTTTCAGCGGCCAGTAGGTGCGGCTGATCTGGCTACCAAACAGGGCCGCCGATGCCACCCGAGCCTGGTCAAGATAATGCCCACCCAACGCACCAGCCAAGGTAATACCACCCAGCGAATGACCGACCCAATGGGCCGGCTGAGGGTTTTGTTCATGGACGAAGTCGGCGATGGCCGGTAAATCGTAACGAACATAGTCGCTGACACGGTTATGCCGGTAGGCCTTGTTGCGCGGCGACAGTCCATGACCGCGCATCTCGGCGATCCACACATCGAAACCGGCGCGCGCCAGGTAAGGACCAAGCCCAATCCCCTTGGGTGAATACCAGAAACGCCGGTTGGAGAAGCTGCCGGGGATCAAGATCACCGGTATGCCCCGTGCGCCCTGAGGAGCCGCCGAGCCCAAACGGGTCAGGGCCAATTCGACAGTGCGATCCGGGCTGTTGCAGGGTTTGAGGCGATAGACATCCTCACTCAAATCACCGCGAAACTCCGCGCTGATCAAGGCGACGGGGAAAAGCTCACTACTGCTTTGCATCTTATTCGCTCTGATACAGAAAATTGCCGAGAGCAATTTTTTCACGTCGCCTAACAGACGACCCGCAAGAATGACCGCCACGGATGACAGACCACCAAAAATTGCCAGGAGCAATTTTTCACGTCGCTAGCCACGGCCCGAAGGGTGGTCGCCATGCACAAAAACGCCTGGAGTGTTGTTGCGCGCCAGCCCCGGAGAGGTAAAGCACACGGATGCGCTGAGCACAAAAAAGGGCAGGATTAACCTGCCCTTGAATCATAAGGTCGACGGCAAATCAGACCGGCTGAGCTTCCGCAAGGAAGAACCAGGTGTCCAGTACCGAATCCGGGTTCAGCGATACGCTTTCGATGCCCTGCTCCATCAGCCAGCGTGCCAGATCTGGATGATCCGAAGGCCCCTGGCCGCAGATACCGATGTACTTGCCGGCCTTGTTGCAGGCCTGAATGGCATTGGATAGCAGCTTCTTGACTGCCGGGTTACGCTCGTCGAACAGGTGCGCAACGATGCCGGAGTCGCGATCCAGGCCCAGAGTCAACTGGGTCAGGTCGTTGGAGCCAATCGAGAAGCCATCGAAGAACTCGAGGAACTCTTCAGCCAGAATCGCGTTGGACGGCAGCTCGCACATCATGATGATGCGCAAGCCGTTTTCGCCGCGCTTAAGGCCGTTGCTCGCCAGCAGGTCAATCACCTGACTGGCTTCGCCGAGGGTGCGCACGAAGGGCACCATGATCTCGACGTTGGTCAGGCCCATCTCATTGCGCACCTTCTTCATCGCCCGGCATTCCAGCTCGAAGCAATCGCGGAACGATTCGCTGATGTAGCGCGAGGCGCCACGGAAGCCGAGCATCGGGTTCTCTTCTTCCGGCTCGTAGAGCTTGCCACCGATCAGGTTGGCGTATTCGTTGGACTTGAAATCGGACAGACGCACGATGACCTTCTTCGGCCAGAAGGCTGCAGCCAGGGTGCTTATCCCTTCGACCAGTTTCTCGACGTAGAAGTTAACCGGATCGTCATAACCGGCGATGCGCTTCTCAACGCTGTCTTTGATTTCCGGCGGCAAGCCGGCAAAATTCAGCAGCGCCTTGGGGTGCACGCCGATCATGCGGTTGATGATGAATTCCAGACGAGCCAGGCCTACGCCGGCATTCGGCAACTGGGCGAAATCGAAGGCGCGATCGGGGTTACCGACGTTCATCATGATCTTGAACGGCAGGTCGGGCATGGCATCCACGGAGTTTGTGCGGACATCGAAGCCCAGCTCGCCCTCGAAGATGAAGCCGGTGTCGCCCTCGGCGCAGGACACAGTCACCCCCTGGCCATCTTTCAGCACATGGGTGGCATTGCCACAGCCAACCACCGCCGGAACACCCAGTTCACGAGCGATGATCGCCGCGTGGCAGGTGCGTCCGCCCCGGTTGGTGACGATGGCGCTGGCGCGCTTCATGACCGGTTCCCAGTCCGGGTCGGTCATGTCGGAAACCAGCACGTCGCCTGGCTGTACCTTGTCCATTTCGGAGATGTCGTTGATTACCCGCACCTTGCCAGCGCCGATCTTCTGGCCGATCGCTCGACCCTCGACCAGCACGGTGCCGGTTTCCTTGAGCAGGTAGCGCTCCATGACATTGACATTGGTGCGGCTTCTAACGGTTTCCGGGCGGGCCTGGACGATATACAGCTTGCCGTCATCGCCGTCTTTCGCCCATTCGATGTCCATCGGCCGGCCGTAGTGTTTCTCGATGATCATGGCCTGCTTGGCCAGCTCGCTGACCTCAGCGTCAGTCAGGCAGAAGCGTGCGCGATCGGCACGGTCGACATCGACCACCTTGACTGATTTACCAGCCTTGGCTTCGTCGCCGTAGATCATCTTGATCGCCTTGCTGCCCAGGTTGCGGCGCAGGATCGCCGGACGCCCGGCTTCAAGGGTCTGCTTGTGCACATAGAATTCGTCGGGGTTGACTGCGCCCTGCACCACGGTTTCGCCCAAGCCGTAAGCACCGGTGATGAACACTACATCGCGAAAGCCCGACTCGGTGTCCAGGGTAAACATTACCCCAGCAGTGCCGGTTTCCGAACGCACCATGCGCTGCACACCGGCAGACAGAGCGACCAGCTTGTGGTCGAAGCCCTGATGCACGCGGTAGGAGATGGCGCGGTCGTTGAACAGCGAAGCGAACACTTCCTTGGCAGCACGGATCACGTTGTCCACGCCGCGAATATTCAGGAAGGTTTCTTGCTGGCCGGCGAAGGAGGCATCCGGCAGATCTTCGGCAGTGGCCGAGGAGCGTACGGCTACAGCCATATGCTCATTGCCGTCAGCCATGGCGGCGAAGGCGGTGCGAATTTGCGCATCCAGTTCGACCGGGAAAGTGGCGTCCATCACCCATTGGCGGATCTGTGCACCGGTCTTGGCCAGGGCATTGACGTCGTCAACGTCGAGGGCATCCAGCGCCGCGTGGATCTGCTCATTCAGGCCGCTCAGCTCGAGAAAGTCGCGGTAGGCCAGGGCGGTAGTGGCGAAACCACCGGGAACCGATACTCCGGCGCCGGCAAGGTTGCTGATCATCTCGCCCAGGGAGGCGTTCTTGCCCCCTACGTGCTCAACATCGTGATTGCCGAGCTTATCGAGGGAAACTACGTACTCTACCAAGGTGATCTCTCCACTAAGGTGTTGGAAAAGCTCAAGGGGCTGGGGCATTCGGCGGCGCATGTCCGCACGATTGTGGCCGGGCCCTGGAAAATAAGTAACAATGCAAGCACTTACGGCCTGCCAAAGCGGGCCCATGATAGCCAAGAATCGTCCTCAGCTTAAGGCCCACGGTACAAATGAAACGAAGCGCATTCTTTATCTCTGATGGTACCGGCATCACGGCCGAAACCCTGGGCCAAAGCTTATTGGCGCAGTTCGAAACTATCAACTTCACCAAACTCACGCGACCGTACATCGACAGTGTGGAAAAAGCGCGCGCAATCGTACAACAAATCAATGCTGCTGCCGAGAAGGACGGTGCGCGCCCCATCATCTTCGACACCATCGTCAACCAGGAAATTCGCGAGGTTCTAGCCGAGTCCGACGGCTTCATGATTGATATTTTTTCAAGCTTTCTCGCCCCTCTCGAGCAGGAATTGAGCTCTCATTCGTCCTACTCGGTAGGTAAGTCTCACTCCATCGGGCACAACTCCAATTACATGGAGCGCATCGATGCAGTGAATTTTGCCTTGGACAACGATGACGGTGCCCGCACTCACTATTACGACAAGGCCGACCTGATCCTGGTCGGTGTTTCCCGCTGCGGGAAAACCCCTACGTGTCTGTATATGGCAATGCAATACGGGATTCGTGCCGCAAATTACCCATTGACCGAAGATGATATGGAAAGTTTGCAGTTGCCCGCAGTGCTGAAAAAATACCGAGAAAAGCTGTTCGGCCTGACCATCGACCCTGATCGACTGACCGCCATTCGCCACGAACGAAAACCCAACAGCCGCTACGCCAGCTTCGCCCAGGCCGAGTTTGAGGTGCGTGAGGTGGAAAGCCTGTTCCGGCGCGAGAATATCAACTTCATCAACTCCACCTATTTTTCTGTGGAAGAGATTTCCGCCAAGATCCTGGTGGAAAAAGGCGTTGAGCGGCGCCTCAAGTAGGGGCAGGCGTACCGCGCAACCCATCAATCTCAACGCAGAAATGATGGGTATCGCTGCGCTCAACCCATTCTACAACCTTCAGAAGCAGTCCCCCGGCACGCGTATCCAGCCTTCCATCAATATCCGCGCACTGCGCGACATGATGGCCTTGGTTACGACCCACTGGCCGTCGACCAGAGCCGCCTGAGCGCCGACGCGCAAAGTGCCGGATGGATGACCAAAACGCACCGCTTCCCGCGCGACGCCACCAGCCGCCTGATTCACCAGGGTGCCCGGAATCGCCGCGGCGGTGCCTATGGCGACTGCGCAGGTGCCCATCATCGCGTGATGCAGCTTGCCCATGGACAGGGCACGCACCAGCAGATCGACATCAGCGGCCTGCACGGCTTTACCACTGGACGACTGATAATCTTTAGGCCGGGAAACGAACGCAATTTTCGGCGTATGTTGGCGCTTGAGCGCCTCTTCTGGCGTCTTGATCAGCCCCATGCGCAGTGCTGCAGCGATGCGGATCTGCTCGAGCCTCTCCAGCGCCTTGGCATCTGTATTGATTGCTTCGCGCAGTTCGGTGCCGGTGTAGCCGATGTCCTCGGCATTGACGAACACAGTCGGAATGCCGGCGCTGATCATGGTCGCCTTGAGCGTGCCGCTTTTTACAACATCAACGGGCACCTCAAGGTCGTCGACCAGGTTGCCGGTAGGGAACATCGAGCCGCCCTCCTCGCCGTCATCGGACGGATCGATAAACTCGAGCACGATTTCGGCTGCCGGGAAGGTCACGCCATCCAACTCGAAGTCACCGGTTTCCTGCACCTGACCGTTAGTCACCGGCACATGGGCGATGATGGTTTTCTTGATATTGGCCTGCCAGATGCGCACCACGCAGGTGCCATTCTGCGGAACGCGCGACGGATCGATCAGGCCGGCGTGGAGCGCAAACGCGCCGGCGGCGGTCGACAGGTTGCCGCAGTTGCCGGACCAGTCGACGAAAGCCGAGTCGATCGAGACTTGGCCATAGAGGTAGTCCACGTCATGTTCGGGCACGCTGCTCTTGGCCAGGATCACGCACTTGCTGGTGCTGGAGGTGGCGCTGCCCATGCCGTCGATGTGCGCTGAATAGGGGTCCGGGCTGCCGATCACGCGCATGAACAGCTTGTCACGGGCCTCGCCTGGCACCTGGCAACGCTCGGGCAGGTCCTGCAGGCGGAAAAACACGCCCTTGCTGGTGCCGCCACGGATGAAGGTGGCGGGCACTTTGATCTGGGGTACATGGAACATTGGATGACTCCTCAAGCTGAATACGGGCGGCCATTAGCTCATCGACCCGCAGCGTAAGTCGCAGGACTAGACGCAGGGTGGGTTGAGCGCAGCGATACCCATGCAGCGCACAGATGCTGGGTATCGCTGCGCTCAACACCAACCTACGACCTCAGTTGGTGGTCGATTCCAGGAAGTCCTGGGCGAAGCGCTGCAGCACGCCGCCGGCCTGGTAAACCGAGACTTCATCGTTGCTGTCCAGACGGCAGGTCATTGGCACATCGATACGCTCACCATTCTTGCGATGGATGACCAGGGTCAGATCGGCACGCGGCTTGAGCTCACCCACCACGTCATAGGTCTCGGTGCCATCGATGCCCAGAGTCAGGCGAGTGGTACCTGGCTTGAACTCCAGCGGCAGCACGCCCATGCCGAGCAGGTTGGTGCGGTGGATACGCTCGAAGCCTTCAGCGGCGATGGCTTCCACGCCGGCCAGTCGCACACCCTTGGCGGCCCAGTCCCGCGAAGAACCCTGGCCGTAGTCGGCACCAGCCACGATGATCAGCGGCTGCTTGCGCTCCATATAGGTTTCGATGGCTTCCCACATACGGGTCACCTTGCCTTCCGGCTCGATACGCGTCAGCGACCCCTTCTTCACCTGACCATCGACCACGGCCATCTCGTTAACCAGCTGCGGGTTGGCGAAGGTGGCGCGCTGCGCGGTCAAATGGTCGCCCCTATGAGTCGCGTAGGAGTTGAAGTCCTCTTCCGGCAGACCCATCTTGTGCAAATACTCACCAGCGGCACTGTCGAGCATGATGGCGTTGGACGGCGACAGATGGTCAGTGGTGATGTTATCCGGCAGCACGGCCAGCGGCCGCATGCCCTTGAGCGTTCGCTCGCCGGCCAGCGCGCCTTCCCAGTACGGCGGACGACGGATATAGGTGGACATCGGCCGCCAGTCGTACAACGGCGCGACCTTCGGGCCGGTGTCCTCTTCAATGGCGAACATCGGGATGTAAACCTGGCGGAACTGCTCCGGCTTGACCGCAGCCTTGACCACCGCGTTGATTTCCTCGTCGCTTGGCCAAATATCCTTCAGGCGGATTTCCTTGCCGTCGACGACTGCCAGCACATCCTTCTCGATATCGAAGCGCATGGTGCCGGCAATGGCGTAGGCCACTACCAGTGGCGGCGAGGCCAGGAAAGCCTGCTTGGCATAGGGGTGGATACGCCCGTCGAAGTTGCGGTTGCCCGACAACACGGCGGTGGCGTATAGGTCGCGGTCGATGATTTCCTGCTGAATCTTCGGGTCCAGTGCACCGGACATGCCATTGCAGGTGGTACAGGCGAAGGCCACCACACCGAAGCCGAGGGCCTCCAGCTCCTTGGTCAGGCCGGCCTCGTCCAGATACATGGACACCGTCTTGGAGCCGGGCGCCAGCGAGGACTTGACCCAGGGCTTGCGGGTCAGGCCGAGCTTGTTGGCGTTGCGTGCCAGCAGGCCAGCGGCAATCACGTTGCGCGGGTTGCTGGTGTTGGTGCAGCTGGTGATGGCGGCGATGATCACCGCGCCATCGGGCATCAGGCCCTGGGCCTCTTCGGCGCGGGCCTTGTCCAGGTCGACGGCAATTCCGCGCGCCGCCAGGTCGGCGACCGGCAGACGACGGTGCGGATTGCTTGGGCCGGCCAGGGTGCGTACGACAGTGGACAGGTCGAATTTGAGCACACGCTCGTACTCGGCATTGACCAGACTGTCAGCCCACAGACCGGTAGTCTTGGCATACAGCTCGACCAGCTTGACCTGCTCGTCGTCACGCCCGGTAAGCGTGAGGTAATCGATGGTCTGCTGGTCGATGGCGAACATCGCCGCCGTGGCGCCGTATTCCGGGGCCATGTTGGAAATAGTCGCGCGATCGCCGAGGGTCAGCGCAGCAGAGCCTTCACCGTAGAACTCGAGCCAGGCGCCGACGACTTTTTCCTTGCGCAGAAACTCGGTCAGCGACAGCACCACGTCGGTGGCAGTAATACCTGGCTGTGGTTTGCCGGAAAGCGCCACACCAATGATATCGGGCAGGCGCATCCAGGACGCACGGCCGAGCATGACGTTCTCCGCTTCCAGGCCGCCAACGCCGATGGCGATCACGCCCAGGGCATCGACGTGCGGAGTGTGACTGTCAGTACCGACGCAGGTGTCCGGGAAGGCCACGCCCTCACGCACCTGGATCACTGGCGACATCTTCTCCAGATTGATCTGGTGCATGATGCCGTTGCCCGGCGGGATCACGTCGACGTTCTTGAACGCCTGTTTGGTCCAGTTGATGAAGTGGAAGCGGTCCTCGTTGCGGCGATCCTCGATGGCGCGGTTCTTCTCGAATGCCTGCGGGTCAAAACCGCCGCATTCCACCGCCAGCGAATGGTCGACGATCAGCTGCACCGGCACCACCGGATTGACCTGCGCCGGGTCACCACCTTGATCGGCGATGGCGTCACGCAGGCCGGCCAGGTCGACCAGCGCGGTCTGGCCAAGGATGTCGTGGCAGACCACGCGGGCCGGATACCAGGGGAAGTCCAGGTCGCACTTGCGCTCGATAAACTGGCTCAACGAGGCGGTCAGCGTGGCTGGGTCACAACGGCGCACCAGGTTTTCCGCCAGCACCCGCGAGCTATAGGGCAGCTTGTCATAGGCACCCGGCTGGATCGCATCGACCGCAGCGCGGGTATCGAAGTAATCCAGGGCGGTGCCGGGCAGGGATTTGCGGTATTGGCTATTCATGGTCATGGGCGATCCTTGAGCGGCACGAACTTGAGATCTTCGGGGCCGACATAGTTGGCGCTCGGGCGAATGATCTTGCCGTCGATGCGCTGCTCGATGACGTGGCTGGACCAGCCCGAAGTACGGGCAATCACGAACAGTGGCGTGAACATGGCGGTCGGAATACCCATCATGTGGTAGCTGACGGCACTGAACCAATCGAGGTTGGGGAACATCTTCTTGATGTCCCACATGGTCGACTCCAGCCGCTCGGCGATGTCGTACATTTTCATGTTGCCTTGTTCAGCGCTGAGGGTCTGAGCCACGCCCTTGATCACGTTGTTGCGCGGATCGCTCACGGTGTAGACCGGGTGACCGAAACCAATCACCACTTCTTTCTTTTCGACGCGGGCACGAATATCGGCCTCGGCTTCGTCGGGATTGTCGTAGCGCTTCTGAATCTCGAAGGCGACCTCGTTGGCACCGCCATGCTTGGGGCCGCGCAGCGCGCCGATGCCACCAGCAATGCAGCTGAACATGTCTGAACCCGTGCCGGCGATCACTCGCGAGGCAAAGGTTGAGGCATTGAATTCGTGCTCGGCATAGAGGACCAGCGAGGTGTGCATAGCCCGCACCCACGACTCGCGCGGTGCCTCGCCATGCAGCAGGTGGAGGAAGTGACCGCCAATGGAGTCGTCGTCGGTTTCCACATCTATACGCTTGCCGTTATGGCTGAAGTGGTACCAGTACAACAGCATGGAGCCCAGAGAAGCCATCAGCTTGTCGGCGATGTCGCGCGCGCCTGGATGATTGTGGTCATCCTTCTCCGGCGACAGGCAGCCCAGCACCGACACACCCGTGCGCATCACATCCATCGGGTGGGCAGATGGCGGCAGCTGCTCCAGAGCGGTTTTCAGTGCCGCTGGCAGACCACGCAGGGCCTTGAGCTTGGCCTTGTAACCGGCCAGCTCGGCGGCATTGGGCAACTTGCCGTGCACCAACAGGTGAGCGATTTCCTCGAACTCGCAGGCAGTGGCGACATCGAGGATGTCATAGCCACGGTAGTGCAGGTCGTTCCCGCTGCGACCGACGGTGCACAGCGCGGTATTACCGGCGGCGGTTCCGCTCAGGGCTACGGATTTCTTCGGCTTGAAGCCCGGGGTAGTGGTTTCTGGGGTCGTGCTCATCAGGTGTCTCTCCTCGTCCGATCCGGTCGGGTATTTCTTGTTATGCGCAGGCCGCAGCGGCTCGCGCGCCGGTTATTTCTTGGCGGCGAACAGCGCGTCGAGATGCTGCTCGAAGGCGTGGTAGTTGATGCGCTCGTAGAGCTCCATGCGGGTCTGCATGGTGTCGATCACATTCTTCTGGGTGCCATCACGGCGCAGCGCGGTGTAGACATTTTCCGCCGCCTTGTTCATGGCGCGGAAGGCCGACAGCGGGTAGAGCACCAGGGACACGTCGACGCTGGCCAGCTCTTCGGTGGTGTACAGCGGCGTGGCGCCAAACTCGGTGATATTGGCCAGGATCGGCGCCTTGAGGCGGTCGGCAAAGGTCTTGTACATCGCCAGTTCGGTGATCGCCTCGGGGAAGATCATGTCGGCGCCGGCCTCGATGCAAGCCTCTGCGCGATCCAGCGCCGAGTTCAGGCCTTCCACCGCCAGCGCATCGGTGCGCGCCATGATCACGAAACTGTCGTCGGTACGCGCATCCACTGCGGCCTTGATCCGGTCGACCATCTCCTGCAGGGTGACAATCTCCTTGTTCGGCCGATGGCCGCAGCGCTTGGCGCCGACCTGGTCTTCAATGTGAATCGCCGCGGCGCCAAACTTGATCATCGACTTGACGGTGCGTGCCACGTTGAACGCCGAAGAACCAAAGCCGGTGTCGACATCCACCAGCAGCGGCAGGTCGCAGACATCGGTAATCCGCCGCACGTCGGTCAGCACATCATCCAACCCGGTGATACCCAGATCCGGCAGACCGAGGGAGCCAGCAGCCACACCGCCGCCCGACAGGTAGATTGCCTTGAAGCCGGCGCGCTTGGCCAGCAAGGCATGGTTGGCGTTGATCGCACCCACAACCTGCAGCGGATGCTCTGCGGCCACTGCATCGCGAAAACGTTGACCGGGACTGCTCTGGATAGAAAGCTGACTCATGACTCACCTCGGGGTTTGGCTGTCTTGGTTGGCGCGCCCTGCTCCATGTTCATGGTGAAGTGGCGCTCGATATTGCGTTTGGATGCCCCGATATGACGGCGCATCAACAACTCAGCGAGCTCGCCATCACGTTCGGCGATGGCGTCAAGAATGCGGTGGTGCTCGGCAAACGCCTGGCGCGGCCGGTTGGGTATGGCCGAGAACTGCAGGCGGTACATGCGCACTAACTGATACAGCTCGCCGCAGAGCATTTGCACCAGGGTGCGATTGCCGCTGCCCTGAATGATCCGGTAGTGGAAGTCGAAATCGCCTTCCTGCTGGTAATAGCCGACACCCGCCTTGAAGGCCTCATCCTGCTCATGCAGGTCGAGCACCCGGCGCAGGTCATCTATTTCAGCCTGGCTCATGCGCTCGGCCGCCAGGCGGCAAGCCATGCCCTCCAGCGACTCGCGAATCTCATACAGCTCGATCAGCTCGGCGTGATCGAGCGACACCACCCGCGCGCCCACATGAGGAATGCGCACCAATAGGCGCTGACCCTCCAGCCGGTGAATCGCTTCGCGCAACGGCCCGCGACTAATGCCGTAGGTACGCGCCAGTTCCGGCTCGGAGATCTTGCTGCCTGGGGCGATCTCGCCTTTGACGATGGCAGCTTGAATGCGGCGAAAAACATGCTCAGACAGCGTTTCCGAGTCATCTTGGACGATGCGGGGCAACTCACCGATATCGGGCATATTGTCGACACTACCTTCTGGATTTGACAAAAAATTACCTGAAGGCGGAGTTTTTGTCAAACAACTACCCTGCACTGTCGACAATCTGCGGGATACTAAAAAGTTATGTAGCGCCGCCTACTCACGATCAAACGCACATAAGCGTCTGTCGCAGCAGCAAAACCTCCGTGATAGAATGCGGCCCATCTTTGCCTGGCCTGGTTTTACGGCCGAGCTTGCTAGAGTTAAAACCAGGCGCAGCGCGCCATGCCGCATCGCCCGCGGGGCCTGTTATCTGACGACCGCGCTACATCTATTAGGATTTATGAGACTCAAGCCCTTCGCCTTGCTGTTCAGCACACTGTTACTGCCAGGTATAGGCCTCGCCGCCTCAGAGAAGGCCATATACGGCCTGAATGAATACGTCATGCTGTTCAATCTCGGCCTGCAGGTACCCGCCAAGCTGGATACTGGCGCCAAAACGGCCTCTTTGAGCGCGCGTGATATTGAGCGATTCAAGCGTGACGGAGAGTCCTGGGTGCGTTTCTACCTGGCGATTGACGATACCCATGCGCACCCTATAGAGCGCCCGCTGGCACGGATCAGCAGAATCAAACGGCGTGCGGGCGACTATGATCCAGAAGAAGAAAAAACCTACACCGCACGCCCGGTAATCCAGCTGGATATCTGCATGGGTGAAGCGTTGCGTTCAATAGAAGTGAACTTGACCGACCGCAGTGCATTCCAATACCCGTTATTGATCGGCTCTGAAGCGCTAAAACGATTCAGTGCACTGGTCGACCCAAGCCTAAAATACGCAGCAGGGAAACCTGGCTGCACCCCTGACGCAAACGTTGGCGCCACCCCTAATGAGTAATACCTATGCGCTCTCTTAACCTGCATCTGAAAGTCCTGATTACGCTCCTGGTGGGTTTGGGCATTCTGATTACGGCCTACCAGATTTTCATTCTGGGTATTCCGCTAACCGAAGATGAAACCGATGACCTGTGGAATATCGACGCCAGAGTCGAGTTCCAGGCCAGCCCGCGCGAGCCGGTCAAGCTGCAAATGTTCGTGCCACCCCTGAATCAGGACTACGTCAGCCTTAACGAGAGCTTCATCTCCAACAATTATGGCGTGAGCATCAATCGCGCCAATGGTAATCGCAAGGTCACCTGGTCTGCCCGCCGCGCCAACGGCAAACAAACCCTTTACTACCGGCTGGTATTAACCAAACGCTACAGTGGCGAACAAGCCAAAAGCACGGGGCCGATTTTCCGCGACAGCATCCCAGTGGAAGGTGCCGAGAAGATTGCCGCTGAAGCCCTGCTCGCGCCAATCCGCCAGCACTCTGCCGACGTAGAAACCTTCATCAGCGAGACCATTAAGCGGGTTAGCAACGTCAACGACGACAACGTCAAACTGTTGCTGGGCGGCGATGCCTCCACTGCAAACAAAGCCAATGCCATCGAACTGCTGCTGTCCATTGCCCATGTACCAATGGAGCGCGTGCACACCGTACGCCTCGCTGCCGATATCCAGCAAAGCCCTGAGCTTTGGCTACGCAGTTTCAACGGTGAAAAATGGCTCTACTTCAACCCCGAATCCGGCCAGCAAGGCATGCCTACAGACCGCCTGATCTGGTGGGTCGGCGATGAAAGCCTGGTCACGCTTGAGGGCGGCAAGCAGGCGCAAGTCAATTTCACCCTGAGCAACAGCGAGATGAACGCCATCCGCCTGGCCAAACTGACTGACGAAAACACCGACGCCGACTTCCTTGAGTACTCCCTCTACGGCCTGCCGCTTTCTACCCAGCAGACCTTCCAGATCATGATGGTGATCCCCATCGGCGTGCTGGTGATCCTGATCCTGCGCAACCTTGGCGGCCTGCAAACCCTGGGGACATTTACGCCGGTACTGATTGCCTTGGCTTTCCGTGAAACCCAGCTGGGCTTCGGCATCATCCTGTTCACGATCATTACCGCCCTGGGCCTGTCATTACGCTCCTACCTCGAACACCTGAAGCTACAAATGCTGCCCAGATTGTCAGTGGTCTTGACCTTTGTGGTGGTACTGATCGCGGTAATCAGCCTGCTCAGCCATAAACTCGGCCTCGATCGCGGCCTCTCGGTGGCACTGTTCCCGATGGTAATTCTGACCATGACCATCGAACGCCTGTCGATCACCTGGGAAGAGCGTGGCGGTGGTCATGCCTTCAAGGTCGCCATTGGCACCCTGGTAGCCGCAACCCTGGCTCACCTGCTGATGAGCGTGCCGCAGCTGACCTACTTCGTCTTCACCTTCCCGGCTGTACTGATGATCCTGGTGGGCTTCATGCTGGCGATGGGCCGTTATCGCGGCTACCGCCTGACCGAACTTTTTCGCTTCAAAGCCTTCCTGAAGGATTGAGCAATGCTAGGTCTCTGGAAAACATGGAAGGCCCTTGAAGCCAAAGGCATCATGGGCATCAACCGACGCAATGCGGACTACGTGCTGAAGTACAACAAGCGCAACCTGTATCCGATTGTCGATGACAAGATCATCACCAAGGAACGCGCCATCGCAGCCGGTATCGATGTACCGGAAATGTATGGCGTGATCGAGACTGAAAAAGGTATCGATAAGCTGCGCGAGATCATCGGCGACCGCCCGGACTTCGTGGTCAAGCCAGCGCAAGGTGCTGGCGGTGACGGCATTCTGGTCATCGCCGACCGCTTTGAAGACAAGTACAGGACGGTCTCTGGCAAAATCATCAGCCACGAGGAAATTGAACACCAGATTTCCAGCATCCTCACCGGCCTTTATTCACTGGGCGGTCACCGTGACCGCGCACTGATCGAGTACCGTGTAACCCCCGACCCGATCTTCAAGAGCATCAGCTACGAAGGTGTGCCTGACATTCGCATCATTGTGCTGATGGGCTACCCGGTGATGGCCATGCTCCGCCTGCCGACCCGCCAGTCCGGCGGCAAGGCCAACCTGCACCAGGGCGCCATTGGTGTGGGCGTAGATCTGGCTACCGGCGTGACCCTGCGCGGCACCTGGCTGAACAATAAAATCAGCAAGCACCCCGATACCACCAACTCGGTGGACGGCGTTCAGCTACCCAACTGGGATGGCTTTATGAAGCTTGCCGCAGGCTGCTATGAATTGTGCGGCCTCGGCTATATCGGTGTGGACATGGTTCTCGATCAGGAGAAAGGTCCACTGATTCTCGAGCTCAACGCGCGCCCCGGCCTGAATATTCAGATCGCCAACGACTGCGGCCTTACCCACCGCACCCACGCGGTAGAAGCGCGACTGGCCGAACTGGCGAAAAAAGGCATAACCGAGACTCCGGAAGAACGCATGCGTTTTTCCCAGACGCTGTTTGGCCACGTCCCGAAAGCTGATAGCTGAACCAAAGAGTCTGCCTGTTTTAGCGCTGCTGACGCCGAAACTGACCACACTAAAAGCGCGTAACAATCTGAATGCCGCTCACGCTAAACACGTGAGCGGCATTTTTATGCACAGCCTATTAATTGCGGGAAGATAGGCTAGCCAGGCAGAACAACGGCGCGCCCGCTACACCCCCATGCCCCAGGTAACCCGTAACGCTTTTGAGTCGAAGCTTCCGACGCCTCAGCCACCCGACAAACATGTAATCAACGCAAAAGGTTGGCCACGAACAAGCACTTTAATCACCGGCCAGGAACAACAGGCAATCGCCCTCAGCTACCGCGGTAGGTGGAATAGCTGTAGGGGGAAATCAGCAGCGGCACGTGGTAGTGCTCCTGGCTGGCATCGATGCCGAAGCGCAGCACCACCACATCCAGAAAGGCCGGCTCAGGCAGAGCAACGCCACGGGCGCGGTAGTAATCACCCGCATGAAAATGCAGCTGATAGACGCCCGAGCGGTAATCATCGCCCTGCAGCACCGGCGCATCACAGCGGCCATCGCTATTGGTCAACACGCTGCCAAGCAGCTCTAATCGAGCGCCTTCGACCCGGTACAGCTCAACCTTCAGATCGCTGCCAGGGCAGCCGTGCGCGGCATCTAGAACATGTGTAGTCAATCGTCCCATCGCTTAAGGGCGTCTACGCTGAGCACAAGCCCAGGCAGGCACCACACCTCCTCTACTTGTTGTGAATTCGACAGATTTTTCAGGCTTTGGCGGCCTTGACCTGCGGCAGCATAGCATGTCGAAAAAATATATAAGACAATCTTTAACTTAGTTGTACACAATAACAGCGGCCTTCAACCCGCACAGCTGCCACCCGCTTGCCAGGGAACAAAGCCGAGCAGAAACGCGCAAACCCGTACATTCCAGATAAAACATCTGGCCTGGGTATTTTGCTGAAGCGGTGTGTTTTTACAAAATAAGCAAATTTTCGATTTACAAAATACAATGCACTTTGTATACAATTGATCCATCGCGGCTAGCCACCCTACCCAGGGCCAACCCAGTACCCGCAACAATGCCAAAAAGGAAGACTGCAGTGAGCGCTGACTACCCACGCGACCTGATCGGTTACGCCAACAACCCGCCCCACCCGCACTGGCCGAATGATGCGCGCATCGCCCTGTCGTTTGTTCTCAATTACGAGGAAGGCGGCGAGCGCAACGTGCTGCACGGCGACAAGGAATCCGAGGCGTTTCTCTCCGAGATGGTTTCCGCGCAGCCGCTGCAAGGCCAGCGCAACCTGTGCATGGAATCGCTCTACGAGTATGGCAGCCGTGCCGGCGTCTGGCGTTTGCTCAACCTGTTCCAGAAACACAACATCCCGCTGACCATCTTCGCCGTGGCCATGGCCGCGCAGCGTCACCCGGATGCGATCAAGGCGATGGTCGCCGCCGGTCACGAGATCTGCAGCCACGGCTACCGCTGGATCGACTACCAGAACATGGATGAGGCCCAGGAGCGCGAGCATATGCTCGAAGCCATCCGCATCCTCACCGAACTGACTGGCCAGCGTCCGCAGGGTTGGTACACCGGTCGTACCGGCCCGAACACCCGCCGCCTGGTGCGCGAGGAAGGCGGCTTCCTGTATGACAGCGACACCTACGACGATGACCTGCCCTACTGGGACCCGGCCAGCAGCGCAGCCAAACCGCACCTGGTGATTCCTTACACCCTGGACACCAACGACATGCGCTTCACCCAGGTGCAGGGTTTCAACAAGGGTGATGACTTCTTCGAATACCTGAAAGACGCCTTCGATGTGCTCTACGCCGAAGGTGTGGCTGGCGCGCCGAAGATGCTGTCGATCGGCATGCACTGCCGCCTGCTTGGCCGTCCGGCGCGTCTGGCGTCACTGGCGCGCTTCCTTGAATACGTGCAGAGCCACGAAAAAGTCTGGTGCGCACGCCGCGTCGACATCGCCCAACACTGGTACGCGACCCATCCGTTGCACGATCAGCCGTCCAAGGAGAGCTCGAAATGAGCCGTTTTCAAACCCTGACCCCGTCCCGTTTGAGCCGTGAAGACTTCGTCAACGTCTTCGCCGACATCTACGAGCACTCGCCCTGGGTCGCCGAAAAGGCGTTTGACCTGGGCCAGGACGAAACCATTAACGAAATCAACGGCCTGCATCAGCGCATGGCCGACCTGTTGTTCAGTGCCAGCCATGCGACGCAGCTGGCATTGATCAATGCTCACCCGGACCTGGCCGGTAAGGCAGCCGTACGCGGTGAGTTGACCGCCTCTTCGACGTCGGAGCAGGCTGGTGCGGGCATTCACGCCTGTACCGCAGAAGAGTTCGCCCGCTTTACCGAACTGAACGATGCCTACAAAGCCAAGTTCGGCTTCCCCTTCATCATGGCGGTGAAAGGCAGCAATCGGCACCAGATCCTGGCGGCCTTCGAGGAGCGAATTCACAACTCCCCGGAGCAGGAATTCGCCTGCGCCCTGGCCGAGATCAACAAGATTGCGCTGCTGCGCTTGCAGCAGCTTTAGGCCGCAAGCCCACCGCCCTCTCCTAACGCCATCATCTAAGGCAGACATTCCATGAAAGCTTACGCCGTACCCTTTGAGAAATACGTCAACCTGGCCGACGCCCGCCTGGGCACCCAGGCCATCTCGGTTACCGACGACTGGTTCGCCGACGTTAACCGTCTGTTCCAGCCGACCCCGGCCGTATGGAAGGAGGGCGTGTTCGATGACAACGGCAAGTGGATGGATGGCTGGGAGTCACGCCGCAAGCGCTTCGAAGGTTACGACAGCGCGGTGATCCGCCTGGGCGTAGCAGGTTCGATCAAGGGTGTGGACATCGACACCAGCTTCTTCACCGGCAACTTCCCACCGTCGGCGTCCCTAGAAGGCTGCTTTGTCGCCGCAGGCGACCCGACCGACGCCACCGAGTGGACTGAAGTGCTGGCCGCAGTCGAACTGCAGGGCAACAGCCACCACTACCATGAAATTGCCGATGCACAGGCCTTCACCCACCTGCGCTTCAACATCTACCCAGACGGCGGCGTCGCCCGTCTGCGCGTCTACGGCGTGCCGTTCCGCGACTGGTCTAACGTAGGTGACAACGAAGAAGTTGACCTGGCTTGCGCACTGAATGGCGGTCGCGCCCTGGCTTGTTCGGACGAACACTTCGGACGTATGAGCAACATCCTCAATCCGGGCCGTGGTATCAACATGGGCGATGGTTGGGAAACTGCGCGTCGCCGTACCCCCGGTAACGACTGGGTGATCGTCGCCCTCGGCCATCCGGGCGAGATCGAACGCATCGTCGTCGACACCCTGCACTTCAAAGGCAACTACCCGGACAGCTGCTCGATCCAGGCGGCCTTCGTCAAAGGCGGTACCGACAGCCAGATCGAGACCCAGAGCCTGTTCTGGCGCGAACTGCTGCCAAGCCAGAAGCTTTCGATGCACGCCGAGCACGAGTTCAGCGAGCAGATCAAGGCGCTGGGCACGATTACCCACGTACGGGTGAACGTATTCCCGGACGGTGGTATCAGCCGTCTGCGTCTGTTCGGAAAAATCAAGTAACCGTAGGAGCCAGCTTGCTGTGGTCCGGCACTCCGGCGATCAATATCTGAAAGGATCGCCAGCAAGGACTCAGCCGTCCGCCTGGCTCCTACACAAACGCACACGCAACCGAACTCAAAAACAGAAGACCCACATGCGCACATTGATCATCGAGCCGTTAAGCAAAGAAGCCTTCGCCCCCTTTGGTGACGTTATCGAAACCGAAGGCAGCGAATTCTTCATGATCAACAATGGCTCCACGCGCCGCTATCACAAACTGGCCACGGTCGAGACCGCACAGCCAGAGGATAAGGCGATCATCAGCATTTTCAGTGCCGAGGCGCTGGAGATGCCGCTGACCATTCGCATGCTGGAGCGTCACCCGCTGGGCAGTCAGGCGTTTATTCCGCTGCTCGGCAACCCCTTTCTGATTGTGGTCGCGCCAGTTGGCGATGCACCTGAATCGGAGTTGGTCCGCGCCTTCCGCAGCAACGGCAGGCAGGGCATTAATTACCATCGCGGCGTCTGGCACCACCCGGTGCTGACGATCGAAAAGCGGGATGACTTCCTGGTGGTTGATCGCAGTGGTTCTGGCAACAACTGTGATGAGCATTTCTTTAGCGACGAGGAACAACTGCTCCTCGCCCCCCACCAATAAGAGAAGCCCAGGAGACCGGCGTGCCGGCACTGGGGAGAGGTACTGATAATGGAAGCGCATTTTACTGAGTGGCTGAACCTGGGTATCCGCTGGATCCATATGATCACCGGCATCGCCTGGATCGGCGCATCGTTCTATTTCGTCTGGCTGGAAAACAACCTCAACCGTTCCAATCCACGCGAGGGGCTGGCCGGCGACCTCTGGGCGATCCATGGTGGCGGCATCTACCACCTGGAAAAATACAAACTGGCTCCACCACAAATGCCGGAAAACCTGCACTGGTTCAAATGGGAGGCTTACGCCACCTGGCTGTCAGGCGTGGCCCTGATGCTGGTGGTCTACTACCTCAATCCGAGTCTTTACCTGGTCAAGCCCGGTATTGATCTGGCGCCGGGAATGGCCATTGCCATCGGTTTCGGCTCAATGATTGTGGGCTATATGGCCTACCACCTTCTCTGCAATTCGGCTCTGGGCAAGCGCCCGGCCCTGCTCGGCGCCGTGCTGTTCGTCTTGCTGATCGCTGCAGCCTATGGCTTCAACCTGATTTTCAGCGGTCGCGCGGCCTATATCCATGTCGGTGCGATCATTGGCACCATCATGGTCGGCAATGTGTTCTTCACCATCATGCCCGCCCAGCGCGCACTGGTTAAGGCCATCGAAAACAACACCACCCCCGACCCAAGCCTGCCGGCCAAAGGCCTGTTGCGTTCGCGCCACAACAACTACTTCACATTGCCGGTGCTGTTCATCATGATCAGCAACCACTTCCCGAGCACCTACGGCAGCCAATACAACTGGCTGATCCTGGCGGGCATCGCGATGCTGGCGGTACTGGTGCGCCACTACTTCAACACCCGCCACGACAGCAACAAATACGTCTGGACCCTGCCTGCCGCCGCCCTGGGCATGATCTGCCTGGCGTTTGTCACCGGCCCGCAAATGAAGTCGAAAGCGACCGCCGCACCCCAGACCGTCGAGCAGGCAGCAACCGCACAGATGGTTGAGCCGACTGCCCCCGCTGGCACTGCTACTGGCGACTTTGCCCAGGTCAACAGCGTGATTCAGGAACGCTGCAGCGTGTGCCACTCGGCCACACCGAGCAGCCCGATGTTCAGCGCGGCGCCTGCCGGCTTCATGCTCGACACGCCGGAGCAGATCAAGGCCCAGGCCGCGAAGATCCATGCCCAGACCGTCGCCTCGCAGATCATGCCGCTGGGCAACATCACCCAGATGACCCAGGAAGAACGTGACTTGATCGGCACCTGGATCGCCCAAGGCGCGCAGCTCGACTGAGAGGGGCTGACAAGTACTGCAGACCCTTTCACCCGAAGCCGCTCACTCACCTAGAGTGAGCGGCTTTTTTGTGCCGGGGCCTGACAAAGCCGGGATCAAGACCTATCAAGTGGCAGCCAGCCATAGCGCAGTAAGCCTTGCAGGCAAACAATTAAACCGCACACCACCGCGCCGCGCTCTGGAACAGGACTGGCACTGGACAACCGCTGCGGAAAGCCCGTTACAATGTCCGGCTTTTTGACCTCAAGCCCATAAGGACAGCCCATGATCGAAGCCACCTGGATCGCTTTCGCCTTCGTCATGGGCCTAGCCGTGCGTGGCATAGGTCTGCCGCCGCTGGTCGGCTATCTGGCCGCAGGATTCGCCCTCGCAACCTTTGGCGAACACGTGGGTGTAGGCCCACGCGACAGCGCCGCGCTGGAGCATATCGCCCACCTTGGCGTTCTCCTGCTGCTGTTTACCGTCGGCCTCAAGCTAAAACTTAGCAATCTGATCAAACGCGAAGTCATTGGCGGCGGCCTCCTGCACTTCACCATATCAAGCCTGATCTTCTTGCCGGCCATCCTGCTGATCCTCGACCTGCCTTGGCAAGAGGGGCTACTGCTAGCAATCGCCCTGTCGTTTTCCAGCACGGTGCTGGCGGCCAAAGTGCTGGAGGGCAAGCGCGAGCTGCGCGCCTTCCATGGCCGCGTGGCCATCGGCGTACTCATCATCCAGGACTTGCTCGCCCTGCTGGTGATGAGTCTGGCCAGCGGCGAAGTGCCTTCGGCCTGGGCCTTGCTTGTGTTCGCCCTGCCCCTTTTGCGCCCACTACTGTTCCGCCTGCTGGATGCCAGCGGCCACGAAGAGCTGATGGTATTGCTCGGCCTGTTGCTGGCTCTGGTCGTGGGCGGCTACGGCTTTGAGTCGCTTGGACTCAGCTCTGAACTCGGTGCCCTGGCGTTTGGCGCCATGCTGGCCAAACACCCGCGTGCCGGCGAACTGTCGAACTCGCTATGGAGTATCAAGGAAGTATTTCTGGTTGGTTTCTTCCTGCAGATCGGCATTGGTGGCCTACCGGATGCCGATGCCATGGTCTTCGCCCTGGTGATGTCACTGCTGCTGCCGCTCAAAGGTCTGCTGTTTTTCGGCCTATTCCTGATGTTCCGCCTGCGGGCGCGCAGCGCCTTTCTGAGTGGCGTCAGCCTGACCAACTACAGCGAGTTTGGCCTGATCGTGGCCAGTGTGGTGCTGCCGCAATGGCTCATCCCGCTGGCCATCACCGTAGCCCTGTCCTTCGTTATTTCCGCGCAACTGAACCGCTTTGCCCACCCGCTCTATGAGCGGCTGGCCAGGCGCCTGATCCCGCTGGAACGCAACATCCGCCATCCTGACGAGCAGCCAGTCTCGCTCGACGATGCACAAATCCTGATCATGGGCATGGGCCGTACCGGCCGCGCCGCCTACGACCACCTCAGTGAAAAGGGCTTCAAACTGTTCAGCCTCGACTCCGACCCAGTGATGATCGAGCTGAGCAGTAAAGCCGGACGCCGTGTGAAATTCGCCGATGGCGAAGACCAGATGTTCTGGCAGAACCTGGAAATGCCAGATGTCAAAGCGGTGATCCTCGCCATGAACGATGCCGAAGCTAAAATCATTTCCACTCAAAAACTACGCGAACGCGGTTTCAAAGGCCTAATCGTTTCTCACGCCATGTATGAAGACATCGCCCAGCGCATCCAGGCCGCTGGAGCCGACCACACTTACCTGACCATGAGCGAGGCCGGCAGCGGCCTTGCCGAACACGTCGCCCGCGACCTGCAAGCGCGCCACTGAGCGGCGACAGTCATCCGGCGGGCTATCGCTGCGCTCCGGTGGAACGCCAATTACCTCGTGCAATCCGCGATTCGTAAGGTGTAACTCGCCGCAGGCTGTGCACCATTGATTATCGGCGCGGCACAAAAATGGCGTGCTCTCGCTGCGCTCCGAGCGGAGCGCCACCCGGCTCGTCCTGCGACCTGCACACAATCGCGACAGCGAAACCACCCGTAGGGCGTAAGCAATACGCCGTTCTCGGCGGCAATCAACTGCCAGCCAGGGCATCTGCTGTCCGCCAAGCCATTCATTGTGCACAATTTAAAAATAAATTGTTTATGCCTTTGTGGACAAGTTGCTATAGTCAGCCATCCTGATCGATCAGACAGTTTCAATGACGTTCAGCTAGAGGCGCCGTGAAGCCTCGTGCAAGCCCTTGACCATATAAAAACAACTGGCAGGCTCTGACATGACCACGACTCGCACCACGCCCACACCAGCTCCATCAGCGGGCAACAACGACCTGATATACCAACTGGATGACTGCCCTGCTTTCGCACCGGCCATCTTCGCCGCCCTGCAGCATGTACTGGCCAGCTTCGTCGGTATCATTACCCCGACCCTGATCGTCGGCAACGTGCTCGGCCTGGGCGCCTATGTGCCCTATCTGGTGAGCATGGCGCTGTTCGTGTCCGGCCTCGGAACCTTCGTTCAAGCCAAACGCATCGGCCCGATCGGCTCAGGGCTGCTGTGCCTGCAAGGCACCAGTTTCGCCTTTCTCAGCGCCATCCTCAGCGCCGGTTTTCTGGTGAAGGGCCGCGGCGGCAGCGAGGAGGAAATACTCGCCACCTTGTTCGGCGTGTGCTTTTGCGCAGCCTTCGTCGAGATTGCCTTCAGCCAGGTCATCTCAAAACTACGCAAGGTTGTCACCCCGGTGGTCACCGGCACCATCATCTGCCTGATCGGCCTGTCGCTGATCAAGGTGGCAATGACCGATATCGCCGGCGGCTATGGCGCAGCCGACTTCGGCGCGCTGCACCATCTCGGGCTAGCGGCATTGGTACTGGTCACCATAGTCGTACTCAACCGCTTCAAGTCTCAGGCCGTGCGCCTGTCCGCGGTGATCATCGGCTTGGCCCTGGGTTTTGCCGTCGCCTGGTTCAACGGTCGGGTGGATTTCTCCAGCATGGCCGCAGTGCCATTGGTCAGCGTGCCGGTGCCGTTCAAATACGGCTTCAGTTTCGACTGGGTGGCGTTTGTACCAATCGCGGTAATTTTCCTGATCACGCCACTGGAAACCGCTGGTGACCTGACCGCCAACTCGATCATTTCCAAGCAACCGGTCAAGGGTCCGCTGTACCTGCGCCGGATCAAGGGCGGCGTCCTCGCCGATGGTTGCAACTCGGCCATGGCGGCGATGTTCAATAGCCTGCCGATGACGACTTTCAGCCAGAACAACGGCGTCATCCAGCTCACCGGGGTCGCCAGCCGCCACGTTGCGTTTTATGTTGCGGGGATATTCATTGTGCTTGGGTTGTTCCCGGCGATCGGCGCGGTCCTGCAGTTGATGCCCAAGCCGGTTCTGGGCGGTGCCACCCTGATCATGTTCGGCACCGTTGCGGTGGCTGGGATCAGGATTCTCAGCGAAGCCGGCCTGCATCGGCGCAATGTGCTGATCGTGGCCATCTCACTCGGCCTTGGTCTTGGTGTGGCAGCCGTGCCGGATGCGCTGTCGCATATGCCGGACACCTTGAAAAACATCTTCGGTTCGCCAATCACCATCGGTGCCCTCAGCGCCATTCTGCTGAACATCTTCCTCCCGGAAGAGCATGTGAAACTGGAAGAAAACGATTACGAGCCCGAGGCACACCTGCACTCCGTTCTGCAAAACCGCCAGAACGACGAGGCCGATCTCAAGCAGCCTGGCAGCGAGCTCAAAACAAATGCCCGGCTGAGCTGAGCCGACTGCCCCAACCAGACTACCTCCCCATACAACCCTGTGGTTAGCCACAGGGTCGAGCAACCTTGCAAGTCCTAAAAATAAGGAAGACCCAATGAAGCGCAACCATCTGCCCCATGGCCTCGCCCTTGCGGCCAGCCTGCTCGCCGCCCAGGGTGCCGTCGCCGGCGACATGCTCTACTGGCAGGACAACAGCCTGTCCTACCTTTATGGCGAAAATTTCCAGCGCATGAACTTCAATGCCGAGCAGCAGCGCACCCAGACCACCTTCACCTTCGAGCACGCCAGCGGCTGGGCCTGGGGCGATATTTTCTACTTCGCCGACTATGTCAGCGCCGACAATACGCAAGCGCGCGGCAACTTCAACAACGGCACCTTCCGCAAGGACGACAAGAACAGTTTCTACTACATGGAATTCTCCCCGCGCCTCAGCCTCAGCTGGCTGACTGGGCAGAAGCTCGCCGCCGGTCCACTCAAGGACGTGCTGGCCGCATTCACCTATGAGAAGGGCGACGGCGGCCCCAGTACCGAGAACTACCTGTACGGCGTCGGCCTGGACTGGGACGTTCCCGGTTTCCGCTATTTCAAGACCAATCTGTACCGGGTGAAGATCAACAACCATGTGTTCTTCGCCGACCGCGAAAGCAACGGCTACGCCACCCAGCTGACCGTCACCGCCGCCTACCCATTCAGCCTGGGCCAGCAGGATTTCCTGGTGGACGGCTACCTCGACTGGCGCTCGCCGTCGCGCGACGCCGGCACCCAGACCTCGGTGGGTTCCTCGATCCAGGTCAAGTGGGACGCAGGCAAGGCCCTGTTCGGCAAGGAGCGCCAGCTCTACGTCGGCACCGAGCTGAACATGTGGCACAACAAATACGGGGTCAAGCCCATCGATGGCTCTACCGATGGCTTCGACCAGACGGCTGTGCAAGCGTTGGTGAAGTACCACTTCTAAGCGCTTGATACGAATTGCCGGGTAGACGGCCACTTGCAGCAAAAGGGGATGGCATGTTTGCCATGCCCTTTTGTGTGAGGTAACCGCAGTAGGCGCGGTACGCATCCTTGCGATTGAGCGTCCTTGAGCTTCTTGCGATCAATAAACTCCAGCGCCCACTGTTGCAGGCCGATGCGCTCGGTATCCAGATTGGCTTCAACCTTTTAGCGACTGTTCAGCACTGCAATTTCGCTCTGCTGCTCACGGGCAAACCCTGGCACTGGCCTTGCGCATCCATGCTGGAGTGGGGTTAGCCGCCAGTCATGCTCATAAAACGGATGACCTGCACCTGCTCGTCGGCCTGGAAATGATGACGTTCGGGCTTGAGCTGCAGGGCATTGAGCAAGGCTTCGCGCAGCCGCTGGCTATCACCAGGGTGGGCGCGCATCAGGCCTTTCAGGTCCAGGGCATTGTCATGCCCCAGGCAGAGCACCAGTTTGCCCTCGGCGGTGACCCGCACCCGGTTGCAGTCGCCACAGAAGTTATGGCTATGCGGCGAGATAAAGCCGACCTGGGTGTCGCTGCCGACCACCTGCCAGTAGCGCGATGGCCCGCCAGTCAGCTTGCTGCTGCGCACCAGGGCATAACGCTGCTCGATACGCTCGCGCACCTCGTCGCTGGAGCAGAAAGTCTGCTCGCGCTGGTGGCTGGAAATACTGCCCAGCGGCATTTCCTCAATAAAGCTGATGTCCAGACCACGGGCCATGGCGAACTCGACAAGGTCGAGCACCTCGTCATCATTGCGGCCTTTCTGCACCACCGCATTGAGTTTGATTCTGACGAAGCCGGTTGCCCGAGCTGCCTCGATGCCGGCCAGCACCTGGTCGAGCTTGTCGCGCCGGGTAAAGGCTGCAAAGCGTTCGCGCTTGAGTGAGTCCAGGCTGATGTTCAGGCGTTTGACCCCGGCCGCGCACAACTGCGGGGCCAGCTCGGCCAGTTGCGAGCCGTTGGTGGTGATGGCCAGATCATCCAGCTCGCTGCGCTGACCCAGGCGCTGCAACAAACTGAGCAGGTTCTTGCGCACCAGCGGCTCGCCACCGGTGATGCGGATGCGCTTGACCCCGAGGCCGATAAAGGCGTCCGCCACGGTATAGAGTTCTTCAAGGCTGAGAACCTGCGCACGCGGAGCGAAGACCATGTCCTCGCTCATGCAGTAGGTGCAACGGAAGTCGCAGCGGTCGGTAACTGACAGTCGCAGGTAGGTGATGCGCCGACCGAAAGGGTCGAGCAGTTGCGCATGATGCACAGCGAGCCTCCTGTGTTCTGGGAACCGAGACGTTTTGTTATGAAATTCAGTGGCAAAGATAGAAACAGAAAAGCTTATTTTTGTACACAATAAACTGACCAGGAAGTCAGTTAAGCTATCCAACCCCCCAGCCAGCGCCGGCTTGAGCCAGGCGCAGGGCCGGTGCTACCATGCTCGACCGCCGCCCAGCGCCGGGCGGCACATGCAAGCACAGGGGCTTATGACCAGTATTCGCGAGCGCAACAAAGAGCTGATTTTGCGCGCAGCCAGTGAAGAATTCGCCGACAAGGGCTTTGCCGCCAGTAAGACCAGCGATATCGCCGCCAAGGCCGGCGTGCCAAAGCCCAACGTCTATTACTACTTCAAGTCGAAAGAGAACCTCTACCGCGAGGTGCTCGAAAGCATTATCGAGCCATTACTGGACGCCTCGGCGCCGTTCAATCAGCCCGGTAAACCGGCTGACGTACTCACCGCCTATATCCGCTCGAAGATTCGTATTTCCCGCGAACTGCCCTCAGCCTCCAAGGTATTTGCCAGCGAGATCATGCACGGTGCACCGCACCTGTCCGCTGAGCAGGCTGAACAACTCAACGCCCAGGCCCAGCACAACATCACCTGCATCCAGCGCTGGATCGGCCAGGGGTTGATGGCCGCGATCGACCCCCACCATCTGATGTTCAGCATCTGGGCCGCGACGCAGACCTATGCCGACTTCGACTGGCAGATCGCCACTGTAACCGGCAAGGCCAGCCTGGATGACGCCGACTACGAAGCCGCCGCCCAGACCATCATCCGCCTGGTGATCAAGGGCTGCGAGATCGACGAAAGCCAGAGCGCCGCCTCCGAGCAGGTCACCCGCGCCTGATCCTCTGATCTGGGTGGGGTAACGGTGCAGAGCATCTGCCCGCGAACGGTCGACAAATCCGCGCGGTGCACACGGTGGTTCGCGGCCAAGGCCCCTCCTACAGGCTGCGGTGCTCTTGTACTTGGTCCGCCACCCTTCTGCGTTCTACGCTTGCCCCGCGTCAGCCTTGAGCCCCGCCGCCTGCACCGCGCCGATTGCACACTGCTCATCGATATCCGAGGTGTCGCCGGTGATGCCAATCGCGCCGATCACCTCGCCGCGTGCATCACGAATCAACACCCCGCCCGCGGCGGGCAGCAACTTACCGTCCGCCAGGTTATTCAGCGCACCAATGAAGGCGGGTCGTTGCTGCGCATCGGCTGCGATCGCCCGCGAACCTTTGCCCAGCGCCACTGCGCCCCAGGCCTTGGCGATGGCGATCTGCGGGCGCAACAGGCTGGCACCGTCTTCACGCTGCAGGCTAATCAGGTGACCACCCGCATCCAGCACGGCCACGGTCAAGGGCGCGGCAGATAGCTCGCGCCCAAGCGCCAGAGCCCGGTTGCTGATGGTGGTCGCGGTGTGCAGGTTCAAAGCGCTCATATCTGAAGCCCTCCTCGAAAGTGGATGAAAGCAAGGCCAGTTCCCACTGGTGCCATCGCCCACAGCGGACAGGCGGGGATAAGCCCAACCAATAAATCGTACACAATAAATAATATTTTTAGTACATTTAAAATATTGTTTGTATACAAAGACGTCCGTAACTCATCCTTCCCAGTACCCCGGCGTGTTGTAGATCGCCTTTAGGTAGTCGATGAAGAAACGCACCTTGGCGGGCAGATAACGCTGCTGCGGATAGACCGCCTGAATATCGTAGGCCGGCATGGCGAACTGGTCGAGCACCGTCACCAATTGCCCGCGCTTGAGCTCGGCCTGGATCTCCCAGGTCGAGCGCCAGCCGATACCCAAGCCCTGCTTGACCCAGTCATAGAGGAGTTCGCCGTCATTACAATCGAGATTGCCGGAGACCTTGACCGCCACCTGCTTGCCATCGCGCAGGAAGGTCCAGCCGCGCTGCTGGCCACCCTGCAGGTTGAACGCCAGGCAGTTGTGCTGGGCAAGGTCTTCGAGGGATTGCGGAGCCGGGTGACGCTGAAAATAGTCCGGCGAACCGCAGACCACCCGCCGATTGGCGAACAGCTTGACCGCCACGTAGTTGGGGTCAGTCACTTCGCCGATGCGAATGCCCATGTCGTAGCCCTGACGCACCAGGTCGACCACGCTGTCGGTCAGGTTGAACGACAGGTTCAGCTCCGGATAACGCGCCTGAAACGCCGGGGCGTGGGGCGCGATATGCCGACGGCCAAACGCCGCAGGCGCCGACACCACCAAGTGCCCGCTCACCGAATGGCTGCCGTGGGTAATGCTGGCATCGGCCTCGGCGAAGTCACGCAGCAAGCCGCGGGCCCGCTCCAGGTATTGCTCGCCCAGATCGGTCAGCGACAGACCGCGGGTCGAGCGATGCATCAGCTTGACCCCCAAATGGCGTTCGAGCATGTCGAGCCGCCGGCCCATCACCACCGGGGTCACCCCTTCGACCAGCGCGGCAGCGGCAAAGCTGCCGTGATCGGCCACCAAAACAAAACTGTGCAACGCCGTATAACGGTCCATTCGATACTCCTGATACCGACAGAAATGCTGAATCCTGCAATTTACCGCATTAACCCGTTGCCATCATGCTTTAGGCATGTAGAAAAAATATCGACTAAAGCCTGGAGGAATTTTTTATGGCGCGTATGAGAGCAATCGATGCAGCAGTGGCGGTAATGCGCAAGGAAGGTATCGACGTCGTCTTTGGCATACCGGGTGCAGCCATCAACCCGATGTATTCCGCCTTGAAAGCGGACGGCAGTATTCGGCATATCCTCGCCCGCCATGTCGAGGGCGCCTCGCACATGGCCGAAGGTTATACCCGCGCCAAGGCCGGCAATATCGGCGTGTGCATCGGCACCTCCGGCCCGGCCGGGACCGACATGATCACCGGCCTGTACTCGGCCTCTGCCGACTCCATTCCGATCCTGTGCATCACCGGTCAGGCGCCGCGTGCCCGTTTGTACAAGGAAGATTTCCAGGCGGTGGACATCGAGTCGATCGCCAAGCCCGTCACCAAATGGTCAGTTACCGTGCGTGAGCCGGCCCTGGTGCCGCGAGTATTCCAGCAGGCCTTCCACGTAATGCGCTCGGGCCGGCCGGGGCCGGTATTGATCGACTTGCCATTCGATGTGCAGATGGGTGAAATCGAATTCGACGTCGACACCTATCAACCGCTGCAGCCATACAAGCCAGCGGCCAGCCGGGCGCAGATCGAGAAAGCCCTGCACATGCTCAACGCTGCCGAGCGGCCATTGATCGTTGCCGGTGGCGGCATCTACAACGCCGGAGCCGAGGCGCTGCTGCTGCAGTTTGCCGAACTGGTTGGCGTGCCGGTAATCCCGACATTGATGGGCTGGGGCTGCATCCCCGACGATCACCCGTTGATGGCCGGCATGGTCGGTTTGCAGACCAGCCACCGCTACGGCAACGCCACCATGCTGGCTTCGGACTTCGTACTTGGCGTGGGTAATCGTTGGGCCAATCGGCACACCGGCTCGGTTGAGGTGTACACAAAAGACCGTACCTTTGTGCACGTCGATATCGAGCCAACCCAGATCGGCCGCGTCTTCTCGCCGGACTTTGGCATCGTTTCCGATGCTGGCGCCGCCCTGGCCATGTTCGTCCAGGTGGCCAGCGAGTGGAAGGCCGCCGGCCGCCTGAAAGACCGCAGCCACTGGGCCGCCGACTGCCAGGAGCGCAAGAGTACGCTGCTGCGCAAGACCAACTTCGAAGACGTGCCGATGAAACCGCAGCGCGTCTACCAGTGCATGAACAACGCGTTCGGCAAAGATGCCTGCTACGTCAGCACCATCGGTCTGTCACAGATCGCTGGCGCGCAGTTTCTGCACGTCTACAAGCCGCGGCACTGGATCAACTGCGGTCAGGCCGGGCCACTGGGCTGGACCATCCCGGCGGCACTGGGTGTGCGCGTAGCTGACCCCGAGCGCAAGATCGTCGCACTGTCCGGCGACTACGACTTCCAGTTCATGATTGAGGAGCTGGCCGTAGGTGCGCAGTTCAAACTGCCTTACCTGCACATCCTGGTGAACAACGCCTACCTCGGCTTGATCCGCCAGAGCCAGCGCGGTTTCGACATGGACTACTGCGTGCAGCTGGCCTTCGACAACATCAACTCGGAGGAAGTCGCGGGTTATGGGGTCGATCACATCGCCGTGGTCGAGGGTCTCGGCTGCAAGGCGATCCGTGTACGCCGCCAGGAAGACTTGCGCCCGGCCATCGAGCAGGCCGAAGCCTGGATGGCGCAGTACCAGGTACCTGTAGTTATCGAGATCATCCTTGAGCGAGTGACCAACATCGCCATGGGTACCGAGATCGACGCGATCAACGAGTTCGAGGCCCTGGCCACCAATGGCGAAGATGCGCCCACCAGCATCATGCCGCTGGACTGATTTTGCCTGTTAATCCCTGGCCCGGACTGCATCCGGGCTACCTGAACAAGGAGCATCACATGCCCCGCTTTGCTGCCAACCTGTCCATGCTGTTCACCGAAGTGGACTTTCTGGATCGTTTCGCCGCTGCCGCCGCTGCCGGTTTCAGCGGTGTCGAGTACCTGTTTCCCTACGACTTCCCGGCCGAGGCGCTGAAGGCGCGACTGGATGCCAATAAACTTGAGCAGGTGCTGTTCAACCTGCCCGCCGGCGATTGGGCCAAGGGCGAGCGCGGTATCGCCTGCCACCCGGAGCGGGTCGAGGAGTTCCGTGCCGGCGTCGACCAGGCCATCGCCTACGCCAAGGTATTGGGCAATACGCAGATCAACTGCCTGGCCGGCATTCGTCCGCAGGGTTACGACTGCGCCGCCATCGAGGCGACGTTGGTCGACAACCTCACGTTCGCCGCAGACCAGCTGGAGCAGGCCGGGATCAAGCTGGTCATGGAAATGATCAACACCCGCGACATTCCCGGCTTCTACCTGAACACCACCAAGCAGGCCCTGGCCATTCGCGCCAAGGCCGGCAGCAGCAACCTGTACCTGCAATACGACATCTATCACATGCAAATCATGGAAGGGGATCTGGCGCGTACCCTGGACAACAACCTGGCGCTGATCAATCACGTGCAACTGGCCGACAACCCCGGGCGTCACGAGCCGGGTACTGGCGAGATCAACTACCGCTTCCTCTTCGAGCACCTGGACCGCATCGGCTACCAGGGCTGGATCGGCTGTGAATACAAGCCGGCAACCACCACCGCTGCCGGCCTCGGCTGGATGAAAACCCATAACGCGATCTGATCACTGACTCTGGACCCGCTCCCGCAAGGTCTGCGTCGATCTGAGCAGCAAGACTGACAAATATAAAGAGGCATATTCACATGGCTAAAATCGGATTTATCGGCACCGGCATCATGGGCAAGCCCATGGCGCAGAACCTGCAGAACGCCGGGCACACCCTGCTGCTCTCCGAGCATCACGACGCGGCTCCCGTTGACCTCATTGCCGCCGGCGCCATCGCCCTGGCCACCCCACAGCAGGTCGCCCAGGAAGCCGAATTCATCATCATCATGGTGCCGGACACCCCGCAGGTCGAGGACGTGCTGTTCCGCGCTGACGGTGTTGCCGCAGGCGTGGGCGCCGGCAAGGTGGTGATCGATATGAGCTCGATCTCCCCCACCGCCACCAAGCAGTTCGCCGAGAAGATCAAGGCCACGGGTGCGCAGTACCTCGACGCGCCGGTATCGGGCGGTGAAGTCGGCGCCAAGGCCGCGACCCTGAGCATCATGGTTGGTGGTTGCGCGCAGACCTTCGAGCGCGCCCTGCCGCTGCTGCAGGCCATGGGCAAGAATATCACCCGGGTCGGTGGCAACGGTGACGGCCAGACTGCCAAGGTCGCCAACCAGATCATCGTCGCCCTGAACATCCAGGCGGTCGCCGAAGCCCTGTTGTTCGCCGCCAGGAACGGTGCCGATCCGGCCAAGGTGCGTGAAGCGCTGATGGGCGGCTTCGCCGGCTCGAAAATTCTCGAGGTGCATGGCGAGCGTATGATCAAGGGCACTTTCGATCCGGGCTTCCGCATCAGCCTGCACCAGAAGGACCTCAACCTGGCCTTGGCCGGCGCACGCGAGCTGGGCCTGAATCTGCCTAACACCGCCAATGCCCAGCAGGTGTTCAGCACTTGTGCGGCCATCGGCGGCAGCAACTGGGACCACTCGGCGCTGATCAAGGGATTGGAGCACATGGCCAACTTTTCGATCCGCAAGGAGTGACCGACCGTAGGCCGACCACCCGTAGGTTGGGTTGAGCCTGCGATACCCAACAACCGGTTCGAAGAACCGGCCAACGCATCCCATTGCGGGGAGCACTGAGCGCTTCATGTTGGGTATCGCTTCGCTCAACCCAACCTACGGGGAATTTTTCGACCTGCCCGGCAGACGGTGTCACGGCCTGTCTGCCGGGTGGGTCGATTCTAGTGCGCAGCGCCTGCCGAGCGGACGCTGCGCACTAGAATCGAGTTGATCCAGCCCGAAATAAGAGAGATCACCATGCCTATTGATCCATCTTTTAATCCAACGTCTCTGCTGCGCGAACTGTTCGCCAGCGCCATCGACGCCGCCCACCCACGCCAGGTGCTGGCTGACTATCTGCCCGCCGACCGGAGTGGCCGGGTCATTGTCATCGGTGCCGGCAAGGCCGCCGCAGCCATGGCTGAGGTAATCGAGCACGAATGGCAGGGCGAAGTCTCCGGCCTGGTGGTGACGCGCTATGAGCATGGGGCCAACTGCCAGAAAATCGAGGTAGTGGAAGCCGCTCACCCGGTGCCGGACGCCGCTGGCGAACAGGTGGCGCGCCGCGTGCTGGAGCTGGTCAGCAATCTCAACAAAGAGGATAAGGTGATCTTCCTCCTGTCCGGTGGTGGCTCTTCCCTGCTCGCCCTGCCCGCTGATGGCATCAGTTTCAAGGACAAGCAGGCCATCAACAGGGCGCTGCTCAAATCCGGCGCGACCATCGGCGAGATGAACTGCGTACGCAAGCATCTCTCGGCGATCAAGGGCGGTCGCCTGGCCAAGGCCAGTTGGCCAGCCAGCGTCTACACCTACGCGATTTCCGATGTCCCTGGCGATGAAGCCACGGTCATCGCCTCCGGCCCGACCGTCGCCGACCCAACCACCTCAGCCCAGGCCTTGGCGATTCTCAGCCGCTACGGCATTGAGGTCCCGGGCGAGGTTCGCGCCTGGCTACAGGACCCGCGTTCAGAGACAGTCAAACCAGGCGACCCCTGCCTGGCGCGCAGCCACTTCCAGCTGATCGCCGCGCCCCAGCAATCCCTCGACGCTGCCGCCGCCAGAGCCGAGGCAGCAGGCTTTGCCACTCTGATCCTGGGTGACCTCGAGGGTGAGTCGCGCGAGGTGGCCAAAGTGCACGCCGGCATCGCCAAGCAGGTGGTGTTGCATGGCCAGCCGATCAAGCCACCCTGCGTGATCCTCTCCGGCGGCGAGACCACGGTAACAGTACGCGGCACTGGCCGTGGTGGACGCAACGCCGAGTTCCTCCTCAGCCTGACCGATAGCCTCAAGGGTCTGCCCGGGGTTTATGCCCTGGCCGGGGACACTGATGGCATCGACGGCTCGGAAGACAATGCAGGGGCCATCATGACCCCGAACAGCTATGCCCGCGCCGCCCAACTGGGCCTGAGTGCCAGCGACGAACTGCATAACAACAACGGCTATGGCTATTTTGCCGCCCTTGATGCGCTCATCGTCACCGGGCCGACCCGCACCAACGTCAACGATTTCCGCGTCATTCTGATTCTCGAGAGTCCTGCCCAATGAGTCCTGACAAGAAAGTCAAAATCCTCGCCACCCTTGGCCCTGCGATCAAAACCATCGACGACATCCGCCAGCTGGTGGAGAACGGGGTCAACCTGTTCCGCCTCAACTTCAGCCACGGCGAGCACGCCGACCACGCCCAGCGCTTTGACTGGGTGCGTGAAGTCGAGCAGCAGCTGAATACTCCAATCGGCATTCTCATGGACCTGCAAGGACCGAAGCTGCGCGTTGGTAAATTTGCCGAAGGCAAGGTCATCCTGCAGCGCGGGCAGACCCTGCGCCTGGATCTGGACAGCACCCCAGGCGACGCTAACCGGGTCAACCTGCCGCACCCGGAAATCATCGCAGCCTTGCAGCCGGGCATGAGTCTGCTGCTCGACGATGGCCGACTGCGCCTGAAAGTGACCGACAAGCAAGCCGATGCGGTGATCACAGAGGTCATTGCCGGCGGCGAGCTGTCCGACCGCAAAGGGGTCAACGTACCCGAAGCAGTGCTGCAACTCAGCCCGCTGACCGAGAAGGATCGTCGCGACCTGGCCTTCGGCCTGGAACTGGGGGTGGACTGGGTGGCGCTGTCGTTCGTGCAGCGGCCCGAGGACATTATCGAAGCCCGCCAACTGATCGGTGATCGTGCCTTGCTGATGGCCAAGATCGAGAAACCCTCGGCAGTCATTCACCTGGAAGCAATCGCCAAGCTGTGCGACGCGATCATGGTTGCTCGTGGCGACCTGGGCGTGGAAGTGCCAGCGGAAAACGTGCCGCGCATTCAGAAGGACATCATCCGCACCTGCCGCCAGCTCGGCAAACCGGTGGTGGTGGCCACCCAGATGCTCGAATCCATGCGCTTCTCGCCGGCGCCAACCCGCGCCGAGGTCACCGACGTGGCCAATGCCGTGGCTGAAGGCGCCGATGCGCTGATGCTCTCCGCAGAAACTGCCTCCGGTGACTACCCGCTGGAAGCGGTGCAGATGATGAGCAAGATCATTCGTCAGGTGGAAAACGGCCCGGATTTCCAGGCCCAGCTCGATGTCAGCCGCCCCCA
This sequence comes from Pseudomonas sp., assembly GCA_030656145.1. Taxonomy (GTDB): domain Bacteria; phylum Pseudomonadota; class Gammaproteobacteria; order Pseudomonadales; family Pseudomonadaceae; genus Aquipseudomonas. The sequence continues at coordinate 198,585 of JAUSOF010000033.1, forward strand.
GGCCGAAGCCACCGCCTCGGACGCGATCAGCTGCGCGATTCGCCGGATCAGCTCGATCCTGCCGGTGGCTGCGCTGGTCAATTACAGTGAATCCGGCGCCAGCAGCCTGCGCGCCTCGCGTGAGCGGCCGAAAGCACCGATCCTCAGCCTGACCCCGAGCCTGGATACCGCGCGGCGCCTGAGCGTGGCCTGGGGCGTGTACTCGGTGGTCAACCAGCGCCTGCACAAGGCCGAGGACGTCACCCGCACCGCCCTGGAAATCGCCCAGGCTCAAGGCATGGCAAGGCGCGGCGATACCCTGGTGATCACCGCCGGCGAGCCCTTCGGCCAGCCCGGCAGCACCAACAGCCTGCGTATCGAAATTCTGCGTTAAACCAAGGACGCCGGTGCTTACGTAACCCGGATGCAATCCGGGAGCGATTGTGTCGGCGCCAGATTTCCCCGGATTGCATCCGGGCTAGGTTGAACGCTGAAACGCCGAAGGGTTGGCCGTCGCAGGGATCGCCAGCGCGGCCAAGCGCGCCCCTGCGATAGTCGGGCGATTTGGCTTTGTTCAATCCCATTCTGGGCATTGCCAGTTTGTAGGCCCCCTCCACTCCTGGAGGGGGCCTCTTTTTTTACACAGGTTAGCCGGCATGTCGCCATTGCTTATCCCCGCCACCACAAGCCTGCGCGCCCTGCTTAACGGTTTTAGCCAGATCTTGCTGCAGCGCCACCCTGGTTGCGGCGCGTTAGTGTTGCTGGCCATTGCCCTGGGCGCGTCCGAGATGCTTGGCGGGGCCTTGCTTGGTGGTTTGAGCGGCCAGTTCGTCGCCCAGCGCCGTGGTTGCGCTCATGCAGATATTGACGCGGGGTTGTATGGCTACAACGGGGTTCTGCTGGGCATGCTGATCAGCCTGCAGTTCGCCTGGTCGGCGTTGCTGCCGCTGCTGATCATCGTCAGCGCCGGGGCTTCCAGCCTGCTGCTGAGCGCCTGGATGCAGCGCATGCGCAAGCGTCAGTGGCTGCCCGCCTTTACCTTCCCTTTTGTCGCCCTGAGCTGGTTGTTGTTGTGGCTTGCACCCGCTCTGCAACTAGAGTTGGCGCTGGCCATCCCCGGCCAGGCGCAGCCGCTCGACTGGTTGGCCGGCCTGATCGCCATGGCCCGCGGGTTGAGCCAGGTGATCTTTCTCGATCAGCCGCTGGCCGGCGCCTGCCTGCTGCTCGGCTTGCTGCTGGCTGATCGGCGCGCTGCCTGCTGGGCAGTGCTGGGGTCAGCCGGCGGCCTGGCGTTGGCGCTGCATCAGGGTTTGCCGCAGCACAGCGCCCTCGCCGGTCTGTACAGCTACAACGCAGCACTGGCGGCAATCGCCTTGAGTCAGGTGCATCGTCAGGCCTGGGCGCCGCTGCTGGGGATTGTCCTCGCCCTGCTCCTGCAGCCGGGCTTTACCACCCTTGACCTGCCGCCACTGACGATGCCGTTCATCCTCGCATGCTGGTTGATCCAGGCCAGCCAGCGCGTGCTGCGTCAGGCCGTCGTCGACTGCAGGCCATGAGCACTGAACAGGCTGTGAAATTACTCACGTCTACGCCGCTGGGTGTTTTCACACCCTATTGCCACTTGCATTGCGGCGCCAGAACTCCCTAGGCTGACGTGCACAGCCGTTGTCAGCCGCACCAAAAGGGAACGCGAAATCCATCATGAGTAACTCAGCCGACTGGCGCCAGCGCCTGTACATCATCATTTTCCACACCGACACACCGGCTGGTCAGCGCTTCGATAGCCTCCTGCTGATGACCATCATGGCCAGCCTGGTGGTGGTGATGCTCGACAGCATCGACACTATTAATAGCCAGTACGGTGTGCCGCTGCTGGCTCTGGAATGGGCCTTCACTGGATTGTTTGCCGTGGAGTACCTGGTGCGCCTGTATTGCTCGCCGAAGCCGCTGCGTTATGCCTTCAGCTTCTTCGGCCTGGTCGACCTGCTGGCCGTGCTGCCGGCGATCCTCGCGCTGCTGTTCGCCGATGCCCAGTACCTGCTGATCATTCGGGTGATTCGCATGCTGCGGGTGTTCCGCGTGTTCAAACTCAGCCCTTACTTGCGTCAGGCCAACTTCCTGGTCACCGCACTGCGCGGCAGCCGACAGAAGATCATCGTGTTCTTCGTCGGTATCGCCACTCTGGTTACGGTCTATGGCGCGCTGATGTATGTGATTGAAGGCCCCGCCCATGGCTTCAGCAGCATTCCCAGAAGTATCTACTGGGCGGTTGTCACCCTGACCACTGTCGGTTTCGGCGATATAGTCCCGCATACGCCGCTGGGCCAGGCGCTAGCGACCCTGGTGATGATCACCGGCTACTCGATTATCGCCGTGCCCACCGGGATCTTTACCGCGGAACTGGCCACGGCGATGCGCGCCGACGGTCAACTCGAACATGACTGCCCAAACTGTCACAAAGATCGCCATGACCCGGCCGCGGCCTACTGCAACCGTTGCGGCAGCCCGCTGTTCAGTCGCCCAGGCAACACCCCTGACAACACACACTGAAGCACTCCGGATAACGCCCACAGTGGCCAGCAAGTTGCTGGGTGCGCTATAAAGCCGGCCTTTTGACTCAGAGGATCTTGCACATGGCCGAAGCCCTCAGCCCCCTGCCCGCCCCCGCCAAAGCGGCCTGGATAGGCCTGCTGCTGGGGCCATTGCTGCTATTGGCTTGCCTGCTCAGCGAGCCGCCTGCGGGGTTGAGTACAGGGGCCTGGGCCACGGTCGGCCTAACCCTGTTGATGGCCACCTGGTGGTCCACCGAGGCCATTCCGATTCCAGCCACCTCATTGCTGCCGATTCTGCTGATCCCGGCCTTGGGTATTGACAGTCTAAGCACTGCCACCGCGCCCTACTCCAACCCCATCATCTACCTGTTCCTCGGCGGTTTTATCCTCGGCCTGGCCATGGAGCGCTGGAACCTGCACAAGCGCATCGCCCTGATGACTCTGATGGCCATGGGCAGCAAACCGAGCAAGCAGATTGCCGGCTTTATGCTGGCCACCGCCTTCCTCAGCATGTGGGTGAGCAACACCGCCACCACCATCATGATGCTGCCCATCGGCCTCTCGGTGGTCGGCCTGCTGGCCGGCGAGCAGGATGCCAGCAACCTGGAGCGCGAGCGCTTTGCCACCGCCCTGCTGCTGGCCATCGCTTATGCCGCCAGCGTCGGCGGCATCGCCACCCTGATCGGTACCCCGCCCAACGCCCTGCTGGCGGCCTTCCTCGCGGAAAACTACGACGTGCAGATCGGTTTCGGGCAATGGATGCTGATCGGCCTGCCGGTGTCGATTCTGATGCTGGCCTTTATCTGGTGGTGGCTGACCCGTGGCGGCTTCCAGCTCAGCGGCCACGACAGCGACCAGTTGATCCGCAGTGAACTGGCCGAACTCGGCCCGCTGAGCCGCGGCGAGAAGCTGGTGGCCCTGGTGTTCGTGCTGACGGCCTCGGCCTGGGTCCTGCAGCCGCTGATCGCTGCGCAGGTGCCCGGGGTCAACGACACCAGCATCGCCATCGCCGCCGCCCTGGCACTGTTTATCATCCCGGTCGACGTCAAACAGCGGGTGTTTCTGATGAACTGGGAAAGCGCCGGCAAGCTGCCCTGGGGCGTGCTGCTGCTGTTCGGCGGCGGCCTGTCGCTGGCTGGGGTGATCCGCAGCACCGGCCTGGCCGAGTGGATCGCCCAGAGCCTGGGCGCGCTAAGTGCACTGCCGATGCTGGCAATGATCGGCGTAGTGGTACTGGTGATCATCTTCCTCACCGAGATCACCTCCAACACCGCCACTGCCGCGGCCTTTTTACCGCTGCTCGGCGCCCTGGCCGTGGCCCAGGGCATGCCGGCGGAAATGCTGGCCATCCCCGCCGCCATCGCCGCCAGCTGCGCCTTCATGATGCCGGTGGCCACCCCGCCGAACGCCATCGTGTTCGGCACCGGGCATATGCGCATTCAGTCGATGATCAAGGCCGGCTTCGCCCTCAACCTGATCGGCGTGGTGCTGGTGACCCTGGTCAGTTACCTGCTGGTAGGGCTGATCTGGAGTCATTGAACACCAGCGGCGTGACGGTCATAGCGGTTATGCCTAGCCGCGCTCAACCGGCGCCGAGGTCAGTTCGAAGGGGCTGTTACTGCGCCGCTGGTTGCGGTCTTCACGCGGGGTGGCGCCGAAGAAGTTGCGGTAAGCGCTGGAAAAATGTGGCCCGGAGGAGAAGCCGCAGGACAGGCCGATCTGGATGATCGACTTGCTGGTCTGCATCAGCAACTGGCGTGCCTTGTTCAGGCGCAGCTCGAGGTAATACTGGCTGGGTACGCGGTTGAGGTACTGTTTGAAGATGCGCTCCAGCTGGCGGCGCGAGACACAGACGTGCTGGGCGATTTCGTCGGTGGTCAGCGGTTCTTCGATATTCGCCTCCATCAATAGCACCGCCTGGGTCAGCTTGGGATGGCTGGAGCCCAAACGGTTCTGCAACGGAATACGTTGACGCTCGCTGCCCTCGCGAATCCGCTCGACCACCAACTCTTCCGACACCGCGCCGGCCAGTTCGGCACCGTGATGACGGGACAGTAGAGCCAGCATCAGATCGAGCACGGCCAGGCCGCCGCAGGCGCTGAGGCGATCACGGTCCCAGTCAAACAGGTGGCTGGTGGCGATGACCTTGGGGAAGCGCTCGCTGAAATCGTCCTGCCAACGCCAGTGCACAGCCGCGCGGTAACCATCGAGCAGGCCCAGTTGCGCCAGAGGGTAGACTCCGGCGGATATCGCGCCGATCACGCAACCGCCACGCACCAACTGTTTGAGCGCACTGGACAAGGCCAGGGGCATGGGTGCGGTCGGCTCATCGGCGAGCAGGAAGAGCTTGTGCAAACCGTCCAGCTTGCCCACCCAGGCCTCGCCCGGCAGACGCCAGGCACCTTCGGTCGGGGTTTCGGCCTGGATGAATGACAGTTCGTAGACCACGTCAGGGTGAACGCGCTGGGCAACGCGCAAGGCCTCCTCGGCCAACGCCAAGGTCAGGGGTTTGCAGTTGGGCCAAAGCAGGAAACCGATTCGATGGGCAGTCATGGGGGCAGTTTAGGCTCTGGCAGGCATTTAAGGGCATTTCACACGGATAAGCATTGCGACTGTCGCAGGAGCGGGCCATGCCCGCGATAGCAATCTGGCCGCCAATTTCGCGACCATGGCGCTAGGCGTCTCCGCCGCTCCTACGATCGTCTAACCGATGCATAGCATTATTTAAGGCTACCAGAGAGGAACTGCTGGAGGCGTTCCGATTGTGGGTTGAGCAGCACTTCACGCGGGTCGCCACGTTCCTCGACCACCCCCTTGTGCAGGAATACCAGCTGATTGGACACCTCGCGGGCGAAACCCATTTCGTGGGTGACAACCACCATGGTCCGACCTTCCTGAGCCAGGTCCTGCATAACCTTGAGTACCTCACCCACCAGCTCGGGGTCGAGGGCCGAGGTCGGCTCGTCGAACAGCATCACTTCCGGCTCCATGGCCAGGGCGCGGGCAATCGCCACGCGCTGCTGCTCGCCGCCCGACATATGTGCCGGGTAAGCATCTTTGCGATGGGCCACGCCAACCTTGTTCAGGTAATGCTCGGCTTTTTCCCGGGCTTCGGCCTTGGCCATACCGAGCACATGCACTGGCGCCTCCATGACGTTTTCCAGGGCGCTCATGTGCGACCACAAATTGAAATGCTGGAACACCATGGACAGGCGTGAGCGCATGCGCTGCAACTGCTTGGGGTCGGCGGCCTTGAGCGCGCCTTCCTTGTTGGCCACCAACTTCAGCTCTTCGCCGTTAAGCAGAATCTTGCCGCCGTGGGGCTGCTCAAGCAGGTTGATGCAGCGCAGAAAGGTACTCTTGCCCGAGCCGCTGGAGCCGATAATGCTGATCACGTCACCAGCCTTGGCGGCCAGGGACACGCCCCTGAGCACTTCATGGCTGCCATAGCGCTTGTGCAGATCCTGAACTTCGAGTTTGTACATGGTTTCCACTCTCATGCATCAGTCGCTGAGCAAGCGACCCTGGCGAATAGGGGTACGACCGGCGACCTTGGCCAGCCACAGACCGGGCTGGGCAAAGCGCATCCGTTCACGAACGTAAAGCACACCATCGACCGAGGCGCAGACGGTGCTATGGCGATCGCTCAGCGGATCGATCACCTCGAACAGCGGGTCGCCGGCCTTGACCCGCGCGCCCACCGGCTGCAGAAAACTCACCACCCCGGCATGCGGCGCGCAGGCATATTCGGCGCCCTCGAACGGCGTGGCCTCGCAGCAGTCGTCGGGCGCAGCCGACCAATCCCCTGCGATCAGCCCCTGCTCGGCGAGAAACGCCAGAATACTTTCGGCGCTGGCTGCGGCCTGCTCCTTGCCGGTATCGGCCATGCCACCGAGCTCGACCGTTGCGGCCAGGCACGCCAGCGGAATCGTCGCCTCGGGAAAATGCCGAGCCAAACGCAACCAGGGCAGCGAGCAGGACTCGTCGAACGAACTGCCGCCGCCATCTTCGGTTACCAGCACCGCTGCGGCGTGTAAACGGGCGGCCAACGGACGCAATTGCGCCCACTGCTGCGGTAGCGTGTACAGATGCACCAGCGCCTCGAAGTCGCAGTGCAGATCCAGCACCACATCGGCATCGCAGGCGTGCTGGAGCAACAAGCGCTGCAGGGCCTGCAGCTCGGACGCTGGCGCCGGCAGGAGCTCCAGCGCCGCCTGCATTGCTGCGCGAATCAGGCGCACATTGGCCGGGCCATCCTCGCCCAGGCAGCCTTGCAGCGCCGGGGCAATGGCGTCGGCCAAGGCGAAGAAGTCACGGTTGAAATTCTTGCCGCTGGCGAACTCGAAACGCCCTTGCTGGGTCGCCTGAAACAGCTGCCCCAGGCCGATCGGATTGGCCACGGGCACCAACTCGATAACGCCGGTCAGGCGGCCCTGGGCTTCGAGTTCTCGCAGGCGCCGCTTGAGCTCCACGGCGACGCGCATGCCAGGCATCTCATCGGCATGCAGGGATGCCTGGATATACGCCTTGCACGGGCCGCTGCCAAAACGGAAAACGCTCAAACGTCGCTCCGTGCCGGGGCAGTTCCAGGGCAATACATGATCAATCCGTTGCATAGTTACCTCCTCAGGCCTTACGTGGCGCCAGATAGGCCAGCCAACGGCGCTCGGCATATTTGAACAGGCGCACCAGGACGAAGGTCAGGCACAGGTAGAACAGCCCTGCGGTGATGAACGCCTCGAATGGCAGGTAATGCTGGGCGCTGACGGTGCGAGCCGCGCCAGTGATGTCGATCAGGGTGACGATCGACGCCAGGCTGGTGGTGTGCAGCATCATGATCACTTCGTTGCTGTACTGCGGCAGTGCCCGGCGCAGTGCCGACGGCAGGAGAATGCGCCGGTACAGCTTGGCCCGCGACATACCCATGGCCTTGGCCGCTTCGATCTCGCCATGCGGCGTCGACTTGAGACTGCCGGCAAGGATTTCCGCGCTGTAGGCACTGGTGTTGATGCCAAATGCCAGGCAAGCACAGAAGGTCGCACTGGAAAAATACGGCCAAAGGAAGCTCTCGCGCACCGCTTCGAACTGGGCCAGGCCGTAGTAGATCAGGAACAACTGCACCAGCATCGGCGTGCCGCGGATCACATAGGTATACAGCCAGGCCGGAAAATTCAGCAACGGCGACTTGGATACCCGCATCAACCCCAGCGGGATAGCCAACGCCAAGCCAAAGGCCAGGGAAATCAAGAGCAGCTGCAGGGTGACCAGTACGCCACCGAAGTACAGCGGCAGGTTTTCCCAGATCACGTTATAGTCAAAAATCATGAAAGCGCTCCCCTGCTTACAAATCAGCGGCTTTAGTGCCTACCGAGTAGCGTTTTTCTACGTAGCGCAGCACCAGCAGAGATACGCTGGTCAGCACCAGATAGAGCGCGCCGACCGCCAGGTAAAAGGTGAAGGGCTCCCGCGTGGCATCGGCCGCGCTTTTCGCCTTGAACATCATGTCCTGCAGCCCTACCACCGAAATCAGCGCAGTGGCCTTGGTCAATACCAGCCAGTTGTTGGTGAAGCCCGGAATCGCGAAGCGAATCATCTGCGGCACCAGAATGCGCAAGAACACCTTGCTGCCACTCATGCCGTAAGCCGCACCCGCCTCGCTCTGACCCTTGGGAATGGCCATGAAGGCACCGCGAAAGGTCTCCGACAGGTAGGCGCCGAAGATGAAGCCCATGGTGAAGACGCCAGCAATAAACGGATTAATATCGATGTATTCGTCATAACCCAGCAGCGGTGCAACCCGATTCACCAGGTCCTGGCCGCCATAGAAAATCAGCAGGATCAGCACCAGGTCGGGAATGCCGCGAATCACCGTGGCATAGGTTTCGCCCAGAATCGCCAGCCACCTGACCGATGACAAACGGCAGGCCGCGCCCATCAGGCCCAGGAAAATCGCTACCGCCATGGACGTCAGCGCCAGAATCAGGGTGAGCCAGGCGCCTTCGAGAATGGTCGAGCCGTAGCCGTCAAGCATGTTCCAGTACCTCATGCAGGCGCCGAGCGGCGCCGAGGAACACAACGAAAAAGTGACACAAGGGCACTATCCACCTGCTTGTGCCACGCTCACTGATAAGCGACTTGCGTGCAGAAATCAGTCGCCGTAAACGTTAAAGTTGAAATACTTGTCCTGCACTTCCTGGTACTTGCCACTGGCACGGATACTGGCGATAGCCGCCGTGATCTTGTCGGCCAATGCCGTGTCGCCCTTGCGCACAGCAATACCGGCACCCTGGCCAAAGTACTTCTGCTCATTGAAGTCGGGACCGACCAGTGCAAAGGCCTTGCCGGCATCGGTTTTGAGGAAGCCATCATCAATATTTACCGAGTCGGCGATGGTGGCGTCCAAGCGACCGGAGGTCAGGTCGAGGAAAATCTCATTCTGCGAGCTGTAACGCACCACTTCAACACCGGCTGGAGCGAACACGTCGGTGGCATAGCGGTCGTAAATCGAGGCCCGCTGCACGCCGACTTTCTTGCCCTTGAGGTCGACCAGCGGGTCGTTGAGCACGGTACCGGCCTTCATCGCCAGTTTGGCAGGGGTGTGGTAGTACTTCTTGGAGAAGTCGACCGACTTGAGGCGGTCCTCGGTGATGCTCAACGAAGACAGCACCGCATCGAACTTGCGCACTTTCAGCGCAGGAATCAGGCCATCGAACTCCTGCTCGATCCATTGGCACTTGACCTTCATTTCTTCGCACAGGGCAACGCCGATGTCGTAGTCGAAGCCGGTAATGCTGCCATCAGGAGTCTTGTAGGCGAGCGGCGGGTATGCCGCTTCAATACCGATACGCAAAGGCTTGGCCTCGGCAGCCATGGCCAGCGGCGAAAGCACGGATAGCGCCAGTGCGCCGAGAAGTGCAATCTTCTTCATGTTGTGACTCCTTCAAGTGGGAATGGATGCTGCTGGCAGTAATCTGTGAGTGCACATGCACTCAACCGTGGACAATTTGTAGAGAACAGCGCCGTCTTTGCTGACTAACAGGCAGAGGCAAGCAGTTCCGGCTGGGTGTGCGGCATTCTAGCGACAGGTCGAAAGTCGATATTTCTTCAATGCGACAAGTAATTACAAAAGACCCGGACGGGCACTGCGGACGTATTGACAGCCTCAGGCAAACATGCAGAGACAAGATGGAAGGTTAACCGTTAGATAAAGCAATTAGCGCGCCTGAAATTACAAATCCCTCTAATTACAGGCATTGCAGAGCATTTCTATTTATCCAAGCCGCACCAAGCTGGGGCAAAGTGTTTCCCTACCGCCCACAAGCCTGCGCCACGTTACCCTTTCGGTGACAACGCTGAACCCACAGGAACAGCGGAGACGCCCCGTCCCATGCCCGCGAAACGCATCGCGGGCATGGCCCGCTCCTGCAGGCACCCACAATCGCCTCCAGCGCTCTGTGCGACTGAGCAGCGCCGCAGGCGAGCCGAGGGTGTCCCGCCAGGATCTCATCGCGCCAAACAAAAACGCCCCGCCTCGGTTCGTGGCCGAGGCGGGGCGCGGTTTGCCGGTGCCGGTTAGGCGACCTGCATGTCGCGATGAGTATCGATGAGGTGTTGCACCACGCCAGGATCGGCCAGCGTGGAGATATCGCCAAGTGCATCGTATTCGCCGGTCGCGATCTTGCGCAGGATGCGGCGCATGATCTTGCCCGAACGAGTCTTAGGCAAACCGGGAGCCCACTGAATGACATCTGGCGAGGCGATCGGACCGATCTCCTTGCGCACCCAGTTCTTCAATTCCTGACGCAACTGCTCAGACGTCTCAATGCCACCATTGAGGGTGACGTAGACGTAGATGCCCTGCCCCTTGATGTCGTGCGGCACGCCGACCACTGCGGCTTCCGCCACTTTCGGGTGCGCAACCATGGCACTTTCGATTTCGGCGGTACCCATGCGGTGACCGGAAACGTTGAGTACGTCATCAACTCGACCGGTGATCCAGAAGTAGCCATCTTCGTCGCGGCGAGCACCGTCGCCAGTGAAATACATACCCTTGAAGGTCTTGAAATAAGTATCGACAAAGCGGTCGTGGTCGCCGTACAGAGTGCGCGACTGACCCGGCCAGGAGTCGATGATCACCAGGTTGCCCTCGACGGCCCCTTCCAGCAGATTACCCATGTTATCCACCAGCGCTGGCTGCACGCCGAAGAACGGACGGGTTGCCGAGCCTGGCTTGAGTGCGGTCGCACCCGGCAGCGGGCTGATCATGATGCCGCCGGTCTCGGTCTGCCACCAGGTGTCAACGATTGGGCAGCGTTCCTGACCGACTGCTTTGTAATACCAGTTCCAGGCTTCCGGGTTGATCGGCTCGCCCACCGAACCAAGTAGACGCAGGCTGGAGCCGTCGGCGCCCTGCATGGCAGCATCGCCCTGAGCCATCATCGCGCGGATAGCGGTTGGTGCGGTGTAGAGAATATTGACCTTGTGCTTGTCGACGATCTTGGCAACGCGGGTGATATCCGGGTAGTTGGGCACGCCCTCGAACAGCAAGGTGGTCGCACCGTTGGCCAGCGGTCCGTAAACGATGTAACTGTGACCAGTGACCCAGCCGACGTCGGCGGTGCACCAGTAGACATCACCTGGCTTGTAGTCGAACACTCGCTCGTGAGTCAGCGCGGCATACAACAGGTAGCCGGCAGTGGTGTGCTGCACACCCTTGGGCTTGCCGGTGGAGCCGGAGGTGTAGAGGATGAACAGTGCTTCTTCAGCGCCCATTTCTTTCGGCGCACAGACGCTGCCGGCAACCGCCATCAGGTCTTCGTACCAGATGTCGCGGTGCGGGTGCCACTTGATATCGCCACCGGTGCGCTTGCACACGATGATCTTCTGCACGCTGGCAGTTTCAGGATTGGCCAAGGCATCGTCGACGTTAGCCTTGAGCGGAGTGCGCTTGCCGCCACGCAGGCCTTCGTCAGCAGTGATCACCACCTTGGACTGGCAGTCGATGATGCGACCGGCCAGCGCTTCCGGGGAGAAGCCACCGAACACCACGGAGTGAATAGCGCCGATGCGGGTACACGCCAACATCGCCACTACCGCTTCCGGAATCATCGGCATGTAGATGGTCACCACGTCACCACGGTGCACGTCCTGACCGCGCAGAGCGTTGGCTAGCTTGCACACCTGCTCATGCAGCTCACGGTAGGTGATGTTCCTGTGCTCGGACGGGTCATCGCCTTCCCAGATAATCGCTACCTGATCGCCACGCTCTTCCAGATGACGGTCCAGGCAGTTATAGGAAACGTTGAGGGTGCCGTCGGCGAACCACTTGATATCAACGTGGTGATCATCGAACGAGGTCTGCTTGACCTTGGTAAACGGTTTGATCCAGTCGAGACGTTGGGCCTGCTCACGCCAGAAGCCGTCGGGGTTGATCACCGACTGCTGGTACATGGCTTTGTAGGTGGCTTCGTCGGTAAGCGACTGAGCCGCCACCTCTGGGCGCACGGGATAGAGGGACGCAGCACTCATATTAGATAGACCTCGGTGGGTAGTTGTTTTTCTATGGGGCATTTTGTAACCAGACACCCCTACTTGGGCCATTCGACCATGGTATTACCGCTCTACAACCATGGTCTTGCACTGTTCAACACTCGCAACGCCGCTGCAGGCATGCCAGCGCGGCAGGGAAAATGTCGGCCGCCGGCAGCGCAAAACGAAAGGCTGCCGCAGCTGGCCAGTGTCTAAACTTAGTGTCTCAGTAAAGCAGTTGCACAACCCACTGCCAGGTACAGCGCAACTGCAGCCCGACAGTTGATCAGCGCCAAAGCGCGCGATGAGTTGGATCGCAGGCAAAAAAAAGGCGACCCAAAGGCCGCCTACCCAAAAATCTCGCGAACGAGATGGAGAACCACTTCTATCCAAATCACGCAGGACCCGAACACTTCCACTCTCACCCCTAGCCCTGCCCCCAGGCAATTGCACCAAGGTCGTACGAGCCCTCGCATCACCACCGGTGTCAGTATCGTGCGTCCAGACAGCACAGGTATGGCTAGGCTAACAAGTGACCTCATGTTCACACTGCTCGCCAGCAAGCGCACGGAGCAACCAATGAAAAGCCAGCATCTAACCCTGCTGCAGCAGGCCCCGCCCAGCCAAAAACTTGCGGATATCTGGGCGAGGCTATGCTGCGAACAGGCTCTGCTGGCCCTGGAACAGGGCTGCTATGCAGTGGGCGCCGTACTGGTCAACGACGCCCGGGAGCTGCTGTGCAGTGCGCGCAACGAGGTCTTTTCCAGCCATTACAACAGCGCCGGGCATGCCGAAATGCAACTGCTCGACCAACTGGAAGCCCAGCACCCCGAGCAAGACCGCAGCGCCCTCACCCTCTACGTCAGTCTGCAGCCTTGCCTGATGTGCTATGGGCGCATTCTTCTCGCCGGCATTACCCGCGTGCGTTATCTGGCCCGCGACCAGCCCGGTGGTTTTACCGGGCATCACCTGCCCCCGGCTTGGGCGGAGCTGGCCGCGCGGACCTCAGTGCGCCAGGCCGATGTAGATAGCTACTGGATCAACCTGGCCGAGCAGGCGATCAACCAGTTGCAGGACCGCCAGGCGTTGCGCGAGCGGGTGATGGCCGCCTGGCACGGCCGCCCCATCAACTGAGCAGTATGCGTCCCAGACCTGGGTCTAGCGCTTACAGATAGGCGGGCGTTGAGCGCAGCGGCTGTACATCAGCGCCAGACCACTCAACGCCTCGATTACCGGCGTCATATAAGGCATGTTTGTGGCGCCATGGGTAACGCATCGGCATGCCTTGTTTCACCCTAGTCAGCGACTCTGGCAAAACAGCTGGCTGCCGATTAGACTCGCCCCCGCAGGACGCGCCCCAACCTTTTGGACACACCGTCATGGACCGACTTCTGCCGCCATCCGCGTACTCGCAGATGCAGCGGCAATCCCGCCGATTCAATGCCTTGCCGATACCACGACAGCCTAAAGGCCGCCGTTGGCTTTCCTGTGCCCATTTATCCAATGAGATTCTTATGAAAAAAATCATCTCGGCAAGCCTTGCAGGCTTGCTTGTAGTGCTCAGCGGTTGCGCCACTGAACAATCGCGCACTCTGGAAGTTGCAAAAGTCAGCACCGCCGGCAGCCACTACAGCGGCCCCCGCAGCCCGATTGCGGTCGGCAAGTTCGACAATCGCTCCAGCTATATGCGCGGCATCTTCAGTGACAATGTCGACCGCCTCGGCGGGCAAGCCAAAACGATCCTGATCACTCACTTGCAGCAGTCGAACCGCTTCAACGTGCTCGACCGTGACAACCTGGCCGAACTGCAACAGGAGTCAGGCTTCTCCAAGCAAGTTCAGCAAGTACGCGGGGCAAACTTTGTTGTCACCGGTGACGTAACCGAGTTCGGCCGTAAAGAGGTGGGCGACCACCAACTGTTCGGCATTCTGGGCCGCGGCAAACAACAGATTGCCTATGCCAAGGTCAATCTGAACATAGTCAACGTACTGACATCCGAGGTGGTCTATTCCGCTCAAGGTGCTGGTGAGTACAGCCTCTCTAACCGGGAGATCGTAGGTTTCGGCGGTACTGCAAGCTATGACTCAACGCTCAACGGCAAAGTCCTGGACCTGGCGGTTCGTGAAGCGGTGAACAACCTGGTCAATGGCGTTGACAGTGGCGCCTGGCGTCCAGCCAAGTGAGCCTGGAGAAATCGATCATGAACCGCACCTCACGCTTCTTCCTAGCCCTGGTCACCACAGCCACATTGGGTGGCTGTGTGACTCAACCACAAACGCTCTACTACTGGGATGGCTACCAGCAGCAGGTTTACCAGCGCTTCGACAACACCAGCGGCACCGAGGAGCAGATTGCCGCCCTTGAAGCGAGCCTGCAAAAGGCCCGCGCGGCGGATCGTGCGCTGCCACCCGGGTTCCATGCGCATCTCGGCATGTTGTATGCGGACATCGGCAGAGCCGATCAGGTCCGCCAACAATTCGAGACAGAAAAAACGCTGTTCCCCGAGTCCGCGCCGTACATGGACTTCCTCATGCGTAAATTTGAAAAGTGATGAGCATGCCATTTCTACATTCATTCAGACCGTTCGCCGCGCTGGCCGTTGCCATGTTTCTTGCCGGCTGTGCCACGCCGCAAGCGCATGATTACAGTGCATTCAAAGAGAGCAACCCGACCTCTATTCTGGTTCTGCCGCCGGTTAACAAGTCACCCGATGTAAAAGCCTCCTACAGCGTTTACTCGCATATCACCTTGCCCCTGAGTGAGGCTGGTTACTATGTGTTGCCCGTGGCGGTGGTCGATGAAACCTTCAAGCAAAATGGCCTGATGAACGCCGAAGAGATCCGCGACGTCTCACCGCAGAAACTGCATGAGATTTTTGGCGCCGATACGGTGCTGTACCTGGATGTCATGGAGTACGGCAGCAGCTACATGATCATCACCAGTGAAGTTGTCGTGTCCGTCACCGCAACACTGGTCGACCTGCGTAGCGGCAAGCAACTGTGGAAGGGGGCTGCCCGTGCCAGCAGTGCAGAGCAGCAACAAAACAGCGGTGGCGGTCTTGCCGGCCTGCTGATAACCGCATTGGTCAACCAGGTAATGAACACCCTGAGTGATCGCGGCCATGAAATCGCTGGTATCACCAGCCATCGCTTGCTTGCCAGCAACCCCGTGAATGGCATTCTGCCGGGCCCGCGAGCGCGCCCGACCAGCGCTCGCTAACATGCCACGGCTTCAGGTGGCGGGGCTCGGCATTGCCACCTGAAGCAGCGGCGCGGTACTCGTTACTCCTTGCCCAACCCATGCTGGCGTAGCTTGTTGGCGATAGTGGTATGCGACACCCCCAACCGCTTGCCCAGTTGCCGGCTGCTCGGATGGTCGTGATACAGGCGCTCCAGCACGGCTTTCTCGAAACGCCCAAGAATCTCATCCAGCCCGCCTTCTACCGAAAACGCGCCCAACGGCTGCGGGGCGCCGTAGTCTGGCAAACGGATATGCTCGAGCTTTACCGTACCGCCTTCGCACAGCGATACAGCCTGAAATAGGACGTTTTCCAACTGACGCACATTGCCCGGCCAGTGATAGTGGCCAAGTTTGTCCAGCACCTGGGTGGCCAGCTTGGGCAGCGGGCAGCCGATCTGTCGGCTGGCCGAATCGAGGAAGTGATCGACCAGCAGCGCCAGCCCGTCCAGGCATTCACGCAGCGGCGGGATATGCAGAGACAGCACATTGAGGCGGTGATAGAGGTCCTGACGGAACTCGCCCTTAGCGCACAGTTCGGACAGGTCGACCTGGGTCGCGCAGATCACCCGCACATCCAGGTACACCTCCTCATCACTGCCGACTCTGCGGAAGCAGCCGTCCTGGAGAAAGCGCAGCAGCTTGGCCTGCAGGCGTGGGCTCATCTCGCCGACACCATCGAGAAACAGGGTGCCGCCGGCCGTCAATTCGAGCAGCCCGAGCTTGCCTTCAGGGCGCGCACCTTCGAAGGCGCCGGGGCCGTAGCCGAACAACTCGGTCTCAGCCATGGATTCCGGCAGCCCCGCACAATTGAGCGCCATAAAGGGCGACTGGCCGCGCGGACTGGCCAGGTGGCAGGCGCGCGCCAGCAGTTCCTTGCCGGTGCCGGTCTCGCCCTCGATCAGCAGCGGTGCATCCAGCGGCGCCATGCGCCGCGCCTCGCGCACCACCGCGGCCATCACCTTGGAACTCTGGAAGATGCTGTCGAAGCCGCGCAGCTCCTGCTTGCGCACATGATAGATACGCTCACCGACCCGGTCGGCGCGGTGCAGGGTGAGTACCGCACCGGCCAGGGCATCGCTCTCGTCGTGTTCGGTCTGCAAAGGGGCGATGTCGGCGAGGAACACATCGCCCTTCACTTTCACCCGCAAGCCGTTGATCCGCGATTTGTTGGCCCGCACCAACTCCGGCAAATCGAAATCTTCGGCGTACCGCGACAACGGAATCCCCGGCACCTCGTCGACGCGCACGCCGAGCAACTGCGCGGCGGCGCGGTTGGCCGCCACGATCGAGCCACCCATGTCGATCGACAGCACCGGAAACTCCAGGGCGCCAAGCAAGGCGTTCAGCTCCAGATGACGGCGCTCGCTGGGCATCAGGCCGACGCGCTTGACCCCGAACACACCAGGGATCGCCTCCAGCTTCGGCCGCAGGGCCTGGAGCTGCAAATTGATCAGGTTCGGACAGAGCATGTAAATAGCATTGCCCTGCTCACCACCGACCTCGCCACGGGCAACGTTGATGCCGTAGTCAACCAGCAGGTCGAGGATGTCACGCAGAATGCCGATCCGGTTTTGACAGTGAATCTTGATACGCATGGCAGGCCCTGAACATAGTGTCTGATGGCAGCGCGTCGAAAATTGACTAACTGCCCTTATTATTCGTCAAGAATATGTGACAGATTAGTCCTACAGCAAGGCGATAGTTGGCCACACTGACAACAACGTAACTTTTTCTTTACGATATCAGCGCTCTTATCCCTCCCCCACCGCCGCATTCCCTGCTGCACAACTGCGCAACCTGGGTTATCCATAGTCCAAGACAACAACAATGGCCCCAGCAGGAGGCAGCAATGAAGAGCACCCAGTATGTGGCTCGGCAACCGGATGCAAGCGGCTTCATCGACTACGGCGAAGGTGAGCATCAGGTGTGGAATACCCTGATCACCCGGCAACTCAAGGTTATTGAAGGCCGTGCTTGCCAGGAGTACCTGGACGGTATCGAGCAACTCGGCCTGCCCCATGAGCGTATCCCGCAACTCGATGAAGTGAATCGGGTGCTCCACGCTGCCACCGGCTGGCGCGTCACCCGGGTACCGGCGCTGATCCCCTTCCAGACCTTTTTCGAACTGCTGGCCAGCAAGCAATTCCCGGTGGCCACGTTTATCCGCAGCCCAGAGGAACTCGACTACCTGCAGGAGCCCGACATCTTTCACGAGATTTTCGGTCACTGCCCATTGTTGACCAACCCCTGGTTCGCCGAATTTACCCATATCTATGGCAAGCTCGGCCTCAAGGCCACTAAAGAGCAGCGCGTTTACCTTGCGCGCCTGTACTGGCTGACCATCGAGTTTGGCCTGGTCGACACCAGCCAGGGCCGCCGGATCTACGGCGGCGGCATCCTCTCTTCGCCGAAGGAAACCGTCTACAGCCTGTCCGGACAAGCCGAGCACCTGCCATTCAACCCGATCGAGGCCATGCGCACGCCTTACCGCATCGACATCCTGCAACCGTTGTACTTCGTCCTGCCGGAGCTCAAGCACCTGTTCGCGCTGGCGCACCAGGACATCATGGGCATGGTTGATCAAGCCATGCAGATGGGCCTGCACACGCCGAAGTTTTCACCGAAAGCCGCCTGAAGACCCTATGCGGACCGGCTCAACCTGCGCCTATTCACTATCATCATTCTGGAGAATTCCATGACCCTTGCCCAAGCCCAATGCGAAGCCTGCCGCGCCGACGCCCCGAAAGTCTCGGACGAGGAGTTGGCCGAGTTGATCCGCGAGATCCCCGACTGGAATATCGAGGTGCGTGACGACCACATGGAGCTGGAGCGGGTGTTCCTGTTCAAGAACTTTCGCCACGCCCTGGCCTTCACCAACGCAGTCGGCGCCATCGCCGAGGAAGTCGGCCACCACCCGGCTCTGGTCACCGAGTGGGGCAAGGTCACCGTCACCTGGTGGAGCCATGAGATGCGCGGCCTGCACCGCAACGACTTCATCATGGCCGCCCGCACCGATGTCCTCGCCGCCGCTGCCGAGGGCCGCAAGTGAACCATTTCGCCCAGATTGCACGGGTGCCCGGCGACCCGATACTGGGGCTGATGGAGGCCTATCGCAGCGACCGCAACCCGGCCAAACTCGACCTGGGTGTCGGCGTCTACAAGGATGCCCAGGGCCTGACGCCGATCCCGCAAGCGGTGAAGCTGGCCGAGCAGCGCCTGGTCGAGCGCGAAACCACCAAGAGCTATATCGGTGGCCACGGCGATGCCTTGTTTTGCAGCCACCTGGCCAGCCTGGTGCTGGGCGCCGCCAGCCCCTTGCTCGCCGAGCAGCGCGCGGCGGCCAGCCAGACGCCTGGCGGCACCGGCGCCCTGCGTCTGGTCGCAGACTTTATTGGCCACTGCCTACCGGGCCGGGGTATCTGGCTGAGCGACCCGACCTGGCCGATTCATGAAACCATCTTTGCCGAGGCCGGGCTGCGCGTCGGCCATTACCCCTATGTCGGCGCCGACAACCGGCTCAATGTCGAGGCGATGATTGCCGCGCTCAGCCACCTGCCTCAGGGCGACGTGGTGCTGCTGCACGCCTGCTGCCATAACCCGACTGGGTTCGACCTCGGCCAGGACGACTGGCGCCGCGTGCTGGAGGTGGTCAAGGCCCGCGAACTGCTGCCGCTGATCGATTTTGCCTACCAGGGCTTCGGCGCCGGGCTTGAACAGGATGCCTGGGCTGTGCGCCTGTTTGCCGACGAGTTGCCCGAGCTACTGATCACCAGTTCCTGCTCGAAGAACTTCGGCCTCTACCGCGAGCGCACCGGCGCCCTGATTGTCTGCAGCAACGACGTGGAAAAACTGCTGGATGTGCGCAGCCAACTGGCCTCGATCGCCCGCAATCTATGGTCGACACCGCCGGCTCACGGCGCGGCCATAGTCGCCAGCATCCTCGATAATGAGGAACTCAGAACACTATGGCGCGATGAACTGGAGGCCATGCGCCAACGGGTCGCCGGACTGCGCCTGGGGCTGGTTGAGGCCCTGCAGCCCTATGGCCTGGCCGAACGTTTCGCGCATATCGCCGAACAACGCGGGATGTTCTCCTACACCGGTTTGACGCCCCAGCAGGTGCAGCGTCTGCGCGAGGAATTCAGCGTGTATATGGTCGGCTCCGGGAGGGCCAACGTCGCCGGCCTGGACGCCAATCGCCTGGATCAACTGGCCAACGCGATTGCCCACGTTTGTGTTTAGCTTGGCTTACCGCACGCCTGCGCACAGGAGCACCTTGTCCTGTGCGCATATCCTGCCGACGCAAAACGCGACTTAACCGCCATTCTTTTCCAGCAAATGACTCATGGCTGTTTTCAGCTTCATCGGTCGTACCGGCTTGTGCATCAGGGTGTGGCCAAGCTCGCGCATCTGTTGTTTGAGTTCGTTGCTGTAGTTGGCGGTGATCATCAACGCCGGCAGCGGCGTGCTGCGCCGGGCGTTGATCAGGGCCACGGCATCGACGCCGTTGTGCCCGTCGTCGAGGTGGTAATCGGCGATCAACAGGTCGGCATCGGCGTGATAGTTGTCGACCTGGCGCGCCAGGTCTTCTTCGGAAAGCGCGGTGACCACCTGGCAACCCCAGGCCTCCAGCAGGGTACGCATGCCCGCGCAGATTGCCGCATCGTTATCCAGCACCCAGATCCGCGATCCGCTGAGGCGTTCGAGCAGCAGATCAGACGCCTCATGCACCACCCGCGCGCGCGGCGCGAGAGCAGTCAGGGGGACTTCAATGGCAAACATCGAACCCTTGCCCAGTTGCGAGGACACGCGGATACGATGACCGAGCATGCGCGCGATCTTGTCGACGATGGCCAGACCCAAACCGAGGCCGCGGTCCTGCTTGCGGTGCGTGACATCGCCGCGCTTGAACTCCTGGAATATTTCGCCGAGCTTGTCCTCGGCGATGCCGATCCCGGTGTCCCAGACCTCGATCGACAGACTCTGCCGGTGCCGGCGGCAACCGAGCAGGATGCGTCCGCTGGTGGTGTAACGGATGGCATTGCTCAGCAGGTTGCGCAGAATCCGCGCCAGTAACTGGATGTCGCTACGCACCAGCGCCGAGCTGGCCACGAAGTCCAGGCGCAGGCCTTCGCTGCCGGCGATCTGGTGGTATTCGGCGGCGAGGTTCTCCAGCAGTTCGCTGACGGCGAACGGAGCAATATCCGGTTTGATTACCCCTGCATCCAGCTTGGAGATATCCACCAGGGTGCCGAGCAAGCTTTCCACGTCCTCCAGCGAGTTGCTGACGTTGCGCACCAGGGCGGCGCTTTCGACCAGGTCGCGCTTTTCCAGCAGCGCACTGGTGAACAGCCGTGCGGCGTTCAAGGGCTGCAGCAAGTCGTGGCTGACTGCGGCGAGGAACTTGGTCTTCGACAGATTGGCCTGCTCGGCCTCGCCCTTGGCTTCGCGCAGACGGGCTTCCATCTGGGTGCGCTCGTCGATTTCGCAGCGCAGCTGGGCATTGAGGTCGGTAAGCTCGGCGGTACGTTCGCGCACCCGCTGTTCGAGGTGCTGGTAAGCCTGATGCAACGCCTCGGCGGTGCGCCGGCGCTCGGTAATGTCGCGAATCAGCACAAAGATGCCGAGCACCTCGCCGCTGGCCTGACGATTGGGTACATAGGAGCGCAACATGTAGCGCTCCTGCCCATTATGGTTGGTCTCGGCCACCTCGAAAGTCACACTTTCGCCAGACAAGGCCCGCTCGATATACGGCTCCAGACGCCTGCAATGTTCTTCGTTGTGCACCTCGCGCAGGCTCTGGCCGAGCATCGCGCCGCGCGGCCAGCAGTACCATTCCTCATAGACCTTGTTGGTGAACTCGTAGACCAGGTCGGCATTCAGGTAGGCGATCAGCGCCGGCACGTGGTCGGTGATCAGGCGGATCCAGCGCTCGCTTTCACTGAGTGCTTCGGCATGCCGATAACGCTCGGTGATGTCGGTAAAGGTGTTGACGAAACCGCCAGTGGGCAGCGGATGGGTGCGCACCTCGAGCATGCGGCCGTCAAACAGGCGCAACTCCAGCTCCTCGATGGGCTTGCCGTTGGCATCGCGACTCTCGGGGGTCAGCAGTTGTAACTCGCTGTCGGCCATCACCTCGGCGAAGGGCCGATGGGCGTTGATCGGTGCCAGGCCGCAGAGGTCGAGAAAGCGGTGGTTCCACAGCTCCAACTGGCCCTCGACATTGACCATGGCCATGCCTTGCGACAGGTTGTCCATGGCGCGCTGCAGCAACCGCGACTTCTGTGCCAGGGCCTGTTCGCGGCGCAGGGTTTCGTTCTGTTTGACCTCGGTAATATCGGTATACAGGATCACCAGCCCGCCCTCACGGGTCGGCCGCTCGCTGACCTGCACCCAGCGTCCGTCGCGCAGGCGATAGAGCATGTGCTCACCGTCTTTGCCGCGCTGCTCCTCGACCACCAGGCCGGTGCTCTTGCTCAGGCGTTTGATCTCGGTCAGCCGGGTACCCGCGCTGATGCGTGCGCGGCTATGGGCCCAGAACGATTTGAAGCGGCTGTTGAACAGCACGATGCGCTGTTCGCTGTCGAACAGGACGAAGGCGTCGGAAATGCTTTCGATGGCATCGATCAGGTGCTGGTGGGCGGTCTCGGCACGCAGCCGTGCATCGCTGAGCAATTGGTTGCTGGACTTCAGCTCGGCCATCGCCTGGTTCAGTGCATCGGTGCGCTCGCGCACCTGTTCGGCGAGCACCACCGAGTGCTGGAAGGCCGCATAGGCATCATCACCGCGCGCATGAACCGACTCGACCCGCTCGATCAATGCCGTATTGATCCGTTTGAGCTTGTGGTTATCCTTCTCCAGCGCCGCACAACGGGCCTGCAGCTCGGCGACATCAGCCTCGACCGGGACGGCCAATGGCGACTCCGGTGAAGGTCTGGTTGATGTGCATTCCATTGAACTGCTCCCCGTAGGTATTGAACCCTATGACTTGCTGGCTACGCAGGAAGGCCGAGACTGGCTCGACGCCACCGCCGTCCTCGATTTCCAGGCGGCGCAGAAAACAATCGCAGCCGATAGTCAGCAGCAAGGGGCCGAGGCGCTCGCGCAGCCCCTCGAACAGGTTTTCCAGATTGGGCAATAGCGGCCCAGGACGCATGGCCGTCAGGACGATCCCGTTCTCCACCGCACAATAGAAACTCAAGCTGAGATCCTCGTTGACCCGCTGGATCGAGCGTACGTAGTACTGATCGCTGATCCTTACAGCCAGAGGGTTGGCGGCGAACACCCGATGATCCAAGGCCTCCAGCGGCACGCCGATAAGCTCGGCGTATTCCTGCGCGGCCGGCGCCGCATTCAGCTCATACACCCGGCGGCTGGTGCTGTCGGCTCGGGTGACCACCAGCTTCTCGGCGCAAGGCTCGATGTGATGGGTACTGAATACCTCAAAGTCCAGCCAGGTATTGAACAGCACCACCACTGCCGCGCCCGTATGGAACTTGCCGCCGTAGTAAACATGGGTGTGGGTCAGGTGATTGTCGTCACCGGCCGAACCGCCGAAATGCGGAATGCTGCCGAAGGCCGCGCTGAGCGCACCAAGCACCACTTCCTCACGACTGGATAAACCATCGAGCAGGGTCAGGGCGAAGCTGTGGCCCTTGATCGAGGCCAGTTCGTTGTTGCGGCAATCCTTGGCCAGACGCTCGACCAACTGCTGGGCGTCGATCAGGCTGAAACGCTCCATCTCGTCGATCAGGGCGCTGGAAATCGAGAAGCTGCGGTGATCGAAGCCCACCGCACTGACGCAACCACGACCATAACCATGCGCGGTGATCTCGCCGGCACTGGTGCAGCCGATCAGGCTGATGCCGCCGAAATACTGGTCCAGCGCCTCGCCGAGGCGCTCCAGATCGTATTCTGCCGAACAGAAGAACAATACAAAGCCCAGGTGCGGATGAATCAGCTGACGCGCCAACTCCTGCGCCACCAGCTCCACATCCGTAGCGCTCGAGGTCGCGGTGACCACGCCTTCAGTCCGTTCCTGCTGCATAGCTTGCCCCAATAAAAATCCCACCTTCCATGGAATTATTCTACGAAGCTCCAGGCTTGCGCCCCATGCAACTTGAGTCGCGTCGACCTACTCCCTAAGTAGCGGTCTATCACGCTCAAGGTCGCGCCTGCAGGTGCCGCGGCATTCTGTGGAAGGGACGCCAGGCTTGCAGCATCCATAAGAGCCTGGGCTTTGTGGGTTTAAAACAGCGTTAAAAAGCTAGATACAACGCCGGAGAATGATCGGCAGCGCCAGAAACAGGCTGGTAACGATCACCAGGATAAGCAACAAGTCCAGGTCGTAGGTCATGCTCACCTCTATAAAAAAACCGGACAGGCTGCCCTGTCCGGTTAATTTGCAGCGCGGTTTACCAGTTAAATACAGCACCGACCGCGAAGGTGTCGGTGTCTTCGTTCAGACCGCTGCCGGTGGCGGCGTCGATCTGGAACTGGTTGTATTCGGCCACCAGTTTGAGGTTGTCGTTGATGGTGCGGAAGTAGGCGATACCGCGCGTCTCGTAGTCGGCCTTGGTGCCCAGACCGTTGCCATCATCCTCGGTCTTGCCGTAGGACAGCGCCACGCGGTTCTTACCGAAGCTGTAGGAGGTCTGCAACAGGTAACCGTCGCTGTCCACTTCACGCAGTGTGGCCTCACCGGCATTGTTGGTATAAAACGGGTTCATGCCCTTGGCCTGGAATCCCGAACCGGTTACCGAGAAACCGCCCATCTTGGCCTGCACACCATAGCCAAGGCCCTTGGAGGTGACCGAGTCGACAGTTGAATCAGTGTTATCCGAGGTCTGGTGGGCGGCGTTGATCCAGGAGTAGATCTTCGCGCCAGCCACGTCGAACTCGTAGGTGATCTCGGTTTCAAGGCGCGGGCTTTCCTGATAGGCCTTGCCGTTACCATCGATCTGATTCGAGTCGTAGGGGTCCATGATCCCGGCCGCTACTCGCAAGCCGTTCATTTTCGGACTGCGGTAAGTGATCTGCGCGGTGGGGAACGGATAGGGGTAACCGCTGCCGATGTTGCCGAAGGACACGCCGCCAAAGTCGACCAGACCGAGCGTATCGCTGACCTGGCCATAACCGGACAACAGCTCGTCGAGGAAGATGTTGGAACGGGCGAACAGGCCGAAATCCTTACCCACCAGCACTTCGCCCCATTCGCTGCCCACGGTGCCGTAGAACTGGCGCACGTCGATGGCCGTATCGGTGCCGTTCTGTTCGCTGTCGTTGATGGTGACCCAGAACGAAGAGCGCGCGCCGAGTTTCAGGTCATCGACTTGCTTGCCGAAGTTAAAGCCTATCCAGTTCGGCAGAAAGCCCATCTTCACCCGCGACTGGCGGCGGTCAAACGTGTCGCCTTCGCGATCGACATCGCTGTTCACATAGAAGGCATTGATATAACCGTCGGTGGAGAACGTGGTGTCGTCTTGGTCATACAGGACGATTTCAGCGGCCGCTTGCTGGGCTGTTGCCAGTGCGACGGCGGCAGTCAGAGCCAGAGGCAGGAATCGGGTGTTGGCGATCTTCTTGTTGTTCATAACGCTCTCCGCTTGGGGTGACGACCATCGGTCAGTCGGTTCGGAGGCGATTATCGAAAAGCATGGCGCCCGGCCATACGCTGCTATGGCGCTGCTTGCGTGCTGCTTTGGCCGGGCGCAGTGGCGCACTCAATAAGGCGTAAGACCTGGCCAGACCACGAAGCAAGCCAAAGGTCGTAGGCCTTTATTGCTACGCACACAGCGACCCTATACCTGACTGATGGCATGCCGGAGAGAAAGAAATACCAGGACGAAGTCGCGCAGCCGATCAGCTGGCCGATGACCAACCCGATGCCGGCATGGCGGCAGTGGCCAGCACCCGCCAACTGCCCTGGGCCTGGCTCAATTGACAATGCGCGGCCAGCAACTGTGGCCGTCCAAGTGCAGCCAGGGCCTGCAATACAGCCATCTCGTGCTGCGCAGGCAAACCGGCCAGGTGCGCTTGCCAATGTTGCTCGGCAAACTCCTGCAGGCTACTGGCCTGGGCCAGCGCCTGGCGGCGCAACTCAGCGGTCATGCGTACCAGCGCCTGCTCATCGAGTGCCGTCAGGCGCTCGCCCTGAAGCTGAAGAAAGGTCTCGATATGGCCGAGGACTTGCTCGGCCGTCGCATGCGGCGACTGCACGGCAAATAGAATGCCGCGCTGCGCATGCACCTGGCGGAACCCGCAAAACAGCGCATAGCCCAGCTGCAACTCACTGCGCAGACGCTGAAAAAACGCGCTCTGGCAGCTCTGCGCTAGCAGACGCCACGCGGCTTCGGTCACTGCATCCGTGGCCGGCAACGGGCAGAACAGCAGCAACGCCGAGTCACTGCAGTCGATGGTGACTTCCTGCCAATAACGCCCGCCAGATAAAGCCTGTGGGCCATCAGGCGCACGCAACGCCGTGACCGAACTGAACAATCCCTCGATCGCGGCCTGCCCTGCCACATCGACCCCCACGCCCAGCCCATCAAATCGCGCCTGCAGGTAATGTTCACCTAGCCGTTGCGGCGTCAGCGCGGCGCACTCGCCCGCAGGGGGTGCAAACAACTCGGGCAAACGCCTGAGCAACTGCCGCAATGGCAGCTCGGCTTGCTCCTGAGCCATCGCGTGTCGAGCCTCACGTTGCCTTTGCCGCCAGGCACCAGGCGCAGGGCAAAGCAGCGCTGGCAGCGCCTGCTGCATTACCGCAGGCAGTAAACCGGCAGGGCCCTGCAGCGACAATTGCCAACCATCATCGCGGGCGACCAGCTGCAGGGTGACGCCAACCTCTTCGGCATCGGCCTCGATGGCACGCAACGCCACAGTCAGCAGCGCCTGCAACTCGGCAGCGTCGACCCGTTCGCTCAACCAGCAGCGCCAGTAGAGCACAGCCTGTCCGTCGGCGACCGAAGCGGGCAACCAACGCACCCCGGCAGCCATGTCGAGGGCATGCGCCACGGCGGCGACAGGCTCAAGAAACGAATTAGCCGGTGGCAATTGCCATACCCAGGACCACGGCGCGGCCTTAACCGGCAGCATCTCCTGCATCTGCAAGGGAAAACCAGGCGTTGGCCAGCCAGGCCTTGGCTGAGCGCTACCGCAGAGCATGATCATGCGCCGCGAATCCTGCATCTGCTCAAGCAACCCTGCCACTGCCGCCTGCCCTGCCCCGCTCAAACCAGCACCAGGGTTCCAGCCAGCTGTCAGGCAGTCTTGCCAATAACGGGCCAAAATCAACGGCTGCAAACTGTGTAGGCGACACATCTGGGTGGCCCGATAGCGCTCGTGCAAAACCCGACACGGATCAGCGCCCGCAAAAAAGTGCAGCCAGTCCAACACTGCAGCCACACCTGCGGCATAAGTTGCTAACACCTGATCGACGCCCACACAGCTTAATAACAGCATGGCCTGATCGGCGTAGCGATACACCACCCGCACCTCCAGCCCTTGGCACAGACCAGCCTCGCGCAAACCGGAAAGCAATCCCCCCGGCGCCTCTGAACGCAGCCAGGTCTGCAGAAAATCCAGCGCCTCGTCCAGCCCTGGCTCGATCCTCTCAAGGACGAAGCCCAGGTGCAGGGAGGCCGCGCCGCCGGGAAGGGTCATAGATAACCGCTGCACGCTCAGCGGTAATAGCGGTTCAGGGGGCAACTGCAGCTGCCGACCCCGCCCCTGGAGCGTGGCACCATGACGCTGGGCCAACTCATCCAGCTCAGCGAGAGTCTGCGGGCCAACAAGCATCAGCGAGAGTTGAGCGGCCTGGTAGAAACACTGGTGAAACCCTCGCAACGCCTGCTGGAATGCGGCTTGTTCGACGCCCAGGGACTCACGATTGCCAGCCTGAAACGCGGCAAACCGGTGTCCAACCGGCAGCGCCTGGCCCAGCGCCACTGCCACCAGGGTGTCAGGGTCCTGGCTGCGCGCGAGAAACTCGGCATGCACCACCTCACGCTCGCGCAACTGCGCCGACTCATCCAATAGCGGATTGACCAGCATATCGAGCACGCGTGACAGAGCCTCGTCGATTCGGTCCGCGGGCACCTCGCAGAAATAATCGGTGTGCCGCGCCTGGGTCGAGGCATTGACCTGTCCGCCGCAGCCCTGCACGAACGCCATCAGGCTCTGCTCGACGGCATAACCGCTGCTGCCGAGAAACAGCATGTGTTCGAGAAAATGCGCCATGCCGGGGTAATCCGCCGGCTCGTCATGGCTGCCGGCAGCGACCCGCACGCTAATCGCCGCCTTGGCCGTACCCGGCAGACTGAGTATGCTCACCTGCAGGCCGTTGGCTAACTGCCAAGACTCGGGCTGGGCAACATGAGTGAGCGGGAAGTTGCTGGCGGCAGGCATGGCAAGGCTCGTTCTTGCAGGTATCGGCACTTCAGCATCGAACACTCGACACCGGAAGGGCAATAGTGCTTTGGATGTAACCACCCCAGCCCAAGGGTCAATCCAGTTACCGGACCACGCCGACGTCCGAGCATACAACCAATATCCGCAGCTTTATCAGCCTTGCTTGGTTGCCGCGGTCCAAATCAGATCAACCCTGCCTGTCAGGCTGGCATGGGCCACTGCCGGTTGGGCTTGGCCGCTTTGCTGCTCAGGCAGCGTGAGCCTAGCAACAGTTACCGGGTACCTAGCCATGTGAAGGGCCCGAACGCTGCTTCCCGTCGCGACAGGCCTGAAATTACCAGGCCGAGTTTTCGGATGAGTTCATCACTTCGCGCCCGACACCAGGCTGTCGTTAGAGGTCGGCGAAACAAACCGTGCGATTCCGTCCACGGTGTTTGGCTTCGTACATTGCGGTGTCCGCTTCACTGAGCAAGCGCTCAAGAAACCTGGCGGCCTTCTGCCCCTGCGGCGCGCAACTGGTAAGACCGATGCTCACTGTAATGTGCTGGCCAGCTACCTGAACCCGCGCAATGTGATCATGCACGCGTTGTGCTGTCAGCTCCGCACCTTGACGGTCTGAATAAGGCAGCCATACAGCAAACTCTTCACCACCGTAGCGCACAACGGTATCTTGAGCGCGCACGCTGCCCAGCAACTGCCGGGCTAATTCGCAGAGCGCACGATCACCTTCGCCATGGCCGAAGCGATCATTCACCTGCTTGAAGAAGTCGACATCGATAAGCAGCAGACTGCCAACAGACTGATCTGTTGCGCAGTTAATCCACTGCTCGACGTGTAACGACAGTGCTCGTCGGTTACCCAGCCCAGTTAACGGGTCGGTGTGACTCAACTGAACGAGCTGCTCTGCTTCGGTTTTAACCTCCGCTGCATACTCAGCGAGCTGAGCATTAGCTCGCTGGAGCTCAATATTGACCTTGGCTAGTTTGGCGGCAGTATCCTGAGCCTGTTGTCGGGCCTTGAGTAGCTCGGCCTCAAAGCGTTGGCGCTCCTTGGCCACGAAGAACAACCAGACCACTACCCGCTCACCATCCAGGTCACTTATCCGTGCATTGCTCATCACCGGTATGGGCTGCCGGTCCGCGCTGAGTAGCTGCAGGTAGACTTCACTGAACTCACCATTATTGAGCAGCAAAGGCCAGGCGTGAGTCTGCAGAAAGATACGACTGGCTGGCGGGAAGTAGCGTTCCATGGTGTCACCAACGCCTGGCCCCACCAGATTTATGAACTCAAGATTGCTGTGCAGAACATAGCCACTGACATCCGTCACGAGCACAGGGCACGGCAAGCGCTCAAGGTAGAACAAGGCTGCCGCACCCTTACAGGTATGCATGCATGGCCACTGCCACCAGATTTGGATGGCTCATGTGGGCGCAATGCCCCGTGACGTCCAATACTTCAAGATGACTGTCGCACAACTGCTGGTGCAGGTACTCACCGACTGTCAGGGGCACCAGAGCATCTCTTCGGTGCTGCAGGATCAGGCAAGGCGTTGTACAGCGCTGCAACTCATCGCGCATATCAGAAAAGAACGTGACCTCGGCAAAGAGGCGCGCCATAACCGGGTCGGTGGAGCAGAAACTGCTGCTCAGCTCCGAGGTGAGCGGCTGATCAAGTTCCGAGCCCGCTACCAGTGGCGCAAAATACTGCGCCCAGCCGATGTAGTTTTGATCCATAAGGGCAAGTAAACCCTCAAGATCCGCCCTTTCGAAACCACCCGAATAGTCAGGAGGATCATTAAGGAAGCACGGCGAAGGCCCTATCAGAATCATCCGGGAAAACAGTTCGGGACGCTGTATCGCCGCAAGGATACCGATACTGCAGCTGACCGAGTGCCCTACAAATATGACCTCTCGCGTGAGAGCCAGGGCGTCGCAGACATCGATCAAGTCCTGCGCATAGCCGCGTAGCGAGCAATAACGCTCCGGATCGAATGCACTGACATCCGAGTTGCCGCTACCGACGTAGTCAAATAACACCTGTCGATGGCTCGAGGAGAACGCAGGCGTGAGAGATTTCCACATTTCCTGGTTGCAACCAAATCCATGGGCGTAGAGCAGAACCGGCGCATCTTGAGCCGAGTGCAACAGCTGCTGAACGTTGTTGCGCTGGATCACATCCACTTCGGCACTACCTCATGCACAGGGTTTCGATGAGCTACGGGCCTGCGACGCTCACCAATACAGGCCACAATTCTGGCGCTATTATAGCGTCGGCATCTTCAGGATGTCGGGCACGCAGCCAGAATTTGTAGCCTCATGATTGTGCAGCTTCACGCTATTGGTATTTCGAAAGGCCTGGTTACTCTCGAACTGCGCTCGTGGTTACTGCAGTCATTTTGCGCATCTTCGACCGGACATTAGGCATGGCTATTGAGTAGATACCACAGCCCCAGGCGCGCGACGGAAAGCACCGAACCTAGCAGGCCAGGTCATTGGAAACTGCCCAACCAGCTAATAAAGGGGAAGTGATTTTCGCGCCGGGTCAGCTTGCCGAGACGGCATTGAATCTGACGCACCGGATGCCCTCAAGTGACTTCCTCGTTGCGCACTTATCCGGTAGCGCTCTGAGCAATTCTCGAACCATCAGGCCGATGCGATTTACTTGGACGATAGTGCCTGTTCAGGCTCGCGCTGTTTGATCTGCGCTGCCGCGCTGGTCTTGAGGTCGAACGTCTGGCATTCCTGATAAACTGCCACGCCCTGCTGCAGGTGCCTGATGTGCATGGTATTGCGTGCGGCCCCGTCCTTGGGCTGCGGATAGTGATAGAGCACATAATTTTGCCACACCACTAAATTGGCTCTGCACACGCAACAGAGCACATGCAGAAACAAGCAAAAACAAGCGGAAAAAGTAGTAAATGAGCGAAACAGAAAGCCCCACAAAACCAGGTTCATCGCCAGTAATAGCGAAGCCTGAGCCAAGCAGACGCTTCTCCGTTGCGCCGATGATGGATTGGACGGATCCTTTATTTTTTCTTTTATTTTCAAATAGTTGAAAATTTAGCTGCCGATATTTAGCCAATTATTAGCATCAAAAGCGCCACCCCTTCCTCGGTGCCGGCGAAGGTCGTCGAACTCGGCGGGTGGAGTCCGGGGTGATTCACTGCGCAAGCTACAGCGTTAGCCTGCCAAGCGAGCTTTCACACAGCCTGGCCAAAGCTTTCCGTCGTTTCAGACAAGATTGCAAAGCCGATGTTTCAGCGCGAAACCTTTGGCACGATTCCGACCTGCATCCCGAATGGATTAAATACGCTGTTCAACGTCTGAACGGTAGGGTTACTTGCGTCATGCTCCAACTGCCTCAGGGCGCGCAGCGACAGCTTACACATCTGGGCGAACCTGGCCTGCTGTAACCCGGTCACGTCCTTGCGTAATCGCCGAACTGCCGCGCCGATGGAAATTTCTCCAGAAGCTAACTGCTCCTGCAACTCGACGAGAATCCGATTGCGCTCAAGGATGTCCATTAGATGAGCCCCCATTTATTGAGCCGCTGAGGGAGATCACGCAGCACTACGCGAGGGTGGTTCATTGTCGCAGCGGGCAGTCCATCTGTACTCAGCAAATCAGGCAAGGCCAGGAAAGTTTGAGCCGCAGCCCTGAGCCGCTGGAATAGCTCATCAGGGTTTACCCACTGCGCAGCCTCATCGCAGGCGGTCCTCCAGCCGACCTCCCCCGCCAACTCAATGTGCTTCGGCCACTTGGTTGTACGCGTTACGCCTTCATCATCCATGACCATGGGAGCCAGATCATAGATCGGAGCCAGCCTCACGCCCTGTTCAGTCCTTAGGATGGAGGTGTTTCGGCCATGATTATCTGAGTTGCCAAGAATCTGATTCAGCAGATCGCGCTGCATGTACTCCAACACCAGATCGCCAACCTGCTCAGCCTGCCCAACGCCTTGCCACAACGTGACCAGATTGCGTAACACCTCCGAATGCGACATATAGCTGCCAGCCTCAGTAACACCAGACAGTGAGTACATCGACTCAACGGCAACTCGGCCCACGCCTGCGGCGCTGACTTCGCGATCAAAGCGATGCATCCACAGGCTGGGCTTATTACCCTCTTCCAAAGCCAATCCTTCTGCCGCAATTGTGTCGAGTCCCAACTGCCGAACCGCTCGATAGAAGCAATACTCGCTGCGGAGAATGTCCTGGTCCGTCCGGCCTGCCTTGTTACGTGCAAACTTCACAAACCAGTGCTGTGCAGCATCTGCATCCGGCAATACAGCATCAGGGTGCAGGGCACCATGATGGTCTTCCGTTAACAGCAGCTTGGGGGCCTCACCGCCCGCCCCAGTGGCACCACCAATGGCAGCCCCCTGCTCATAGGCATATTCAAGGAAGCGCGAGTCGCGGCTGACCACTTCCTCTCGCGTAAATCCCAACACAGGGCTGCCCGCAATAGCGTCTGCTGATTCCTTGATGCGCAGATTACCAATGGGTGCAGGTGTACAGCGCCCCAATAGGAACAAATCTAGACTCAGCCCCTGCGGTCGCTCCCCACTCAAGCGTTTCAGTAAAAAGCGTCTGGACGCCCCTGCGGGCAGAATATCGTAAAGAAAAGCAGGGGCCTGCTTACTCCGCCAAGAGTCCCAGCCCAGAGGTACGGCAGCACTGACCGCGCCCTCCAGACGACTGCCGATAGCGTCGAGGGCGCTCACCAGATAGCTCTGCTCGTATCCATATGTACAAGGCCCATCCAGCCCGAGATCAGACTGCTCGAAGCCAATCCCCATGGCATCCTGCCATCTTCCACCTGCATAGATTTGTAGAGTGAGCTTGTGCATAGCGATTACCGGCAACTTAATGCCTGAAACCTTAGCCAAACTGCAATTAAAAGGCAATTAAATGCCGGTAAATGTTCTATGGCGTACATTAATAGGTATTTTAATACTCATTACGACCTATGTTGGTGGTGCCGCCAACACCTCGCTCTTCCCTTAACGATGGCGAAAGCGTCAGCCTCGTGGGTTTGGGCACCTTAACAGTGACGGCTCGCGCGGCACCCGATGGTCGGGCGCCACGACCAAGATTACAGCGACCAAGCGGCCCAGATTGAAAGCGGTAAGACGCTTCCTGCACCTTTGGTTGAGCCGTCAAATTATTTGATCTGCAGACACACAAATGATATTTTTTTGTCTGTAGATTGATTTGAGGTACCTGCAATGGCAGCAGCAATCCCATCGCAAGATTTTTCGAAAAGCCAATGTGCAGCCGGCCTGCGTGCGGCGCTGAACATCCTGGATAAGTGGAAGGCTTCCTGCGAGCAGGCCTGCCAAATCTTGCGTATTTCGCGCAGCACCTATACCCGAGCCAAGCAGCGTGACTCTGAGTGGGCGGTTGGCCTGGACTTTGACCAAATGCAGCGCATCAGCCTCGTGCTGAATATCCACGCGGCACTGCGCTTAGTGTTCGATAACCCCGAAAACGTCTACGGCTTCCCCACAATGGAGAACCGCAACGAATTCTTCAACGGACGCACGCCGCTCGAGATCATGGCGCAGGGCGACATGATCTCGCTGTATGAGACATTCCGGCGGATCGACGCGCTGCGGGGGGCTCAGTGGTAATGCTAAGCAGCCTTCCTCTTTTGGAAGGCGAGAATTTGCAGGCCTACCGCCTGGTCAACTCCAAGTTCCCGCCCATTGCCTTGTTCGATGACGTCGCCGACGCAGCGGACTTCGAAGCGCTCTATCAGCTTCAAGCAATAACGAATCCAAGATTGCAGAACGAGCTTGGCCGACTAGAGCTGATCCCCCGCGACCAGATCCCATTCGGTATTCCTGGATGCTCCTACGCCACAGCGCCCTTTACCCATGTAAACCCGGCCGGCTCGCGCTTTAGCAATGGCAGCTTTGGCGTACTCTACCTGGCCGACAAAATGGACACAGCGATTGCAGAAGTGCGTCACCACCAGGGGCTCTGCTGGTCGAACGTGCCTGACCTCAATTACGAGCGTTTTGTCTTCAGAGGGCTAGCCTGTAGTTTTACTGATGCAGGTATGAGAGATGCTGCAGTAGTGCCGCTGTCCGCCCCCATATATGCACCTGACGATTACACGCATTCTCATCAACTAGGAGGCGAGGCGAAGCGTAAAGCTTGCCCAGGAATGCGTTACAACTCGGTTCGTTCTCAAGGCAGCATCTGCTGGGCGCTCATGACACCGCGGCCCGTTACCTCAATCATCCAAGCCGCTCATTTCGAAATGATCTGGTGCGGGCAAATTATCAGCGTCAACCGGATTACCACGCTGATAGCTGACTAAGTCCCAGTGCTAAGGGTACGACCGAGTATTGCGCTTGAGGCAACCTCCGGCCAAAAAACACCGATTGCAGATGTCAGAGAATTTGACGGGCCCATTACCTCATCTGCTTCAGCCTGAGTATCTGGACGAGTTCAGCACCCGGATAGCAACACATGGAGCTGGCGCGGGCGGTCGAAGTGCTCGCCGCGGTGGTCCGCTCGTCGAACTTACGCGTGGATAGCTCGCGGCAGCCAGGGCACTAAACCTCAGCCGGCGTGGGGGCCACCGCTGTGGCCTCCCGCGTAGGGACCCGCCGTGGCTAGGCCACGGACCACGCACATTGCCAGGGTCAGGCCCGCCAGCATGCCCAGGCGGCCGCTTTGGTCGAACACCGCTCAGTCGGCAATCGGCAACAGCATCCTCGCGAGCGCGAACAGGCTGGCTTGTAGGCCGTAACCGTAGGCCAATAGATATAACTCACATGCTCCGAGCGATAACCATACGCTGCACGTCGCTGGTGCCTTCGTAGATCTGACACACCCGTACGTCTCGATAGATCCGCTCCAGTGGAAAGTCCTTGAGGTAGCCGTAGCCACCCAGGGTTTGCAGCGCCGCCGAACAGACCCGCTCGGCCATCTCCGAGGCAAACAACTTGGCCATTGAGGCCTCGGCCAGACAAGCCAGGCCGGCTTCGCGAAGGCTAGCGGCGTGATGGACCATCTGCCGCGCCACGGCAATCTGGGTGGCCATATCGGCCAGGCGGAAGGCCACTGCCTGGTGCTCGATGATCGGTTTGCCGAAGGTCACCCGCTCGTGAGCATAGTCGCGCGCCACCTCAAAGGCCGCACGCGCCATGCCTACCGCCTGGGCGGCGATGCCGATGCGGCCACCCTCCAGGTTGCCCAGGGCGATGCGATACCCCTCGCCCTCTTCGCCAAGGCGTAAGCTGGCAGGCAGACGCAGTTCGTCGAGCTGGATCTGGCAGGTATCCGAAGCATGCTGACCAAGCTTGTCCTCGACCCGCACCACCGAGTAGCCGAGCGTGTCGGTGGGCACGATAAAGGCGCTGATTCCCTTCTTGCCAGCCTCCGGATCGGTCACAGCAAAGACAATTACCATCCCGGCGTGGTTGCCCGAGGTGATGAACTGCTTACTGCCATTGAGCACATAGTACTCGCCGTCTCGCCGGGCGCGAGTGCGCAGGTCACTGGCATCGGAACCTGCCTGAGGTTCGGTCAGGGCGAAGGCGCCGAGCATCTTTCCTTCGGCCAACGGCTTGAGAAAGCGCTGCTTCTGCCCCTCGCTGCCGTATTTCAAAATCGGCATGCAGCCTACCGAGTTGTGCACGCTCATGATGGTCGAGCAGGCCCCATCGCCAGCGGCAATTTCTTCCAGAGCCATGGCGTAGGCTAGGTGGCCGGTCTGGGCACCGCCCCAGTTTTCCGGCACCAGCATGCCCATAAAGCCCAGTTCGCCCATCTCACCCAGTGCCTCGGCCGGAAACCGGTGCTCGCGGTCCCAATCGGCTGCGAAGGGTTTCAACCGTTCCTGGGCAAACTGACGAGCCATGTCGCGGATCTGCAGGTCTTGTTCAGAAGGAATCATGGTGCTCTCCCGGATCAGTTCAACAACTCGATGGCCATGGCCGTAGCTTCGCCGCCGCCGATACACAGCGAGGCGACGCCGCGCTTGAGGTCGTATTGGCGCAAAGCGCTTAGCAGGGTCACCAACACCCGAGTGCCCGACGCTCCGATCGGGTGTCCAAGGGAGCAGGCACCGCCATGCACGTTGAGCTTGTCATGGGCGATGTCGAGGTCTCGCATGGCAGCCATCGGCACCACGGCAAAAGCCTCGTTGATCTCGAACAGGTCGACCTGGCCAATTTCCCAACCGGTGCGCACCATTAAGCGTTGCAGGGCGCCGATTGGCGCGGTGGCAAACAGACCTGGCGCATGCGCAAAAGTCGCATGCCCGCGGATCGCCGCCAGTGGCGTCAGGCCACGTTTCTCCGCCTCGGACAAACGCATCAATAGCAGCGCTGCAGCGCCGTCAGAGATTGAACTGGCATTGGCAGCGGTCACCGTGCCACCCTCACGAAAGGCCGGCTTGAGGGTCGGTATTTTGTCTGGGCGCCCCTTGGGTGGTTGCTCGTCACTGTCGATAAGGCGCAGTTCTCGGCCAGCCTTGACCTCCACCCCGACGATCTCGGCGCCAAAGCGGCCCTCGTTCATGGCCTTCTGGGCTCGGGTCAGTGAGG
Organism: Pseudomonas sp.; assembly: GCA_030656145.1. Classification (GTDB taxonomy): domain Bacteria; phylum Pseudomonadota; class Gammaproteobacteria; order Pseudomonadales; family Pseudomonadaceae; genus Aquipseudomonas. The sequence continues at coordinate 234,857 of JAUSOF010000033.1, forward strand.
CAATAGCGAAGGCGTCTTGCTGCTCACGAGTAAAGCCGTAATTCTGAGCACAGTCTTCGGCGAAGGTGCCCATCAAGCGCCCCTTGTCGTAGGCATCTTCGAGGCCGTCGAGAAACATGTGATCAAGCACCCGACCATGGCCCATGCGATAACCGCTGCGTGCCCGCTCAAGCAGGTAGGGCGCGTTGGACATGCTCTCCATACCGCCAGCGATCACCACCTCAGCGCTGCCAGCAAGCAACATGTCATGGCCAAGCATCGCCGCCTTCATCCCTGAGCCGCACATCTTGTTCACTGTCGAGCACACCGTACCTTGGATCAGTCCCGCGCCCAGCGCCGCTTGGCGCGCCGGGGCCTGACCCTGGCCTGCCTGCAGCACACAGCCCATGATCACTTCATCCACAGCATCGCTGCCCAGGCCCGCGCGCTCGAGGGCGGCGCGGATCGCCACAGCGCCCAGTTGAGCGGCTGTGACCGCGCTGAAATCGCCGAGGAAGCCGCCCATCGGTGTGCGCGCGGCGCTGACGATAACTACCGGATTCTGTTGATTGCTCATGTTAGTTGCCCTCATCTGCGGGTTTCGCTGCGCGTTACCCGATCTGTCTATGGCCCGAAAACTATTACTATCGAGCCCTTACCTTGGTTGGAACGTTCTATTTCGCAGCCATACGCAAGGCGCCATCCAGGCGGATGACCTCGCCATTGAGCATGGGGTTCTCGATAATGTGCCGTACCAACGCGGCGTATTCGTCAGGGCGACCCAGGCGCGGCGGGAATGGCACGTTGGCGGCCAGCGAATCGCGTACCTCCTGCGGCATGCCAGCCATCATGGGCGTCTCGAAGATGCCCGGCGCGATGCACATCACGCGGATTCCCGAGCGTGCCAGATCGCGCGCCGCCGGCAGGGTCAGAGCGGCCACGCCACCCTTGGAGGCAGCATATGCGGCCTGGCCCATCTGCCCGTCGAAAGCTGCGACCGACGCGGTATTGACGATAACACCGCGCTCGCCCTGCTCATTCGGCTCGCCCTGGGCCATGGCCTCGGCGGCCAGGCGTAGCATGTTGAAGCTGCCTACTAAGTTGATCTGAATGACTCTGCTGAAGCTGTCCAGGCCATGGGCACCATTGCGCCCTAGGACCTTCTCCGCCGGCGCCACGCCGGCGCAGTTGATGAGTCCGTGTAGGCCGCCAAAGGCCTCGAGTGCCGCACTCACCGCGCGGCGGCCGTCCTCCTCGCGAGTAATGTCGGTCTGCACAAAGCACGCCTGGACACCCAGCTCCGCAGCCCGCGCCTCGCCAGCCTCGGCATTGATGTCCGCCAACACTACCTTAGCGCCCTGCCCGACCAGAGTACGAGCAGTAGCCAGGCCCAGCCCGGAACTGGCACCGGTCAGGAGAAACACTCGATCTTCGATACGCATGTTGCGATTCCTTGTTCAGTGGGCGGCCGCCTGGGCCTTGGCAATTTCCTGGTTGCGCAGGAGAAAACGCTGAATCTTGCCGCTGGGGGTCTTCGGCAACTCGTCGACGAACTCGACTTCGCGTGGGTAGGCATGCGCCGACAGGCGCTTGCGCACATGTTGTTTGAGCTCTTCGGCCAGTACAGCATCCGCGCGGAACTGCGGCTGCAGGACGACAAAGGCCTTGACCAGTTCGGTGCGCTCCGGGTCCGGCTTGCCGATCACCGCCGCCTCTATCACCGCAGGGTGCTCGATCAGTGCGCTCTCCACGTCGAACGGGCCAACCCGGTAGCCTGAGGTGGTGATCACGTCATCGCTGCGACCAACGAAGCTGATGCTGCCGTCCTCGTTCAGTTCGACCGTGTCGCCGCTTAGGTAGTAGTTGCCAACGAAAGCCTTGGTCGACATGTCCTGATAACCGGGAAACCAGAACAACGGCGAACGCGTCCGGTCCAGTGCGAGGATGCCCGGCTGTCCGGGCGGCAGCTCGCGATGCTGTTCGTCCAGCACCACCACGCGGTGACCGGGAATAGCGAAACCAGCAGCGCCGATACGCACCGGATGGTGCAGTGCATGGTGATTGCAAAGCACCATACCCAGTTCGGTCTGGCCGTAGTGGTCATGGATGCAGGTATTAAGGCCGTCGGAGAACCAGCGAATAACCTCCGGGCTTAGCGGCTCGCCTGCACTGCTGACAGCGCGCAGGCACCCGCGGAGCAAGGACTCGACCTGCGGTTTAGCGGCCAGCAGCATACGGAAGGCAGTGGGCGAGCCGGCCAGGTTGCTGATGCCGTATTTACGTATGATCCGGCAGGTGCTCTCCACCGTAAACGCGCCCTCGTAGAAGGTCGTCGGGTGACCCATGGCCAACGGCCCCGTCACTGCGTAGTAGAGGCCGTAAGCCCAGCCGGGATCGGCTAAGTTCCAGAAGGCGTCTTCGGGACGCAGGTCGACCGCCTCGCGCATATAGCCGACGAAGGCCAGGATCGCCTTGAGGGGCACCGGCACCGGCTTGGCCAGCCCGGTGGTACCGGAGGTGAACATCATCAAAAAGGGATCGTCGGCCGAGCGCAGCACCGGTTCGAACTCGGCCGAGTGGCGCTCCAGCTCAGCCCAGAAACTGAAATCACCACGCTGGATACCCTGGCCTTTGGCGCCAGTGACGGTGACGAGCAGTGGTGTACCCTCGACTTCATCCAGTTTGCTGCGGTTAGCCGCGTCAGTCACGACAACCTTGGCACCGGAACCCTGCAACCGGTGCTCGATGGCCTTGGGACCGAAGGCGGTGAACAGCGGCTGGTAAACCGCGCCCAAGCGCCAGGTGCCAAGGATTGTGATCAACAACTCGACGTTGCGCGGCAGCATGCCTGCCACGCAATCGCCTGGGCGCACACCTTGGGCCTCGAGAAAGTTGGCAAACCGCGCCGCCTGGTCCTGCAGCTCGCAAAAGGTGTAGCTCGCACTGCTACCGTCGCGGCCTTCCCAGAACAGGGCGATGCGGCCTGGCAAGGCGTGCCGGTCGCAGCATTCGACACAGGCGTTGAGGGCGTCTAGGGAACCGGCCAGGGTAGTGGCAGCCGTGCTGGGTAGATCGAAGTCGCGGGCAGCGCTCAGGTAATCCTGCATGTCGGTGACTCTCGGTTTGTTGTTGTCCCGAAATAGTCGCGATGTAGGTTGTTAACGACAATGTCGACAGGCGTCTATCGGCCTGAGCGATTTGGACAACTGGACTCAGACCGAGAGCTACTGCTCGGGATGCATCAGCGCGCGGTACTGCCCAGGGGTAGTGCCGGTCCACTTTTTGAACGCCTTGTAGAAGGCGCTGCTGTCGGCAAAGCCGAGCTCGAAGGCCAGTTCGGTAAAGTTGCCCTCGCCGCGATCCAAGCGGGCTATGGCCTGGTCACGTCGCAATTGGTCCTTGAGTCCCTGGAAAGACTGGCCTTCCTGGGCCAACTTGCGCCGCAGGGTCGAGGGTGCCATGAAAAAATGACTGGATATCGACTCAAAATCAGGCCATCGCTCGGCTTTGAGACTGCGCAGGTAAACCTTGATTCGCGCCGCATGGCTACGCGGATCGCGGTAACGAACCAGGATGTTGGCTGGTGCGCCGGCGAGGAAGCGCTTGAGCTCTCGCTCGCTGCGCCGTAACGGCTGCTCCAGGCACTCTGCATTGAACAACAGGCGACTTCGCGGCCGGGCGAAGCGCAGGTTGCTGCTGAACATTACCAGGTAATCTTCGAGATAGTCCGGCGCCTGGCAGTGCAGCTCGACTGCAAGGATAGGAATACGTCGACCCGCGAGCCAGCAAGCGAGGCCATGCACGATCATCCACAGAGTGAAACAGCCGAAGGCTCGGCAGGTGTGCCCCGCAGGCTCATCGATGACGATTGCCGCCATGCCGCCCTGACGCTCGATGCGGGGTGTCAGGTTATCAAATATCAGACTGAGAAACGCCAGCGCAGTATCTAGGGCTGCCCCTAGAGTAGGCTCACGCAATGCAGTGCGGGCCATGAAAGCATAGCTGCCGGACTTCATTCGCCGCAGGTTCATGCCAAAAAACTCGTCGTCCATGGCCGTGGACAGCCCCAGCCATAAGCGTGCATACGCCTGCGCGGACACTCGCGCATAGGGCTTGTTGAGCAACTCCGGGGCGATACCGGCCAGGGTCAGCAGTGCATCGCAGCTCTGTCCCTGGGCACGCCATTGATCCAGAGCCTCAACAACCAGGCGGACCGAGATGGTGCCCTTCTCAACCGCGGCGCCTGTCATGCCCACCCCAAGACCACCGCCATCAGCTGACCTCCTCCAGCTCCGCCAGCGTCAGCTCGCGCATGCGGAACTTCTGCACTTTGCCGGTCACGGTCATCGGGAATTCATCGACGAACTTGAAGTGGCGCGGCACCTTGAAATGAGCGATGCGTCCCTTGCAAAACTCAGCCAGCTCCACTGCAGCCGCCTGGTGACCTGGGTGACACTTGACCCAAGCGACGATCTCCTCCCCATACTTGGCGTCGGGAATACCCACCACCTGCACATCGGCAACCGCCGGATGTGCGAACAAAAACTCCTCGATCTCCCGCGGGTACACGTTCTCACCGCCGCGA
>JAUSOF010000040.1 GCA_030656145.1 Pseudomonas sp.
GTTACTGGGAAATAGTGTCCTGCGGTGCCTGCCTGTCGTTGAGAATACCTGTCTAGTCTTGCGACAGAGCCCGAAATGAAGAACATCAAGATAGCCTTGTGGGGATTGCTGATAGGTTTAACCCTGCTCTGGGCACTGGCAGATACCTTCCTGCCGCAACCGCTCAGCTATTTCTCGCTGCGCACGGTGCTGGTGCAATACACCGGCATCATCGCGATGGCGGCCATGAGCGTGGCAATGATGCTGGCTGTGCGCCCGCGCCGCCCCGAACCGCTGTTGGGCGGACTGGACAAGATGTACCGGCTACACAAGTGGCTGGGCATCAGCACGTTGGTGTTTGGCAGCATGCACTGGGTATGGGCCAAAGGGACCAAGTGGGCGGTCGGCTGGGGCTGGCTGAGTAAACCGCTCAAGGGTGGCGGTGCGGGCCCGGAGCTTGGCACCATTGAGCAGTTGCTGCGTAGCCAGCGTGGGTTGGCCGAGACGCTCGGCGAGTGGGCGTTCTACGCCACCGTTGTGCTGATCATCCTGGCGCTGGTCAAGCGCTTCCCCTACCACTGGTTTGCCAAGACCCACACCATTCTGGCCGCACTCTACCTGGTGCTGGTGTTCCACACGGTGGTGCTGGTCAAGTTCGCCTACTGGTCCCAACCGGTCGGCATAGTCACGGCCCTGCTGCTGGTCGGCGGCAGCCTGGCGGCGCTCCAGGCGCTGTTCAAACGCATCGGAGCCCGGCGCAAGGTTCAAGGTAAAATACAAACCCTGACCCAGTACCCGGAACTGCACGTGCTGGAAACCCAGATCGCACTGCACGCGGGCTGGCCCGGGCACAAGGCGGGTCAGTTTGCCTTCGTCACCTCGTCAGAATCGGAAGGCGCCCACCCCTATACCATCGCCTCGGCCTGGAACCCGCGGCAGGCGCAAGTCACCTTTATCACCAAAGCCCTGGGCGACCATACCAGCCGACTGCCGCAGACCCTGCACGTGGGCGATCGGGTGACGGTAGAAGGACCCTACGGCTGTTTCACCTTCGAAGACCAGAAGCAGCGGCAAATCTGGATCGGTGCCGGGATCGGTATCACTCCATTTGTGGCGCGGCTAAAGCAACTGGCACTGGAGCCTGATCGTCAGTACAGCATCGATCTGTTCCATCCGTCCGCCGAGTACTCGTCCCAGGCCATTGATAAATTACGCGCCGATGCTGCCGCTGCGGGGGTCAGGTTGCACCTGTTGGTCGCCGATCAAAACGGTCGCCTCAATGGCGAACGCCTACGCGGGGAAATTCCAGACTGGCAGGATGCCAGCATCTGGTTCTGCGGGCCTACGGGCTTTGGCAAGGCCCTGCGTGATGACCTGGCGGCCCACGGCCTGAGGCCAGCAGACTTCCATCAAGAGTTGTTCCAGATGCGCTGAGCATCCGGCTGAGTGGCCGCACTGGTAATTTCCGGGAAACCCACCCGGTAATACTCAGGCAGCCACCTGAATAAAAGTGGCTGGACTTAGCGAAGCCCAGCCTTGTACTCGTCAGATCACCCGCTTGATGGCGATGTAATCACCCTCGGTACGCAGGGTGACGTTAACAGGCTTGTTGGTGCGATTACGCCAGAACCAACCGTGATTACCATCGAAGGCTGCCTCCAGCACGCCCTGATCCTCGGCGGTGGCGCGGCCCTTGCCATAGCCGTGATAGAACTCGCGCGGCGCATTGTAGGGGTCACCATGGGTGTCGTAGTTCACCACGCTACCGTTGGCCGTCCAGAAGTACTTCACCTGGGTGCCCTTGAGCATCTCCACCTTGATCTCGGCGCCCTGGCCGGGCGCCAGCGAAACACTCATTTCATGCGTCTGCCCTTTTGTTTCAGGCGCCTCTAGCGCCGCTACAATCGCGGGCTCAGCAACCACGGCAGGCTGAGGAACAGCTTGCAGTACCGGCTCGGGCGCCGCTGCAGCACCAGCAACAGGCGCTACGGCATCGGCGGCGGCTTCTTCGGCCAGTAGCAACTTGACCTCGCCCATCTGGGTAAGCCCCAGCATACGACCGGCCCCGGTGGGGTCGATGGCGTATTCCGAGGGCATGACCACGGTTACCAGCAGGACCATGGCGGCGATCAGGGCAATCACCGTCGAGCGCAACAACTGCTGGCTGCTGGGCATTTCGTTAAGGGCAGGTATCTTGCTGTTGAACATGAGAAATTCCTTACTGAGAGACGATCAGGCCGGTGAGCTGGTAACCCATTAACAGGAAACCGGCGCTCATCAATGCGACGTTAGCGGTGTAGGCATGGCGCCAGAAGCTGGCGGTGCGCCGCCAGTAGCCCATCAGAATGAGAATGCTGCCGAGAGCCAGAAGCTGGCCGATCTCGACGCCGACATTGAAGGCGAGCAGGTTAGGAATCAGGCCATCCGCCGAAATCTCGTACTCCTGGATCTTGCTGGCCAGGCCGAAGCCATGCAGCAAACCGAAGATCAGCGTGGCCGTGCGGGTGTCAGGCTGGTAACCAAACCAGCGCTGGAAGGCGCCCAGGTTATCCAGCGCCTTGTAGACCACCGAGAAGCCGATGATGGCGTCGATCACGTAGGCACTGATGCTGATTTCCGCCAATACGCCAAACAGCAGAGTGACGGTGTGGCCGACAGCGAACAGGCTGACATACAGCGCCACGTCCCTTAGACGGTAGAGAAAGAAGATCACCCCTAACAGAAACAGCAGGTGGTCGTAGCCGGTGATCATGTGCTTGGCGCCCATATAAATGAACGGCATCACCATCACCCCCGCGCTTTCCTGGATAAAGCCCTTGTCGCCCTCGGCAACCGCGTGGGCCAGCGCCTCGGGCATACCCAGAACGAGCAATGCCATAAACAACAGCACCAGTGCTAGCGAGCGGTGCGGGCGCACAGCAGATGCGCCAAGGGCGCTTATAAAAAGCGAATGCATGGTTAAGTCCTAAATTGCAGTGGTCTTGGACCGCAGGCGCGGCCTGTGTCAGATCGCCAACAGGGAACGCGGCGGACGCTCAATCAGAAAGATGGGGCCGAGCGAAATCGAATAGCGCGGTGCTTCTATCGGCACCGCGCGCACTGACAACGTACCGATACTCAGCAGTGCGGGCAGGTGCGGTGTTTCATGCACATGGTCGGCTGCCAGCGAGGAATGGTAATGATCCGCACATGCCGTACAGGTAAATGCGCCGCCGCCGTGGGCATGGGCATGGGCATGGGCCTCATCATGGCCGCTCCAGGCGGACTGGCTCGAACCCGTAAACAGCGCAGGGGCATGCCCGGCCCAGGCCATCAGAATGGCGAGAGCAAGGGCAAATATCACCTTGGCGCGGATGGGCGTACTGAGCATGCGGCGGCTCTTTCAATGCCTGAACGGTTGGCTTTTCTGGCAGGGAAGCAGGTTTGCCATATCCCCCCCGGGGGGATAGCATGCGAGCGTAATTCATCGATGCATGAGACTCAAGGCATGAACGATCACGAACATGGCCATCAGCACCAAAGTCATAGCGATATCATCAAAAGGTTGAAGCGTGCCGAGGGCCATCTGCGCAGTATTGTCGGCATGATCGAGGACGGCCGCGCCTGCGTAGACCTCGCCCAGCAACTGCATGCGGTAGAAAAAGCCGTCTGCCAGGCCAAACGCACCCTGATTCAGGATCACATCGACCACTGCCTGGAACATGCGCTTGCCGCTACCAACGAGCGCGGCGAGGCCACAGCGCTGAGCGACTTCAAGCTGATCACCAAGTACCTCTGAGCACTTGCCTGGGTTATCTGCTGTTCACGCGGCTGATGCGCCGCGTTGGCGTCGGACTGCAGTAACGGCTGTGGCGAAAAAGGGCCGACCAGCCCCTCCCCCTCCTGGCATCAGTTCAGGAGCGCGGCCCCATGATTTGTTTAAGAACCTGCGGCCCCGGTGCGCCGAGTTGCTGGAGCAGCTGGCCGCTTTCGTCCAGGTAGAAAATGGCTGGCGTGGCGGATGCGCCCAGCTCAGCCATCAAGGTGATGTTGTCATTGAGCTGCTGCTCGATAGCGCTTGGGATTTCGTCCAGTGCCTGCAGCTTGCTGGCCTTGCCGGCGGACTCATGGGCATGCAGCGCGGCCTGCTGATCGTTGGCGCTCAACAGCGTAGCCGCCTTAGCGAGGCTGTCTTGCCGCAGCATGCCCACCATCACGTGACGCACCTGCACATCACCGGCCTCGACCCAGGGCCGCGCCTGTTTCCAGAACATGTTGCAGTAGGGGCAGTTGGGGTCGGAAAACATATAGACGATGCGTGGCGCGCTGGCGCTGCCGTCGGCAATCCAAGTGCTGCTGGCTAGCTTGGCCAGCCGCTCCTGGCCCAGGGGTTCGTATACCAACTGCTCCAGCGGCTGACGGGAAAGATCCTCACCCTGGGCATTGAGCAGGCTGCCAATCAGCACATGTTCACCATCGGCCGTCAGGTAGAGCGCGACGCCCTGGCCGTTGTAGCGCGCGGCATAACCCTGCAGGCCGCTCGGCGCATCGAAGCGCTCGACAATTTCAGCGCCACGCGCTTCGACCGCCTGGATTGCAGCGGGCCACTCCTGGGCCTGCGCCAGTGGCATAGCCAGCAAGGGCAGAGTCGATAGCAGTACAGTCCGGCAGATGGGGCGCAGCATGGTCATTGATCCTTTTTCAGCACTTCAAGCGCGCGAGCCAGGCTGGCGCGGGACAATTCACCCAGGTGGCTGCCAACCTGGCGGCCCTCGGCGTCGTAGAACAGTGTGGTTGGCAAGGCCATGGAACCGACGCGCTGACCAAGCCGGCCACCAGTGTCCAGCAGGACGTTGTCCAGCCCCAGGGCTTCGGCCTCAAGGTACCGGCTAACCTCGCCTTGGCCTTCGCCCTGATTGACGAACAGGATGGTCAGCTCAGGATTATTCCGTTGCGCGTCGGCCAATACCGGCATTTCGCGGCGGCACGGCGGACACCAGGTCGCCCACAGATTGACCACCAAGGGCTTGCCGACATAATCCTGCAGCGCCACCGTGGCTCCGTTGCTGTCTCTAAACGACAGCGGCGGCAGGCGGGTGCCCTGCTCAAGCCCATACAAGGTCAGGCTGCCCAGGCCCCAGCTCAGTACGCCAACGGCCAGCGCACAAGCCAGCGGTTTCCTGACGGCGTGCGTGCGCCAGGCTTGCCAGGCACCGAGCAGCAGGGCTGCCAGCAAGCCAGGCCAGGCGATAAAGCCGCCATCACGGATATCCAGGGCCTGCCAGGGTTGATCGCGGTAGTGCTCGAGATACACGGTGACAAACGCCAGCCGGGCGACCAGCAAGGCCACCAGCAGCAAGCGAAACAGCTGCTTCTCGGGGTTTACCGCGTTACGCCTGCCGACGTACCAACCGGTAAAAATCGCCAACAACAGGCTGAGCATCAACAGCACATGGGCAGTGCTGAGTGCCAGCGGCCCGACATTGATCGTTAACATCAACCACGCTCCTTGGTATTGGTCCATATCTGTAAAAACCGCTCGGCATCCACCGCGCCGGTAATCCGCTGTGAGCGACGCTCCTCACCGTCCGGGCCAATCCACAGCAGCGTGGGCGGGCCCAGTACGTCAAAGCGGCTGAGTAGCGCACGGCTCGCCGCATTGCTCTCGGTCACGTCGGGGCGCAATACGCGCACGCCCTGCAGGCTGGCCTGCACCTCGGAATTGCCGAACACGGTTTTCTCCATGATTTTGCACGACACACACCAGTCCGCGTAGTAATCCACCAACACCCACTGGCCCTCGGCCTTGGCGGCGGCCAGCTCGCGTTCCAGCGCGGCCGGCTCGTTCATGCCAATAAAGTGCTGCGCGTTAGGGCTGGCTAAAGCGCTGGTACCGGCATAGACCTTGAGCGGCTGCATGGGATCACTGGCGCCACCGGCAGCACCCAGCAGCATCGCCATGCCCCAGATGCCCAATAGCGCACCACCCGCCTTGCTCAGGCTGCGGTGTTGCTGCACCTGACGCGCCAGTTGCAGCAGCGCACTGGCCACCACAATCAGCAGCGCACCCCACAGGCCAAGCCAGATCGACTCCGCCAGTAGCGGACGGATCACCAGCAACGCGGTGACTAGGAACAGGAAACCGAATACCACCTTGACCCGATCCATCCACGCACCCGGTTTCGGCAGGAAGCGATTGCCCAGGGTCACCAGCACCACCAGCGGGGTGCCGATCCCCAGCCCTAGGGCAAACAACACCAGGCCGCCGTGCAGCGCGTCACCACTCTGTGCGATATACAGCAGGGCGGCGGCCAGCGGTGCAGTCATGCACGGCCCGACCAATAGACCGGAGAACACACCGAGCCCGCTGGCACCCACCAGGCTGCCGCCTTGCTGCGTGCGCCCGGCATTTGCCAGGCGGTCTCGCAGGGCCGCCGGCAACTGCAACTCGAACAGGCCGAACATCGGCAAGGCCAGCAGCACAAACAGCGCGGCGAAGCTGGCCAGCAGCCAGGGTTGCTGCAGCAGGCCTTGCAGGCTGGCACCCATCAAGGCCGCAACCACGCCCAGCGCGGCGTACACCAGCGCCATGCTCACCACATAAGCCGTCGCCAGCGCCAATCCGCGACGCGGCGAGGCACCGCTGCCCACCACGATGCCGGCAAGAATTGGCAGCATGGGCAACGAACACGGGGCAAAGGCCAGCAGCAGGCCCAGGCCGAAGAATACCAGCAGACCCAAGACCAGGTTCTGATTCAACAGACCCTCAGCCAGGGCTTCATCGTCGGCCAGCAGCGGCCCCTGTTCGGTCGGCGAACCCGCACCGGGCAGATCAATCTGCCGGGTCTGCGGCGGATAGCAGAGTCCGGCATCGGCGCAGCCTTGCCAGCCTACCTGGATGCTGGCGGAATGGCCGGCCGGCAGGGTCAACGCCAGGCGGTCACGATAGGTCTGCGAGTCACCGAAGTATTCATCGCTATAGGCCAGCCCCGGCGGCAACTCAGGCTCGACGCCAGCAGGCAGGCCGCTGAACTGCAAACGGTGCTGATAGAGGTAGTAGCCGGGGGCGATATCCCAGCGCAACAGGGTGTCACCATTGGCCTGCGGCTCGACACTCAGGTCGAATGCCTGCTCGACAGTGAGAAACTCTGCCTGCGGGGCATTGTCTGCCAGCAGTGGATTGGCTGAAAAACTGAAGGCCTGCACCGGCTGCAGTAGCCCGGCCCACAGCAGTGAAAACAGCAAGAACGTCCGCATGCAGAACCACGCCTTGGAATGTTGAGGCGCAGAGCATTGCAGTTGGCGGTTAACTGAGGATTAACGGCGGGCCAATCAGCGCACATGGCCGCCGCCAGTTATGATTTCTTGCCCAGAGATAATTCCGGCTTAATCCTGCTAACGGAGACTGCAACCTCCATCACGGACTGGTTCCATGTACATATTGCTGACCGAAGACAATGCCTTGATTGCCAGCGGCGTCGTGGCGGGGCTCACCGCCCAGGGCTTTCGCGTGATGCATGCCGCGACCGCTGCAGAAACCGAAGCACTGCTGCGCACTGTTCAGTTCGATGCACTGGTGCTGGACCTCGGCCTGCCGGATGAAGATGGCTTGAGCCTGCTGCGCCGCCTGCGCCAGCGCGGTGTGGCGTTGCCTGTGCTGCTGCTGACGGCCCGCGACTCGGTGGTTGACCGTGTTTCGGGCCTGCAGGACGGTGCTGACGATTACCTGGTCAAACCCTTCGACTTGCGTGAGCTGGCCGCGCGCCTGCATGCCTTGCTGCGCCGCGCCGCCGGACGCGCCAGCCCACAAGTCGAGCATGGCCCGCTGCGGTATGACCCGGTGGCCTGCCAGGCGTTTCTGCATGATCAGTTGGTCGACCTGTCGCGCCGCGAGCAAGTCCTGCTGCAGGCCTTGCTGCAGAAACCAGGACGGATTCTAAGCAGCGAACAGCTCAAGGATGCGATCTATGGCCTCGACGGTGAGGTAGAAAGCAACGCCCTCAACGTGCACATCCATCACCTGCGACGCAAGCTGGGTAGCGGCATCGTCGAGACGGTTCGCGGCCTGGGTTACCGCCTGGGCCCGGCGGGGCATCCCGCCAACACTGCCGAGAGAAGTACCTCATGAGCCTGCGTCTGCGCCTGACCCTCATCCTTGGCTCAGCCTTCGTGCTGCTCTGGTCGCTGGCTGCAGTGTGGATGCTGTTTGACCTGCGCAACCAGCTGATGCTTACACTCGATCAACGACTGGCGTCCTCGGCCCGCATGGTCGCAGGACTGCTGGTGCAGCTGCCACAACTGCAGCAGGGTAAGGCAGGTGCTCCGCTCAGCACTGAGCAGCTGGGCATGCCCGAAGGCATTGCCTGTCAAATCAGCTCGGTACGCGGGGAGATCCTGGCGAGCAGCCGTACGGCACCGGACAGCGTTCTGGGCGTTGAGGACACAGGCTTTGGCGAGCGAACCATTGGCGATATCACCTGGCGCACCTTCACCCTGATCGAGGGTGATATGCGCGTGACCACCGCCGATCGTCTGGATGAGCGCGACACGCTCAAACAGTCCATTTTGCTGACCGCTGCGGCACCTGTCCTGGTGGCTCTGTTAGGGAGTTTGCTCGTGCTGTGGCTGGGCCTTAGCCGCGAGCTGTCACCCTTGCGGCGCATCCGCCAGGCACTCGCCCAGCGCAGCGTCGACAGCATTGAACCACTGAATGTCGACGGGCTTCCCCGAGAACTGCAACCGCTGGTGACAGCCCAGAACCAGCTGTTTCAACGGATTGCCCAGGCCATCGAGCGCGAGCGGCGGCTAACCGATGATGCTGCCCATGAACTGCGCAGCCCGCTGACGGCGATTAAAACCCACCTGCAGGTTGCCAGCATGACCGAAGGTGAAACCGCCCGGCAGGCATTGGCGTCTGCCGAGGCCGGTGCCGATCGCCTGCATCAGACCCTGGAGCAGCTGCTGCTACTTGCACGAGTAGAGGGCAAGCTGCCCTTTGACGAAAACCTTCAATACAGTGCCTCTGAAGTGGCCAGCATGGCTATCAGCGATACCCAATTGCAGGGCAAGCACCCTATCGAGTTGCACCTGCTCGACGCCAGTGCGCAGCGTTTGCTCGATATGCCGCCAAGCCTGGCCATTGCCGCCTTGCGCAACCTGCTGGACAACGCCCAGCGGCATACTCCGGCGGGCACTGCGGTCAGCCTGACGGTGCAGTCGCGCGGGGAAAACGTCTGCTTCAGCGTGCGCGACTCGGGGCCTGGGGTAACCACAGACAAGCTCGAATATCTGACTGAACGCTTCTGGCGTAATTCGGCGGGTGACGGCAGCGGCCTTGGGCTTTCCATCGTCAACGCCATCGCCGAACGCTGTGGCTGCGCGCTTGAGTTTGTCAGCAGCGGCGATGGGCTGTGTGTGAATTTGCTGGTAGTTACAAGAGCGGGACGCTCAGCGCTTTAACCAACACGCGATAACTCGCACCTGGCTACGCGCCCTCCTGACCAGACGGGACCAGGGCGAAAACTGCCCGCGCCGTGCATGTTCCGCGGCGGCGCAAACGAGATAAACTCACGCGCCCCTCGCGAAAGCCTCATCGACGGTGCAATTTTCAATCGCCTGACGGGCTAGAAAGGCCCTCAACACGCCGAGCCAGACCGGGATCGTTGGTCGACTAATAGTCATTACCCCGTCAATCGCGGCATAGTGTTGGAGAACTCCGGCCGGGTACGTATCTGTATAGAGCAACATGCTCGCCCTAACGGCGTCGGATCAAGCACACACATCACTTCGCGCGCATTTCGCCTTGGCACCCGACAAAAGGATTATTCCATGTACCGCAAACGACTCCCCTGCACCCTGACCCTCCTTCTGTTACTGGCGGGCTGCAGCTCGCTGGATGGCGCCCGGACAACTGGCGCACAGCCCGTCAACAGCGACGGCACCTGCAACGCCGAAGCCGTGCAAAACATGCTGGGCAAGACCGCGACCGCCGAGCAGGTTGAACAGGCACGCCTGCACTCCGGCGCGCAAAGCGTTCGCGTATTGGCGCCCGGTGATGCAGTGACCCTGGACTACAACTCGCGGCGCCTGAATATCGATATCGACGAAGCCGAAGTGATCGAGCGGATCAACTGCGGCTGAACCGTTAAGTATCATCTTCACGTGATACGGCCAGCGGCTTAAATAAGCCGCGCAGACCGGGCATACTGCTGCACCTGTAATCGAGCCGGTTCCTCGCCCGCATGCGCATCCACGTCAGCTTTATCGACCGCGTTGGTATCACCCAGGAAGTCCTGGCCCTGCTCGGTGGGCGCAATCTCAACCTGGATGCGGTGGAGATGGTGCCGCCGAACGTCTACATCGACGCGCCGACCCTCAGCGCCGTAGTGCTCGACGAGCTGCGCGAGGCGCTGTTCAAGGTGCATGGCGTGCAGGCGGTGACCATCGTCGACATCCTGCCCGGCCAGCGCCGGCGCCTGCAGCTCGATGCGTTACTCGCGGCAATGACCGACCCGGTACTGGCAGTGGATGGCGAGGGTTGCGTGCTGCTAGCCAATCCGGCGCTGGTTGCCCTGTGTGAGCGTGAAGTGGAAGGCTTGCCGCTTGGCGAGCTGTTCGCCGACCCGGCCTTGCACAGCGCACTGCTGGAACAGCAATTTCGCCTGCCGCTGCGCGAGGTCACCCTCAACGGTCAGGCGCTGTTACTCGATGCCATGCCGATCAGCGAAGCCGCCGACACCGGCCAGCCTCAGCTCGCAGGTGGCCTGCTCACCCTGTATGCGCCGAGCCGGATCGGCGAGCGTCTGGCGGCGCTGCACCACGACCACGCCGAGGGCTTCGATTCGTTGCTCGGCGAGTCGCCGTCGATCCGAACCCTGAAAACCCGCGCCCTGCGCGTCGCCAGCCTGGATGCGCCACTGTTGATCCAGGGCGAAACCGGCACCGGCAAGGAGCTGGTGGCGCGCGGTTGCCATGCCATCAGCGCGCGTAACACCGCCTCTTTCCTGGCGCTTAACTGCGCGGCATTGCCGGAGAACCTCGCCGAAAGCGAGCTGTTCGGCTATGCCCCTGGTGCCTTTACCGGGGCTCAGCGCGGCGGCAAGCCGGGCCTGCTGGAACTGGCCAACCAGGGCACGGTGTTTCTCGACGAGATCGGCGAAATGTCACCTTACCTGCAGGCCAAACTGCTGCGTTTTCTCAGTGACGGCACCTTCCGCCGGGTCGGTGGCGAGCGTGAGGTCAAGGTCAATGTGCGCATCCTCAGCGCCACCCACCGCAACCTGGAAAAAATGGTCAGCGAAGGCACCTTCCGCGAAGACTTGTTCTACCGCCTCAACGTGCTCAACCTGGAAGTGCCGCCGCTGCGCGAGCGCGGCCAGGACATCCTGCTCCTGGCCCGGCATTTCATGCAGCAAGCCTGTGCGCAGATCCAGCGCACGCAGTGCCGGCTGACGCCAGACACCTACCCGGCGCTGCTCGGCAACCGCTGGCCGGGGAACGTACGTCAGTTGCAGAACGTGATCTTCCGCGCCGCCGCTATCTGCGAAAGCAACCTGGTGCAGATCGACGACCTGGACATCGCCAGCACCGCCGTAGCGCCGCAACTGCTCGACGGCGAGATTGTCAGCCTGGAAGGTGCCGTGGCCGGTTTCGAGAAAGCGCTGCTGGAAAAGCTCTACCTCAGCCACCCTTCCAGCCGGCAACTGGCCGCGCGCCTGCACACCTCGCACAGCGCCATCGCCATGCGCCTGCGCAAGTACGGGATTTCCGGCAAGGGCTGAAGCGTGTGGAAAAACTCTCGCCGACTGCGATTTTTTCACAAACCCTGAGAGGCTGAAGCCGCGTTCGCTGGCACGCAGCGCTTCTGTAGGGTGCGCCGTGCGCACCCCATAAAAGCCAAAGGCCGGCATTTAGCCGGCCTTCACCTTAAACCCTTTGCGAAAAAGAAATCAGCCTGCTGGCCAATCTCCCCGCCAGAGTGGTGCAATCAGATCGCGTATTTCTGCAAATTCGCCATCATCTCCTTCAAGGCCTCAAGGTTGTCGGCGGGGTGCACTGCGCCTTCGAAGTCACAGATCTGCTGCCAGTGATCGGCCACGTCTTCCGGGCTGAAACCGGCGCGCGGGTCGAAACCGGCACCCAGGCTGCGTTCCCAACGCACCTTGCCGACCCAGCCGCCACCAACCTCGAACAGGCCGGAGGTTTCTGCGCAGGCCTGGCTGGCCAGATAGACCACCAGCGGGCTGACCAGCTCGGGCTTGAGTTGCTCAAACACCTGCGGCGGGATCAGCCCTTCGGTCATGCGCGTACCGCCAGTGGGGGCAATGGCGTTGACCAGGATATTGTTCTTGCGCCCCTCAATGGCTAGGGTACGGGTCAAGCCATAGAGGCCGAGCTTGGCCATGCCGTAGTTGGACTGGCCGAAGTTGCCGTAGATGCCGGACGTGGAGGCAGTGAAGATGATGCGACCATAGCCCTGCTCGCGCATGTGCGGCCAGGCGGCACGGGTGACCTTGAAGGCGCCCTCGACATGCACCTTGTAGACCAGATCCCAGTCCGCCTCTTCCATCTTGTGGAAGGTTTTGTCACGCAGGATACCCGCGTTATTAACCACCACATCGATGCGACCAAAGGCATCCAGAGCATGCTGGACGATCTTCTCGCCATCGGTCACCGAGTCATGATTGGCCACCGCAGTGCCGCCTGCGGCAATAATTTCCTCGACCACCTTGGCCGCAGCTGACGCGTTGGCGCCTTCACCATGGGTGCTGCCACCCAGATCGTTGACCACCACTTTGGCGCCATGTTTGGCGAACAGCAGGGCATGGGCGCGACCCAAGCCACCACCGGCACCGGTGACGATCACGACTTGGTCTTGAAAACGGATGGCTTCGCTCATGGGCTAGGTTCCTTGGCAGGTGGGCAATACTGCGAGTGTCCTGCAGCCGCACGCCGGTCACAATAAAGACGCCCGCAGCTGAATAGTGCTCGATAAGACAGCGGGATGATCAACAGACCGTTGAAAAATGTAGCGAGCGACGGCTAGGCAAGGCGAAATTGGCCGAAAAAGCGCAGTTTACGTGTTGTAAATGAGCATTTTGACTGGGCTCGCATCCGAGGCCGATTTCAACGCCGCATAGCCGAGCGCAGTAGTTTTTCAACGGTCTGTTAAGCCAGCCGGATCAGGCTCAGGTGGTTATACAGGTGCAGCACATGGGCCTGGGCGTAATCGGCGTGACTGAGCGACCCGTAAGCAAAGTGCGGCTGCAGTTCGCCCTGGTGGCTGGCGAAGTCGGCGAACGCCTGCTGCAGCCGCTGAAGCGCCAGCACCTGGCTGGCCGGCTCGCTCAGCAGCGCGGCCCCGGGAATCACCTCATCCAGCGGGTGACGCATCGCGCCGCGGGCAACGAACACACTGAAGGCCAGCGGCCCGACGCTATGGCGGAACCAGGCCGACTTGAGTTCGGGATAACCGCTGATGGAATACTCGATGCTCTGCGCGCAGTGATTGAACACCTCAGCCGGACTCCAGCCCTTGAGGCTGACCAACTGCTTAGCCACCAGCCCGGCCAGTACCTGCTGCGCGCCTTGCAGACTGAGTGCGCCAGGTGCCGTGCCGGTCGGGATAGCCCAGTAGCCTGTCCCGACGACAGCCACTGCACTTACTGCGGCGAATTTAACCAGCTGGCGCCTATTCATGGCGAGACGCCAACGCCTGGCGCCAGGCCAGATAATGCTGCAAGACCAAGCCTGGCGCCTCGGTTTGCGGATAATGGCCGATGCCGTCGAGCAGAACAGTGTCTGCCTGTGGGATCAGCTCGCGATAACGCGCCAGCATATGTGCGCCGGAGATCGGGTCGACTGCACCGTCGATCAACCGCAGCGGCACCCCGCCCTGCTGCATCGCCGCCAACCAGCGTTCACGCTGCGCCCGGCGCTCGGGGATATAACGGATCAGCCGATGCATCACACCCGGCCCATCATTCTGCGCGATCAGGCGCCAGAAATCGTCGAGTTCGGCGCTACTGGGCTGGGTCTGCGGGCCGAATACCTTGGCAAAATTGGCCGCCAGCGTCTTGCGCGAAAACAGTCGGCCGATCAAGCCGCCGAGTGGGCTGAGCAGTAGCCGCTGCGCCAACACCGGGTGATGGGTCTCGGGGAACAGGCCACCATTGAGGAACACGCAACTGGCCAGTGCAATGCGCCCCTCGTGATGCCTTGCGAGCAACTCCTGGGCCACGCTGTCGCCATAATCATGCGCCAGCACATGCACGGGCTCGTTCACCCCAAGATGGTCGAGCAGCGCCTGCTGCAAGTCGGCCTGCTCCAGCAGGCTGTAAGCGTGCCCGCGCGGCTTGGCCGAGTCGCCGAAGCCGAGCATGTCGCAAGCGATCAGGCGGTAATCCTGACTCAGCGGCGTCCATAAATAGTGCCAATCCCAACTGGCCGTAGGAAAACCATGGATCAGCAGCAGGGGCTCGGCGGTTGCCGCGCCCGCCGTCCAGTAGCGTATGGCATGGCCACAAAAATCGAAGTCCCGGCCCTGGCCGCGCCAGTCCGCCAGGGCAATGCCAGATAAAGCACTCACTCGGCGTAACCCGGCATCTGCTGGTCAAGCTTGCGCAACAACGCCGGCCAAGGCAGCGCACCGCCCATGCCCTGAGGGCTCTTCATCACCCCGGCGACCATCGCCCTGGCACCGTCGAGAATCGGCTGGGGGATATGAATCAGCTCCGCGCCGCCACTCTGCGCCATCACCTGGATTTCGCAGGCACGCTGCAGAATGAACATCATCAAAAAGGCATCGGCGATGCTGCCGGCAGCAGTAAGCAGGCCGTGATTGGGCAGGATCATGAAATTCTTCTCGCCGAGATCCTGCTGCAGGCGGGCCTTCTCGTCGTGGTTCAGGGCCACGCCTTCGTAACCGTGGTAGGCCAGGCTGGCGAGCACGAACAACGACTGTTGCGACAGTGGTAACAGGCCCTGCTTCTGTGCCGACACGGCAATTCCCGCAGCGGTGTGGATGTGCAGCACGCAGGCGACATCGTGACGCACCTCGTGAACGGCACTGTGGATGGTGTAGCCGGCGGGGTTGATGTCGAACGGGCTGTCCATCAACTTGTTGCCGGCCAGGTCGATCTTCACCAGGCTGGAGGCGGTGATATCGTGGAACATCAGCCCGTCGGGGTTGATCAGGAACTCTTCGCTGCCCGGCACCTTGGCCGATATGTGGGTAAAAATCAGGTCGTCCCAGCCGTAGAGGGCGATCAGTCGGTAGCAGGCAGCCAGGTCGACCCGGGCCTGCCATTCGGCGGCGGACACCTGATTCTTTAGATTGAAACTGGGCAGAGCATGGGCAACGGTCACGGCGAACACCTCGGCACGTATTGTTATCAGTGCCCATGAGTCTAGCGAGGGATGCCGCAGAGGTGAGTCGCTCTGGCGGCCAGCGTGGTGGCCTTACGAGTCAAACCCGTTCGCACTATTGCCGTGCGTAGGGCTGCTTGGTAGCGAATCGACAGCCCGCCAGCTTTTGCGCCACGCCGACCAACCCTGGTCGAGTGACGCCCCGCTGCCCGCAGGTTGCTCCAGATCGAGGGCCGCAGTGCCCGGACTGTATCAGGCCTTCAGCGCCGCCATGAACGTGGCCAGCCACGGCTCGGCGTCGCTTTCAGGGGTGACGCTTTCACTGCTGTCCAGGCGCAACATCGGCTGCACCTCGTGAATGCCCAGCTCGGCAAACAGCTCGCGAACCAGCTCGCCACCACCGCAGAACGTATCGCCGTAGCTGGAATCACCCAGGCCAATCACCCCGCCAGGCAGGCCACTCCAGGCGGGCAAGTGATCACGGATGGCAAAATACAAAGGCTGCAGATTATCCGGCAGTTCGCCCATGCCGGTAGTCGACGTCACTGCCAGAAAGGCTTCCGGGGCAAACGCCTGGACATCACTCAGACTGGCGCGGGGGTTATGCCAGGTTTCGAAACCGGCCTGCTGCAACAACTGCTCGGCATGCCGAGCGACTTCTTCGGCAGTACCATAGACTGAGCCGGAAAGGATGGCGACTTTCATAAATAACTCCGATACATATAGAACACAGCCTGAAACTGGCCGGCATTATGCCGCAAGTAGACAGCGCGCCCGGATGTTTTAGAATGCAGCGGACAGAGTCCAGGAATCGCCTCATGATCAACGCCAAACTGCTGCAACTGGTGATCAACGCTTCGAACGACGGCATAGTGGTTGCCGAACAAGAGGGCGATGACAACATCCTCATCTATGCCAACCCTGCCTTTGAAAGGCTGACCGGTTATGCCAGCGAAGATATTCTGTATCAGGATTGCCGCTTCCTGCAGGCCGGCGACCGTGATCAGCCAGGCCTGACCACCATTCGCGAGGCGGTAAAAAATCACCAGCCTAGCCGGCAAATCATCCGCAACTACCGCAAGGACGGCAGTGCATTCTGGAACGAACTGTCGATCACGCCGGTGTTCAACGCAGGTGATCAGCTGACCTACTACATCGGCATCCAGAAAAATGTCACCGAACAAGTAGAAGCCCAGGAACGGGTCAAGGAGCTGGAGGCCGAACTGGCGACGCTACGCGCAGAACTGGCGCAGCTGAAAACCCGACCACAGGCATAAACCTATTTCGCTCTATGCTGTCTTAAAGGGGGTCAACCCTTTCGGGCAGAACGTGATCATGCATGACCAGCCACTACTCACGCAGGCTGAACTGGACTTTATTCAGCACTTGCATAAAAAGCCTGCGGCAAGCAAACGCAAGCCTGCGCCGGCGCCTAACCTACTGCTCGATGCTGGCGTGCAGCTCAAAGAACTGCTCGCCTACTGTGCAGCCAACGAGCAACTGACCATTGAGGCGCACATCGCCAATCAGCGGCTGACATTCACCGCGCACTTGGTCGAAGACGCACAGCAGGTTCAACACCTCGAGCTCGGTACCCCGCAAATTTTCGAGGATGGCCCGGCTAATCGTGCCTGGCGCTTGCCGCTGAATCCGCCTGTTGCGTTACGCCAGCGCAATGGCAAACCAAGTGACCTGTGGGTACACGAGCTGTCACTCAACGGACTGCTGATCGAAGTCCGCAACAAACGTATCGCCCCTGAACACTTCAATTTGATCCTGCCACTCGCCGGCCAGAAACCGATTGCCATTGAAGGCAGCCTGGTACGCAAAGCCTCCGGTGGCCTGCAGGCCTATCGACTCGATCCGCTCGACAACCGTGGCAGCGAGCGCTTGCAACAGTTCATTTTCCAGCAACACCGCGCACTTTACCCACAGGCCAGCCAGGGCTAGCGGGTAAGTGTGCGCATGCTGCGCGGCATAACTGTAGTTGCCGTCAACCCAAGCCACAGCCTGCTTCGATCAACGCCATCAAGCACTCAGCGATCCTTGCCACTCGCTGCAGGCAGTGCACCGGTAATCACATGCCAACCCTGCCGCCGGGCTAACAGACCAATACTAGCGCAGCGCCTGGCGGATCGCCGAAAGCAGGGGCTGATCCGCGACCGGTTTGAGCAATGTGCTGCTGGCGATAGCCTGGCCCTGTGCATTGAGCAAGGTGACCCTGGTGTTGTGGCTGATTTCGCCATTGTCCAGGGCCCGATATTTGATCTTCAAGACTGCTGCCAACGCCCGGGTTTGCCCATCATCGGCCGCCACCGCCAGGCGGAAGAAGCGCTCGTCAAGCTGGTGCATGTGGCTCATATGCGCCAAGGAGGCCGGGGTGTCGTGCTGCGGGTTGAGGCTGACCATCAGCACCTTGAGCCCGCCCTCCTCGGGCTGTAGCTCGGCGATAGTGCGCTGCAAGCTCTCCATCAGTACCGGACAGGCCGACGCGCAATCGCCATAGAACATGGTGACCAGCAGTGGCTGCCCGGCCATCTCGCGCCAATCGAATCGCACACCCTGGGCATCGGTGAGGGGCATCGGCAAGCCGTAGAGGGAATCGGCTGGCACGCTAGCCCGTGCAAGCTCAACCGGGCTTGACTGCGCCCAGGGCACCAACCCGGGAACCACAAACAAGATGGCGGACAACAGGGCACCGTGCAGCGCCCGACTCAGACGTTCGATTCTATTCATTGGGGATTCCTGATAAATGCGAGGCTGGGTCGCGCGCGCAGCGAAAGCCCAGATAGTTGCCGCCCTGATTGGCCTCCATGGCCGCCAGCAGGGCCAGGCGGATCAATACCGCATAGTTGTCTTTGTCACCCAGCGACAGGGCCGCGCCACCGCAGAACGCCAACTGTTTCTGCTCGCCCTGAGTCCGGCTGTCGCTGCTGACAAACAGGCCGTTGAAGTCCTCCACCCACTCCCATGTCAGCTCATGCAGGTCATGAATACCGTAGTAATTGGCCGGCTGCAGACCTACAGCCTGGGGCGGCTGACTGGCCGGACGTGAATACCAGGCGAGAATCCGTGCCAGCCAAACCGCATCCTTCCGCGCATCGGCGCGCTGTTCGTCAGCCGCAGCGGCAAACTCCCACTCGTACCAGGTTGGCAAGCGCGCCTGCTCGCTGACGCAGAAGGCCTGGGCGGCATGCCAGCTGACCTGGGTTACCGGGGCACGGCCCTGCAACGGCGCAAACGCCAGCGGCCCAGCCCACAACGTCAGATAGTCCGCACCAGCCAGCACCGCAGGTACTGCGCCACGTCGCCAGTGCGGATGAGCCTGGAGAAACCCCAGGTACTCGGCATTGCTCACCGGCGTACTGCGCAGCCAGAATGGCCGGACGCTGGCAGGCGAACTCTCACCATCCGCCGGCAATACGCTGCGAAACTCACCGCCTTCCAGCAAGCGGTAGTCAGCGCCCCCGACAGTGCCGGCGATGCCCACGCAGCAGGCCAGCACGGCGCGGGTCGCCCACACGCATTTTCGCGCGGTGCTCACAACTTCTTGATCTGGCGCATCTCACTGACCTGCTCAGGGGTCAGCACCGGCTTGCCTTGGTTCATGGCCACATTGATGTAATTGATCACGGCGGCAACGTCGTTGTCGTTCAGATCCTGAGGTGGCATCACACCGTTATAGTGCTCACCGTTGACCACCAACTCGCCGCTGCGACCGTGCAGGACGATATAGGCCATCTCATACGGCCGCTCCTGGAAGAAATCGGAATTGGCCACCGGCGGAAACACCCCGGCCACTCCAGTGCCATCGGGCAAGTGACAGGCCGCGCAGACCCGCTCGTAAACTGCCTTGCCACGCGCCATAGCGACATCGCCATTCGGCACTGGCGGCGCCACGACCTTGGCCGCAACCGCCGCGCCCTTCACCGCAGGCAGAGGCTTCTTTACACCCTCGGAAAAAATATCCGGTTGTTCAGCGCCGCTGACCGCCAGCAAACCGACGGCCCCCTTGTTGAAAGCACGGGTCAACGAATGGTCGACCAGGGTGAGATTGCCCGGCACCTTGGGCACGAACTCGACAATCGTAGAGCCGCCTGGCGGCACCAGGGTGGTTTGCACATTTTCCTGATAATGGCTGCCACCATCGCCATGCACGCGGTCGAAGATCGCGCCTATCACATGGAAACTGGAGGTCAGGTTGGGGCCGCCGACACCGAAATACATGCGCACTTTTTCACCTACGTTGGCGGTCAGCGCGTTCTTACCGGTCAAGGCGCCATCGGCACCGTTAAGCAACACATAGGTCGGCTTTTCATCGACGGCTTTCTGCATATCGAAGTTCTGCAGGCCTTCGGCTCGGTAGGCGCCCGTGGTGTAGAAATCGCCCTGCATCACGTAGTACTCACGGTCAACCTTGGACATGCCCTCTTTGGGTTCGACCAGGATCATGCCGTACATGCCGTTGGCCACATGCATGCCCACCGGCGCCGTGGCGCAGTGATAGACATACAGCCCGGAAGCCAATGCCTTGAAGGTGAACACTGCTTCGTTACCTGGAGCGATCAGGGTTTGCTCGGCGCCGCCACCCGGGCCGCTGACGGCATGCAAATCGATATTGTGTGGCAGTTTATTGCTGGCCAGATTCTGCAGGTGCAATTCAACGGTATCGCCCTCACGCACACGAATCATCTTGCCCGGCACGGTGCCGCCAAACGTCCAGAACATATAACGCGTACCGGGTGCTATTTCTCTCTCGACCTCTTCAACAGTCAGATTGACCACCACCCGCGCCGGGCTCTTGCGCGTAATAGGCGCAGGCACTGCGGGCGGTGCAACCAGCGCCTGGACAATCACCGGCAACTCCGCTTCGGCCGCGGCAATTGCCACTGTCGAGGTTAGCGCCCAAGCACAAGAAACTGCTGCACAGAGCATTGTTGTACGCTTGAAATTGAACTCTTTCATGACCTGTCCTCATCCTTACCGGCAGAAGTATTGATACATCCAGGCCAAATAGTTGCATGCCTAACGAAACATTGATTGACCATGATCAACGTCTTAAAAATCAGCCGAAAACCGTATTCCAGAGGGTGCCAACGCATACGGCGGATGATTTTTTCTACCACGACTACCCCCGTACTCATACGGGCAGTATTAACCGGCGCCAATTTCAGGCACCCAAACAAGATGCCCCGGGCATGGTCGCCATGCAGCCATCCCAGGCGCTGAGCAAGCCAAGTAGAATTAGCCATCAGACGAACATTAAGGCATCGATCACACCCAGGATTGGTCGAAGCGAGTAGAATGCGCGCCCGTCACGCCAGGGGCGCGTCATAGCTACATAAGGACGCCCTCACCGAGGAGTTTTATCTTGCGCCGACTAATCACCCTGGCTACCTGCCTGTTGCTTGGCGCCTGCGCCAATAGCCCACAGTCGATCTATGAACACGCCGTGCGCTCGGCGCAGGGGCCGATTGCCAAGAGCAATCTCGAGGCCATCCACAATACGCAGGCGATCCCCCTGCCCGTGAATCCCGGCTTATTGCTACCTGTGTGGCCGATCGGGGCCGATCAGCCGCGTGTGGACTTCGGCAGCTCGATCTCCAATTACCGCGTGTTCTCTCTGCAACTGAATAAGGGCGAGCGCTATGCGCTAAACGTCAACTCGCTATGCCATAACGCCTGCCTGGACTTCAACAAGTTCGCCCTGAAACCGCGTGCGCTGCTGCTCGATGCTTACGGCACGGTGATCGCCAGCCAACCCTCGCGCGCGAGCGCTGTGGTCGGCCAGATCAGCATGGGCTGGGATGGCGAGGCACCGGAAGACGGCACTTATTATCTGCTGGTAGCCGCGGACAATGAAGACACCGGTAAAACCATCGTGATCGACAACATCTGGATCAACAACTCACCGCTAATGGCGGTAAAAGTCGACATGCACAGCGCACCTTTCGGCCAGATCAACGCCTTTTCCACGTCCAATGACGAATAAAAGCAGCGATTGCCGGCTCGATGACCAGCAACGCCACGACTCACCTCGCCGACACGGATTCACGCCTAACAAGCGGCCTATTGATCAGAAGCAATGCACGTTGCGCACAACGCCTTAGCCTATAGCGACCAAACCCTTGGGGTTTAACCAGTCATAACGCGCGAGGTTCAAATGAGTATCACGTCCGCCAGCATCTGCGAGGCCGCCGACCAACTGCAGGGTTTTGTCGGCTTCAATGCCAGAACCGACCACTACATCGTGCGTTTCAGCGAGGATTCGTTCGGCCTGGATGTGCCAGAGGGCAGCATCTCCCCAAGCTGCGAGTTCGTCTGGTGCGCCGGCCCGGATCAACTGATGACCCTCAAGCGCGAGCGCATCCAATTACTCCTCGACCTGCGCATCGACGAGCGCCTGAATATCGGCGAGCCGTTGCGGGTGTATATGCACCGCCAGGACCTACCCGAGATCACTGCCCAGCGTCTGCTTCGCCACGCCTGACGCCAGACGCCCCCCAATAGCGACAAACCCACGGAATGCTCAGGCCACGCGCCTCACTGTAGCCCAGCTATTGCTTAGCCATGGGCGTAGACTTCGAGGCAGGCAGGCTCGTGCAGCTGGGAGGTGACAGTGACTGAAAACCCCTACGCTGCGCGCATCACTCAACCGCTATCCAGACCGAGGCGAAGATCATGAGCAAAGGCATGGACTCAAAGAAACAAACAAAAAAGAAACCGCTTCAAACCGCGCAAGAAAAACGCATGACGAAAAAGGGCAAGCAGGCCGATAAAAGCCTGCTCGGCAGTCACGCCTCCGGCGCCTGATGCACACGCCCGGTGGTAGCCAATGGCATACCGCTGGGCAGTTGAATAGCGAACCTGCCACGCTCGACAACCGACTTATCCTGCATGCCTGATCTGCACTGCCGAGCCTTGCCCGCCCCACTGCTACCGCTGGTGGATGCGTTCTATCGTGCGCATCGCTCACCCATGCGCACCGACCGCCAGGCACAGGTCTGGGTCGCGCAATACACAACGATTGTCGCCGCCCTGTGCCTGCGCCCAATCGCAGATGGATACTGGCTTAACAGCCTGTTCGTGGCCCCCACCTTGCGCCGCCAAGGTCTGGCGCGACAGTTGATCGCGCAAGCCTTGGCGCAGGCCGATAAGCCTGTCTGGTTGTTCTGTGATCCCGAACTGCACAGCTTTTATGCAAACCAGGGCTTTGCGCCCTGCGCCAGCCTCCCCGCAGCACTCGCCGAGCGGCTGGTACGCTATCAACGCACCAAAGACCTGATTGCCTTGTGTCGTTAACAGGCCCGCGGTTCACCCTATCCGCAGACAGCTGGCGCAAATGCTGGCACTTTGTTCATCTTCTGCCCTTGCCAGGGTCAAGCAAAGCTCTGCATTCTTACTCCATCAAAACGACAAGAGCCTTTCATGGCCAGACTGACCCAGCGATTGCTCAAGCGGCTGCGCAACGACTTCCAGCTTTCCATCATTACCCTGATGAGCTTCTTCGGCATCATGGGCATTTCGCCCTATGCGGTGTATCGGCTGACCGAAGGTAATTATCTGGTCGCCGCCGCCGACACCACCATCGTACTTTCCACGCTATGCGCCGTTTTTTATGCCTGGCGCACGGGCGACACGGTCAAGCCCGGCATTTACCTGGCGATTATTTTCTCGCTAGGCTCGACGCTGATCGCCATCAACCTGGGAGTCAACGGGCTGTTCTGGATCTACCCACTGATCCTGTTCAATTTTTTCATGGTCTCCCCTGGGAAGGCCATGGTGGCCACCGTACTGGTACTGGCGAGCCTGGTTGGCTATGCACTGCTGGTACCGGGCGCGGTATTCGAGAGCAGCTACCAGATGGTGTCGTTCCTGGTCACCGGCATGCTGGCCAGCACCCTGACCTTTATCTTCGCCCTGCGCACACGCCGCCAACGCGATCAATTGCAGATCCTGGCGATCCTGGATCCATTGACCGGCGCGCGCAATCGTCGGGCAATGAATGAAGAACTTAAAATTGCCGTCGCCACCCATCGCCGACACGGCAATAGCTATGGCATCCTGGTAATGGATCTGGATCATTTCAAGAAGATCAACGACAGGTTTGGCCACCAGGCTGGCGACCAAGTGCTAGTAGCCTTAGTCGAGCTGATCAAATGCTGCTCCCGCCAGGAAGATCGCTTGTTTCGCTTTGGCGGCGAAGAGTTTCTGCTGCTCTTGCCCGCCACCGACGAAGTCGGTCTGAAAGCCGCAGCGACTAATCTGCAACAGCACATCGGTGCACGTCTTAAAAGTCCTGGCGGCCCCGTGACGGCCTCGATCGGCGGCGCCATCCTAGGCAACGGCGAAGATTGGCAATCCTGGCTGGGCCGCGCCGACCGATGCCTGTATCAAGCTAAAAGCGCTGGGCGCAACTGCACCATCATCGACGAAACACTGCACCATAAACAGCACCTACCCGCCCAATAGCAAGGCCCTGCCCAGGGGCATGCCGACCTGCCCGTGAATACAGATGCAGCGTGCAGGGGCATTACGCAATTAGACACAAAAGACCCCCATCAGCAGCTGTAACAACTCTGCCGAGGGCCAGTCTATTAAGCACATCACCGCACAGAGAACTGCCATGAAACGTCGCTCATTCCTCCGGGGCATGGTCTTGCTACCAACCCTGCCGCTACTCGCCAGCCATGCACCGCTGAGCCTGGCCACGACTGTCGTGCCGCTGAACAAAGCACATGGCGCGTGGCGTGAACTGCTGTCGCCAGAAGCCTATGCGGTGCTATTCGAAGAGGACACTGAACGACCCGGTAGCAGCCCACTCAACCAGGAAGAGCGCGACGGTACCTACCTCTGCGCCGCCTGCTACCTGCCGCTGTTCGCCAGCCAGCACAAATACGAAAGCGGCACCGGCTGGCCCAGTTTTACCCAGCCGATTGCCGGCCATATGGGCACCAAGCGCGACTTCAAGCTGATCTTCCCACGCACCGAATACCACTGCGCCCGCTGCGGCGGTCATCAGGGTCATCTATTCAACGACGGCCCACAGCCTCGCGGCGAGCGCTGGTGCAATAACGGCGTGGCCTTGCGCTTTATCCCCCAAGGTCAAGCCTTGCCTGAGCTGCGGAGCTGAACATGACTGCTATCACCTCGACCTGGCGCAGCCGTCTGCTGGCCAGCAGCATCCTCGCTCTGGGCGGCCTGCTGGCTGCCTGTGAACCCACCGCCGCGCAGGCGCCGCAGCCACAGGCCAGTGCGCCAATGGTGGCAAACCCCGGCGTGGCGATCTTTGCCGGCGGCTGCTTCTGGTGCACCGAATCGGACTTCGACAAAGTACCCGGCGTGATTGCAACCACCTCGGGCTATATCGGCGGGCATGTCGACAACCCCACCTACGAGCAGGTCTCGGCCGGCAGCAGCGGGCATATCGAAGCGGTGCAGGTGCACTTCGACCCCAGTAAAACCAGCTACGCCCAGTTGCTGGAAGCCTTCTGGCCCACCATCGACCCGGTGACTGCCAACGCCCAATTCTGCGACCGTGGCCCGCACTACCGCAGCGCAATCTTCTACAGCAACGCAGAAGAACAGCAACTGGCCGAAGCCTCCAAGGCCGCCCTGGAGAAGTCCGGGCGCCTGCCGGCCCCGGTGGTCACGGAAATCCTCGCCGCCAGCACCTTCTACCCGGCCGAGGATTATCACCAGGACTACTACCTGCGAAATCCGTTGCGTTACAGCTACTACCGCAACGGCTGTGGTCGCGACCAGCGCCTGGAGCAGCTGTGGGGCAAGAAGTAAGCCGCGCCCATCAGCTGGCCCTTGAGCCAGCTGATGGCGCTGTATTCAGCCGCTGATATCAGGCTGCGGCAATCCTCGTATCCGCTATGGTTGAGCCCACACATTACCCAGTGAGCGCGCCATGGTCCCGTTGAAACCCTTGTTCAAACTCACCTCGCTGATCGCCCTGGGCGGCTGGCTGATGCTGCTCTGCCTGCCGCTCTGGCCCTATACCGATGAGTTGGTACTGGGCCTCAGCGTGGTCCTGCTGGCCATCGTCTACAGCTGGCTACTGTTTGTCGCGATGCGCCAACGGCCCGAACCGGGGAGCGGTAGGCCCGGCTTCTTCAGCCTCGGCGGGGTGCTCTCACTGCTGCGCCAGCCCACTGCCGCGCTGGCGGCCTGGATACATATCCTGGCGTTCGATCTCATGGTCGGGCTGTATATCCGTCACGAAGGCGCCATCGCCGGCATCAGCCACTGGGCACTGCTGCCCTGCTATGTGCTGACCCTGATGTTCGGTCCATTGGGCCTGCTGGCGTTTCTAGGCTTGCGCTGGGGCATGCTGATGGCGGCCTGAACTAGCGGCTGCGCTCGTAGTATTCGGTGCTTTGCCCTGGATACTGCTGCACCCGATAGCCATTGGGGTACTCAATCGTTTGCTTGATCGTTCCACGGTTTTCTATCGATTGGCTGCCATAGCGCTGCTCATGGTGCTGCAGGCCATCGGGTAGGCGCTGCCCGCCATAGAGGTTATGGCTTTCGATGCGCTGCGAACTGCCGATGCTGCCGCTGGCACCGGGGCTGATATAGGTTTTCGGAATGACCTGCAGCCCCTGCTGCTCGGCATACAGCGGAGTCACCAGCAGCAACCCCAGCAGACTGAGCACATACCTGCACATTGCCATCACAACCTCTGCGCCATCGGCGCGCAACCAACCTGAAGGTTTACTGGCGGGAGAAAGATCACCTCGTCACCAAGGCGAAGTATTACAGATTGCCTCAGGGAGTTGCCTTGTCAACCGCCGTGGCGGGCTTCACCAGATGGCTGTGCATCTCAGCTGTGAGCTGAGAGATACGCTCGCTCATCTGATGGGTGAGTTGCGTGAGTTCCGTATTCTTCTGCAGCAGCTCCAACAACTGCCCGCCTTGCACCGTGGCCAATCGCTGCCTTTCCTCGCTAGCGCTGGCGAGCGCTTCGCGGTGCTGTGCATCGGCATCGGAGAGCGCCTTGTCGCGATCGGCCTGGCGCGTTTGTGCAAGCAAGATCAAGGGAGCAGCGTAGGCAGCCTGAAGGCTGAAGGCCAGATTAAGCAAAATGAATGGATAAATGTCGAAATGGAACAGGCCAATCACATTCAAGAGAATCCAAAGCACCACGATAACGGTCTGCGCAATGAGAAAACCCGGGGTGCCAAAGAAGCGTGCAAAGGCTTCGGCCTTCAATGCAAACCAGTCATTACCGAATACCGAAGTAAGGTGGTGATGGGGCAGATGAAATCGCAGATGGTGGGCGCTCCCGTGAACGGGATGCACCACTGCAGATTGGACCTTATCTGTACTCATTATTGAATCCTGGGTTAAAGGTTCACTGATTGGCGACACCGACTCATGCCCACGGCAGGGTTAGCTTGACGAGTTCAGAGTTTAGCCCGCTTGGTTAACCTGACTGCGCTTATGGGGTACTCTCTTGAGGCATGCAGTCTACTGCTTTCGCGATACCCGTCCCGCTTCGTCTGGCCTGCATTCATTACTATCAACGGCTATGCATTCGCCCGAGCATCGCCAACCAGATGACTATCCGTATCGCTCTACTCCTTCTCGCCTGCCTGCCCGGCCTGGCGCCTGCTGAGCAATTCAGCTGCCGGGTGGTTGCCATCAGCGAAGGCGACACATTTAGCTGCCTGACCACTGAGAACAAGCGGCTACGGGTGCGCCTTGCGGAAGTCGACGCGCCGGAAAGAAAACAGCCCTATGGCAGCGAAGCCAAGCAGGCGTTGGCTGATCTAGTGCTGGAAAAGCAGGTGGTCCTGCATGTGCAAGAAGTGGATCGCTACGGCAGAACGCTGGCACGCGCTTACGTCGGCGGCATTGACGTGAATTACACCCTGGTCGCACAGGGCGCCGCCTGGGCCTATACCAAACAGCTGAAGGACCACCGGCTCAAGGATGCCGAGACCCTGGCCAGAAACATGGGAAAAGGCCTCTGGCAGCTGCCCGCCGAAGCCATAGTTGCGCCCTGGGCCTGGCGCTACGCCGGCAGAATTGCCGCACCACAAAAAACCAAGCCGAGTCGAACGGCCTCGTTCTCCCAGTTTGGTAGCAACTAACGGATTAGCTTGGATGGTGCCGGAGACAGGAATCGAACCTGCGACCTTCGCGTTACGAGTGCGCTGCTCTACCGACTGAGCTACACCGGCAAGATGTTGCCTCAGTCGCGCAGCACACCCGCAGCAACGCGACTCAAGCGGTCACCCCAAGCCTAGCAAGCCAACGGCAGAAAGTAAGGCTCACTGCTTGTGCAATGCAGTGAGCCGTAAACGCAGGGCGCTGCTGCTTACTTGCTTGGCAGTTCGATACGGTCTTCGTGGATCACGATGCGGCCTTGCTTGTACAAGCCGCCGATGGCTTTCTTGAAGTTGCCCTTGCTGACTCGAAACAGCCCGGCAATTTCTTCAGGCGAACTTTTGTCATTCACCTTGAGTACGCCATCGTGCTCGCGCAACTTGGCCAGGATCTGCTCGCCCAGGCTGCTCGCCGCCTCCTGCCCAACCGCCTGCAGGCTCAGGCTGATCTTGCCATCGGTGCGCACTTCCTTGATGAAGCCTTTCTCCTGCATGCCGCTGCGCAGGAACTTGAACATTTCGTTCTTGTGAATCAGGCCCCAGTGCTTGCCGTTGATGATCGCCTTGAAGCCCATATCGGTGGACTCGACCACCAACAGGTCGACTTCCTGACCGGCCGTGTAAGTAGCCGGTACGGTGTCCAGGTAACGGTCCAGGCGCGCGGTGGCGGTGATGCGCTTGCTGCGCTTGTCGACGAATACGTAGACCACGCAGTAGTCACCAACTTGCAGCGGACGCTTTTCTTCCGAATGAGGCAATAGCAGATCTTTCGGCAACCCCCAATCGAGGAACAAACCGACGCGGTTGATATCCACCACTTTCAGGCTGGCAAATTGACCGACATGGACTTTCGGTGTTTCCGTGGTGGCAATCAGCTTGTCATCGCTGTCCAGGTAAATAAATACATTCAGCCAGTCCTCCACCTCACTTGGCGCGTCTTTGGGGATATAGCGCTTGGGCAGCAATATTTCGCCATCCGCGCCGCCATCCAGATACAGGCCAAAGTCGGTGTGTTTCACGACCTGCAAACTATTCATTCGTCCGATTACAGCCATGGTGCCCTACCCTCGTTGCGAGCCGGACATTCTACCTGAGTTGCGGCCTGGATTCTCGCCACGAACGCGCGAACTGGCAGGCCGCCCTCCGAGTGTCCGAATCAACCCGACCAGCGGGAGCGGCTCGCCCGGAGCATCACCAAACCGCTCAATCCACCAACAGAGCGCTAATAAAACAATGAGTTACTCAGCACCATCAGCAACATTCATACATCCAGCAAATACCTGGCACGAGCACAAACTGACTTGCCAGCGTTATTTATAAAGCGCTTGTCAAGCCGTTCATGTACAATCAGCGGCCAAATTAATTTTTAAATAGGTTAATGGCCGCCATGCGTGTTAAAGCATCAAACAGCAAGCCCAAACCAGCTCCAGCCGTCGAAACCAGCGCTTCTATCGATGCGCAGATCGCTGCCTTCCTGAATTCCGGCGGTGAGATCCAGCAGATCGCCAAAGGCGTCAGCGGTCAGATTTACGGCGCGTCCAAGCAGATCACCATCGGCAAAAAATAGCCGAATATCACCTTAGCCCCGCAGCGCTTTGCTCCCAGACAAGGCGCTGGGCTACCGTTACATCCTCGCACCCAGCGTCAAGCCCCCCGCCCCGACCCACAACGCTCAATGCCGCAGCCTAGCTGCGCAGTCACGGCTCATTTCGGCTGCAAATCCAGCCGCAACAGCTGGCCTTTTGCTGCATCAGTCAGCACGTACAGATAGCCATCCGGCCCTTGGCGAACATCGCGAATGCGCGCATCAAGCTGCTCCAGCAAACGCTCCTCATGCACCACCTGATCGCCGCGCAACTCCAGGCGAATCAGCGACCGCCCGACCAACGCCCCTATAAACAGGTTGCCTCGCCAGGCAGCGAAGCGCTCGCCGTCATAAAAAGCCATGCCACTGATTGCCGGCGACTTTGCCCAGACATGGTGCGGTGATTCAGTTCCAGCGACCGCCTTGCCTTGCGCCTCTGGAATCGGCAGAAACGAATAATTCACCCCATGAGTGGCAAGCGGCCAGCCGTAGTTCTTGCCAGCTTGCGGGATATTGATCTCGTCGCCGCCGCGCGGGCCATGCTCGTGGGTCCACAACTGACCGGTCCAGGGATTGAGCGCAGCCCCTTGCTGGTTACGATGGCCGTAAGACCAGATCTCCGGCCGAACGTCTGGCCGGCCAACAAAGGGATTGTCGCGCGGGACAGTCCCGTCCGGGTGAAGACGCACCACCTTGCCTTGCAGTTTGTCGAGGTCTTGCGCGGTCGAGCGCTGGTTGTTTTCGCCCAACGCAATAAACAGAAAACCGTCGCGATCGAACACCAACCGCGAACCAAAATGCACGCCACTAGACAGTTTAGGCAGCTGCCGGAAAATCACTTCAAAACCCTGCAGCTCGCGGTTATCCAGCGACAGCTTGGCGCGCCCGACGGCAGTACCTGCATACTCAGCGTCGCCAGCCTCGGCATAGGACAGATAAACCAGACGATCCTCGGCAAACTCAGGCGACAGCACCACATCGAGCAGTCCGCCCTGGCCCCTGGCATATACGGCCGGCACACCGCTAATCGGCTCGGACAGGCCACCCTGCAGCGTAACCAGGCGCAAACGCCCCGGCCGCTCGCTCACCAGCACGCCTTGCGCGTCCGGCAGAAAAGCCATACCCCAAGGATGCTCCAGCCCCCCGACCAGCTGAGTGACCTGCAGGGTGCCCTGCTCGCTAGGGTATTCGCGGACCTGCGCAGTCGCCTGCGTGGTTAGCAGTGCGCTGGCCAGGCCCAGAATCGCCATTGTGCGTATGCCCAACATGCTTCTCTCCTTCGCGGTGGATAGGGGTGAGCAAAGCACAAGAGCGCGGTTCTGCTTGCCGCTTAGAGCCCACTACCCTGTCGGCTGGCCTCAATACATCGCGTAGCGACGCTCGATCGCGCGGTACTCGCCACTCGCGTGAATGGCTGCAAGGCCTTGATTGAAGCGGTTGCGCTGGGCCTCACGACGGAAGCCAACCTGATAGGGCGTAGGCGCAAAAATCCAGTATTCGGCCAATGGTTGGCTGACATCGACCTGGTGGAGCACCTCACGATTGAGATAGCGCAGAATCCGAATATCCGCGACCACTACCTCTATCCGCCCACTGTAGAGCAAACGATTACGCGCAATCTGTTGCGCCTCTTCACGATAGCGCGGGTTATTTTGCGCCATGCGCTGAAATTCGTTACCGAGCAGAAAGCGTGCACGCTGAAATGCACTGACCGAGAAATTGCTCAGGTCGGCTATGCGCTCGATTTTATAGTTGCGCGCGCGCAATGCCACGGCAACATTCTGGTAGTAGATATGCGGTTCGGAATAGAAAGCCTGAATGCCACTCCGATCGTTAGTGGTGGCGATCGCGTCTATCTCGCCACGGCGCAGCAGCCAGTGCAGGCGCTCCATCGGCAAATGCAAGACCTGCAAGGTAAAGCCGGCATGCTTAGCAGTTGCCGCCACTATTTCGTACTCCAGCCCTCGCGCTTCATCTTGAAACACGTAAGGCGGCTTGTGCGTCCCGATACCCAGGCGCAGGGGCTCGGCCACGACCGAGAAACTGAACCAGAGCAGTGCTATTCCTAACGTCCATTGCATGCCAGCACCCTTCGTTCAGCAGACTTGTAGCATACACAAGCCTGCCCAAACTTCCGACATACAAGAGCGGGCAAGGTTCGGAGCCCTGGCGACGTGTACCGAGAGCAATCACCGAGATAGATTGAGCAGGATTCGCCGCAGCATGGTCCGTCCAGTCTAGACTCAGAAGCCATGAAAATATCGCGCGCCGTCAGCATGTGACCGCAGTCGATACGCGCTTTCTCAAAGTACCTTAGCCCTCTTAATCTGTCGCCACTGCTGGAGAACACCATGCTCAAAGCCGAATACCAAACTCGCGGCCCGGTTCCGCAGGACGTGATCGAAGCGGTTGAATTACACCTGCCAGCACCCGCAGCAGGCCAGGTGCGGGTCAAGGTGGAGGCCGCGCCGATCAACCCATCCGACGTCCTCACCCTGACCGGTGAGTACGGCATGCTGCCACCGCTGCCGGCAATTGGCGGCAACGAAGGGGTTGGCCGTATCGAGGAAGTCGGCCCCGAGGTGAGCAACCTCAAGGTTGGCCAACTGGTGCTGCTGCCAGTCGGGTGCGGCACCTGGGTCAGTCACCTGAACGCACCCGCAAACAAACTGATTGCATTGCCGGAGGCAGACCCCCAGCAATTGGCGATGCTGACCGTCAATCCGCCGACCGCCTCCTTGCTGCTCAGCCAGTTTGTCGACCTCAAGCCCGGTGACTGGGTGATCCAGAACGCCGCGAACTCGGGCGTCGGCAGCTATTTGATTCAGCTGGCCAAGCTGCGCGGCTTCAAGACCATTAACGTGGTGCGCCGCGAATCGGCAGTGGCGGGCGTGCACGCCGAAGGCGGCGATGTGGTGCTCGTGGATGGGCCGGACCTGGCCAAACGCGTACGCGCAGCCACTGGCGGCGAGCCAGTGCGCTTGGGCATCGATGCCGTGGGCGGTCTGTCCACCGACAACCTGGCCGCAAGCCTCAGCGAGGGCGGCGTACTGGTCAACTACGGCATGATGAGTCGCCAGCCGTGCCAGGTCTCGCCGTCTTCCTTCGTGTTCCGCGACGTAAGCCTGCGCGGGTTCTGGCTGGCCAAGTGGTTCCAGAATGCCACCCCGGCCGAGCAGATGAAGGTGTTTGGTGAGCTGATTCAGCTGATCGCCAGTGGCAAGCTGCACACCCACGTGGCAGCCACCTATGACGTCAGCCAGATCAAACAAGCGGTGGCCGCGGCCGCCAGTGGCGAGCGTGACGGCAAGATACTGATCGTACCTAAATAAGCTGAGCTAACCGCGCAGGTGGGCGGCGATCCGTTTCAGCCCACCGCAGGACGCAGCCCGGATTAAATCCGGGCTAGCGATTTACTCAGCCGCAGGCGTACGGCGCTTGAGCGGAGCCAAACCGTCCTGGCTGACCAACTCCGGCGCTGCGACCTTGGGCTTGTTGATGGTATTGCGCTTGCTTGGCGCCTTGGCAGCCGGCTTCTTCGCGGCCAGCTTCTTGCCGGTCTTGGGGTCGATCTTTTTCTTCTTCGGCCCCACCGCCTTGCCGGATGCCTTGAGGTTCTTCGGCCCCTGGTAGATGCCTTTCATGTCCTTGATGTTACGCCGCTCGAAACGCTGCTTGAGGTAGCGCTCGATGCTCGACATCAGGCTCCAGTCGTTGTGGCAAATCAGCGAAATCGCCAGACCTTCAGCTCCCGCGCGACCGGTACGACCAATGCGGTGCACATACTCGTCGCCCGAACGCGGCATGTCGAAGTTGATCACCATATCCAGACCATCGACATCCAGGCCACGCGCGGCCACATCAGTGGCCACCAGGATCTTCACCGCGCCCTGCTTGAGGCGGTCGATGGCCAACTTGCGATCCTTCTGGTCCTTCTCGCCGTGCAGCACGAATACCTTGAAATCGTGAGCCACCAACTTGCCGTACAGGCGGTCGGCCTGCACCCGGGTATTGGTGAAGATGATCGCTTTCTCGTAGGTCTCGTTGGCCAACAGCCACTCGACCATGCGCTCTTTGTGATGATTGTGGTCGGCGGTGATGATCTGCTGACGCGTGCCTTCATTGAGCTGACTGACGCGGTTGAGTTGCAGGTGCTCTGGCTCCTTGAGCACCTTGGCGACGATCTCGCGCAGGCCTGCACCACCGCTGGTCGCGGAAAACAGCAGGGTCTGGCGCCCGGCATTGCACAGCTCACTCAAGCGCTGCACGTCTTCGGCAAAGCCCATGTCGAGCATGCGGTCGGCTTCGTCGAGCACCAGCACTTCCACTTCATCGAGCAGCAGATTGCCGGCGTTGGCGTGTTCAATCAGGCGACCCGGTGTACCAATCAGGATATCGACCCGGCGCAGCATCGCGGCCTGCATCTTGAAATCCTCACCACCGGTAATCAAGCCGGCCTTGAGAAAGGTGAACTGGGCAAAGCGCTCGACTTCCTTGAGCGTTTGCTGGGCCAGCTCACGGGTGGGCAGCATAATCATCGCGCGCACACTCATGCGCGGCGAGGAAGCACCATCGCCCAACAAACGATTAAGCATCGGCAGAACGAACGCGGCGGTCTTGCCGCTGCCCGTCTGCGCGACTACCCGCAAGTCTTTCCCTTGCAGCGCCAGCGGAATAGCCGCCAACTGCACTGGGGTGGGCTCGGTAAAGTTCAGCGCAGCCACGGCTTTCAGCAGACGTTCATGCAGGGCGAATTGGGAAAACACGGAGGTAACCTCGACGAAAAACGGAAATCAGCTGCATAGCGTAACGGTTTCCCGCGCCGGGGCCGAATTTCTTTGCAAAGACCTGCACAGAGCAGCCCCCTCGACAGCTGAACCAAAACGTGTGAAAGCACTCAAAACAGGCAGTTTAACCGTACCAAGCACCCGGAGTATTGCATGAGCAACCCGTCACGCAGCTTACTGATATGTAGCACCCTGGCCATCACCCTGGCCGCGCAGAGCGCCTTCGCCGGACCGAAAAACGATCAGCACGGCAAACACGGCGCGAACCATGACGGCGGTATCGGCGTCCACGTCAGCGGCCCGAGCATCGATATCGGCCGCGTGCGCATCGTACTGGGCGACAATCGGCAACTGATCGGCTCGGCCAACTCATTGCCACCCGGCATCGCCAAGAACCTGGCCCGCGGTAAACCATTGCCACCTGGCATCGCCAAGAACTTCGACGGCCGCGTAGCCAGCCAATTGCCGCGCTATGACGGCTACGAATGGAAACAAGCCGGTACCGACGTGGTGCTGGTGGCAATCGCCACCGGGATCGTCTACGAAGTACTGAGGAACGTACTGGACTGATCTGCCACGCCCGCATCGAGCAAATGGCCAACCTTTACATAAATCAGGCAACCCTCACGGGAGAACGGCGCATGCGTTGACCCATGGGGGTTGCGCAGCCAGGTGCCGGCAGGATAATCGCCGAACTCATCCTGAAATACCCCCTCCAGCACCAGGATTTCTTCCCCGCCAAGATGCCGGTGCGCACTGAACTGGGTGCCAGGCGCCCAGCGCACCAGCGCCGTGTGCACCGTAGCGAAGCTGTCCAGCGGCAATACGCTCAGCCCTGGCACCAGGCCTGGCCGCCAATCGGCCTTGTGGGTATCGATGCGCAGCGCCTGCTGATCCTCCGGCTCCTGGTAGCAGAGCTTGACGAATAGCAGGCAGCCCTCCGGGCTGGACGGTGCATGGCTGCTGCCAGGCGGATTCTTCAGCCAGTAGCCCGCAGGATAGGCGCCATGTTCATCGGCAAAGACCCCGTCGAGCACTAGAATTTCCTCGCCCCGCGGATGCTGATGGCTACGGAATTGCGCCCCCGCCGCATAACGCACGACTGACGTAGTGCGCCCGCTTTCTGCGGCAAAACGCTCCAGCGGACGCCGTTCAACGCCCGGCAAGGGTGAAGCCTGCCAGTCGACAGCCCGAGTATCGAGCACCACCCGCTCGCGCAGGTCAGCATTGATCTGCATATCACCTCCTGTCATATGTGCCGCTGCTTGATCAGCAGTCGCGCACTGTCCCAACCGACCAGCAGCACCGCCAGCCAGATCGGCAGGTAGGTCAGCCACTGCTGGGCATTGAAGCTTTCGCCAAGAAACAGCAGTGCCACCAGAAACAGCAGCACCGGCTCAACGTAACTGAGAATGCCAAACAGCCCCAGCGGCAACAACCGACTGGACGCCATCATCGCGGCAAACGCCAGGGCCCCAAGCAAACCCAGGCCGGGCAATAGCCACCACAGTTGCGGCGCTTGAACGAATACCGCCGGCGGGCCCCAGACAACGATCAGCCACACCGCCAGAGGCGCCAGTACCAGCATTTCCAGGATGAATCCGGACAAGGCATCCAGACGCATCCAGCGGCGCAACATGAAGTACGGCGGATAACCCAACGCGGCGACCAGGGTAATCCAGGAAAATGCCTGCAGTCGCCAGAGTTCATGCAGTACACCGAGCAACGCACAGCACACTGCCAGCTGCTGTAGCGGGCGCAAGCGCTCGCCGTAGAACACCCGCCCGGCCAGCACCATCGCCAGCGGCAACAAAAAATAACCCAGCGACACATCCAGCATGTGCCCGGACAGCGGCGCCCAGACGAACAGGGCCCACTGCACGCCGATCAATGCCGCCGAGAGGGGCAAGGCTGCCAGTAATAACGGCTCATGGCGCAGACGGCCGATGGCCGACGCCAGCACCGTCCATTGTTGAGTCACGGCGACCAGCAGCAACACCGCAGGGATCGACCACAGCACCCGCTGGGCGAACACCTGCACACCATCCAGCGGCGCCAGTTGCTGCACATAGCCGGGAATCAGGGCAAACAGCAAAGAGGCACCAACCGACAGCGACACCCCACGCCCGGACAACTTCATCGCATCTCCTTCGCCGCGTATAGCTGCCGGCTACCGAACCGGGTCAACAGCAGAGAACTGGCAATCACCGCACCGCCCAGACTCAACCGCAACAGATCGGCATCGTGGTTCCACAGTAATAGATTGACCAACAGGCCCGCTGGCACCAAGGCATTGTTCATCACCGCCAAGGTGCCACCATCGACCAGGCTCGCGCCCTTGTTCCACCAGTAAAGACCAAGCCCGGACGCCACCATACCGAGCCAAACCAGAACCCACCACTGACTGGCGCTGGTGGGTAGGCGGGCGGCGTTACCGAACAGCAAAAAGGCCGGCAAGGCGATGACCAAGGCACCCAGGTAGAAGTAGCCGAAGCGCTGATACTGCGGAATGTCCGAGGGATGCCGAACGAGCAAATGCTTGTAGAACACCTGCCCGGCGGCAAACGTGGCGTTGGCAATTTGCAGCAGGAAGAAACCGATATAAAAGTCCGTACCGAGCTGGTCGTAGCGAATAATCGCCGCACCCGCCACCGCGACCAATGCGGCAAGCAACGCCCAGGGATTGAAACGCCGATTGAAGGCATCCTCGATCAGGGTCACATGCAACGGCGTAAGAATGGTGAACAGCAGCACTTCCGGCACGGTCAGCACACTGAAACTCAGGTACAGACAGACATAGGTAACGCCAAACTGCAGCGCGCCAATCAACAGCATGCCGCGCATGAACGCTGGCGCCACGCCGTGCCAGCGGGTCAACGGCAGAAACACCAGGCCGGCGATCAGCACCCGCGTCAGCACGGCAAAATAACTGTCCACCTGGCCGGCCAGGTACTCACCGATCAGGCTGAAAGAAAAAGCCCAGAGCAGGGTCACAATTAGCAGATAACGCATCACCACCTCCAATTCGGCGGCGAGCTTAACAGGCGGGCGGTAAAAATATTGAGCGTCGTCGCGAGGCTGCCTGCAAGCGGTCGCGACTGGACGTGCAGCGCGGGGCTAGAAGCGCTTATTGCGCTCCATCACACTGCGTGAGACATGCCCCGCGCAGAAACCCAAGCCGCCGCGCGCCTGGAGGTGGGGCTTGCGCAACCTCAGCGCTGCTGAACTTCCATGTCCGGCTGCAAGCCTTCTCCGCCTCGCAGCAGGCTGCGCAGCTGCTCGTCATGCTGATCATCAGAACCGGACTGATCGATAATGATCTCCACCCGACGATTCAGCGCCCGGTTTTCCGGGGTACTGTTATCTGCTCGCGACCGGGTATCGGCAAACCCACGCAGGCTCATGCGCGATGGCGAAACCTGGGGGTTGAACAGCAGGGCATTGGTCACCGCCGAGGCCCGCGCCGCAGACAGATCCCAGTTGGAATTGAAGCGCGCTGTGCTGATGGGGATGTTGTCGGTATGCCCCTCAATGGCCAGTTCGCCAGGAATAGTCACCAGAGCATCGGAGATACGCATCAGCAGGTCTTCAAACTCCGGCGTCAGCTCTGCCGATCCGGAAGAGAACGAGCCCTTTTCCTCGACCCGCAAAATAATCCGCCGATTCTCCTCAAGCAGCTGCATGCGCCCGGCCTGAAGTTCCTCCTTGAGAATTTGCTGCAGCTGCTCGGTGCTTTCCTTGACTTGCTCCTGGGCCATGCGTTCTTTCTCAGCCTCGGCATCCACCTCGCCACGCAAAGTGTCGAGCTGCGGATCCTGAGTGGTGGTCTGCTGACGCACCTGATCCACTGGAGTCGGCTCCGGCTTGCCCGGAGAGAACTTGTCGAACACGGCACTGGTGCCCATGGGCACCTCCAGCGCCGGCACATCGCGCTGCACACCAAAGGCCTTGGACAGCTCGCCAGCAATCTGTTTGAAGCGCATCGCGTCAATTTCGGAAAAGGACAGCAACAACACGAAAAAACACATCAGCAGCGACATCAAGTCGGCAAAAGTCATCACCCAAGCCGGAATACCAGCGGGAGCCTCGTCATCATCACTCATATTTCAAGCATCCGTTCAACCAGGCTCGGCATCCGCTGCAGTTGCTCGCTTATCCTGTGGCAGGTAAGTCTTGAGCATCTGTTCGATAATGCGTGGGTTGACACCATCCTGGATCGCCAGCAGGGCGTCGATCCACAGCGCCTGCATGCGTGCTTCCTCGGTCATGCGCAAGTTGAGCTTGTCGGCCAGGGGCAGGCACAGCATGGTCGCCAGCATGGCGCCGTACAACGTAGTGAGCAGGGCAACGGCCATGGCTGGGCCGATTGACTTGGGGTCTTCCATGTTGGCCAGCATCTGCACCAGCCCGATCAGGGTGCCGATCATGCCCATGGCCGGGCCAACGTCACCCATGGCACTGAACACCTTGGCGCCCCAGCGGTTACGATCCAGGGTCAACAGACGCTCTTTCTCCAGAAAGGTGCGAATGATTTCATGGCTTTGACCGTCGATCATCAACTGGATGCCGGACTTCAGAAAGGGCGAGCTGATCTCTCGATCTTCCAGGGCAAGCACCCCTTCTTTGCGCGCCACCATGGCGATCTCGACCAGCTCGACGATGGTTTCCTCAACGCTGGGCAGACGGAACTTGAACGCCCGCGACGCCACCTTGAAGGCACCGAAGAACTGCTTGATGCTGAATTTCATCAGCACCACGAATAGAGTGCCAATGATCACAATCATCAACGACGGGACGTTGAAAAACATATCGCTGGAAGCGCCCAGAACGATAGTCGCGCCAATAATCCCAAAGGCACCGAGTAAACCGATAAGCGTGGCTAGATCCACCTTGATTCCTTACTGCGAGACCAACGCTCGACAAGACTCGTGCATTTTTACAATTCGGCGAGTCTATCCGACAAAAGATGAACAGGAATACTGAAAAATATGCCCATAGCCAAATTTTTGGCTATGTCGCCGCCAGCTTTATGCACGCCTTGCGGCAGGCGCCGCAGACCAGCGCTGCACTTTTAGTCGCGAGATGTTGTCGGCTCACCGTTCACTGCGCCCCTGCAGCACACGGTGGGCATGGCATCCGATGACGATGCCAAGACCCGCTAAGGCACGCGCCTGTTGGGCGCCAGCTGGCTGTGCCCTACAGGCTCGGGCTGACAAACCGCATCGCGCGCAAGCTGGCTCCGACAGGGCGCCGCTGCATGCAACACGCTTCGGCTAGCGTGCGACACCCGCGCCAGAGGAGATCGTGGGACGGCCACGCCCGGGGTTGCCGCTACCCAGCGGCAGCGACATGTCTCGCCGGACATCGCCGGTCCAGGAGCCCTCGCGACAGGCGACCGCCAACCGGTCATTTTATTGACGTCAATCTAAACAAGGCCTGACGCTCCCAGTGCGTGACCGCTTCAAAAGAGCATCCGATACAGAAAGACTTGCGTGATCAGACCAGTTCAACCAACTGCGCCTTGGCCTCGGCCAGACCTTTTTCCATGAAGTCAGCACCCAGGTTGAGGCCTTCTGCGTGGATGAAACTGACATCATGAATGCCGATAAAGGCCAGCGCCTGACGCAGGTAGGGCTCCTGGTGATCCAGGTTGCCACCGGCGTAGATACCGCCGCGGGCCGTCAGGACGAACGCTCGCTTGCCAGTCAGCAAACCCTGCGGACCGGTTTCGCTGTACTTGAAGGTGACGCCGGCACGCAGCACATGATCCAGCCAGGCTTTCAAGGTGCTGGGGATGGTGAAGTTGTACATGGGCGCGGCCAGCACCAGCACATCGGCAGCCAGTAATTCATCGGTTAGCGTGTTGGACAGGGCCAGAGCCGCTTGTTCCGCGACGCTCTGCTGATCGGCCGGGGTCATCCAGCCACCGAGCAGGTTGGCGTCCAGATGCGGGACTTGCTCGACCGCCAGGTCGCGAACCTGGATCTGATCGGTGGGGTGAGCCGCTTGCCACTGGGCAATGAATTGCTCGGTGAGCTGACGCGAAACCGAGCCCTGTTGGCGGGCGCTGCTTTCGATTACCAGAACATTGGACATTTTTTTGCTCCATCGGAGGTTGGTTAACGTCGATGGAGCAAAGACTAGAGGCACAACAATCGATAAAAAAGCGCAAAAAATCGCTTTCATCTATCGACAAAATTGATTTATAACCCACGTCTTACTGCAGCCGTCCGAGAATGCGTTTTTGTAGGTCGGGCCGCGCAAGCTGAGCGCCGCAAAGCCCAACAGATTGACTGCGCCGG
The DNA here is from genome assembly GCA_030656145.1 of Pseudomonas sp. GTDB lineage: Bacteria > Pseudomonadota > Gammaproteobacteria > Pseudomonadales > Pseudomonadaceae > Aquipseudomonas. The sequence goes on from JAUSOF010000040.1 coordinate 40,118, forward strand.
GCCTCATTCCTCAGCGCCAATCTATGGTTTGCAGCCAATTATCACTCTCGAACAGCCTCCTGGGCGCTGCATTGAACGCCAGGCGGTTTACTTCAGGCCACAGGTCAACTGCACGCGCAGCTTGATGATGCTACGGGCGAACTTTACGGTCAGGTTGCTGTTTTGCCCCGGCGCCAACAGCACTTGGCGGGTGCGCGGGGCCTCAGGACCGTTGCGGAACACCGCCTTACACTCAGCCGCGGTCTGGCCATAGTTGTAGAGCAGCACGGCAGCCATGTTGTGATCGATTTCCTGGGAGGTGGCTGACACTTCGGCGCCGTTAAACTGTTTTTCCAGCTCGATCGGATAGGCGAAAGCAGCCAGCGGCAACAGCGCGATCAAGGCACAGCAAACGTTTTTCATACGACGGTCTCCAACAAAGGACAGCCAGTGTAGAGCGAGTTCATCTCAGAGGCTGTGAAAATATCAAGCGCCGTAGGAGGCCGTCTCCAGGCGTTCGTAGTGCAACATCAGCAGTGGTCGCAGTCGGCGAGATTTTTTCACCAGCGCTCACCGTGCACCCAACGACTCGCGTGAATAGGAGAAGACAATGAAAGCCCCCCGCGTGACCCTCGACCAGTGGCGAACCTTGCAAGCCGTAGTCGATCAGGGCGGCTTTGCCCAAGCAGCCGAGTTGCTGCATCGTTCGCAATCCTCGGTCAGCTACACCGTGGCCCGTATGCAGGAACAACTCGGCGTGCCGCTGCTGCGCATCGAGGGCCGTAAAGCCGTGCTCACCGAGGCCGGGGACGTGCTGTTGCGGCGCTCGCGGCAGCTGGTCAAGCAGGCCAGCCAACTGGAAGACCTGGCCTTCAACATGGATCAGGGCTGGGAAGCTGAAGTGCGCCTGGTGGTTGACGCCGCCTACCCGACCGCTCGCCTGATCCGGGCACTGGCGGCCTTCATCCCACAGAGTCGCGGTTGCCGCGTGCGCCTGCGCGAGGAAGTCCTGTCGGGAGTCGAAGAAGTGCTGCTTGAAGGCACTGCGGACCTG
>JAUSOF010000045.1 GCA_030656145.1 Pseudomonas sp.
TAGCAGCGCCGACAATCACCTGGTCACCCTGGCCGAGGTGCTGGCGATGTATCTGCTGGTCTGGTCGCCAACGCCCTGGACCCTGCTCGCCACTGAAATGCCTACGCTCGGTGCAGAACAGGCCGCACGCTACGCGCGGGAACGCGTACCCATCGACACCTTCCGCGCCGGGCTTGGCGGTGTAGCTCGCGCCCTGGCCCACTTGTCGACCCTGATGATCTTCGATGACCACGATGTCACCGATGACTGGAACCTCTCCGCGCTATGGGAACAAACCGCCTACGGCCACCCGTTTTCCAAGCGCATCATCGGCAATGCACTGATCGCCTACCTGCTGTGCCAGGGCTGGGGCAATAATCCAGACGTGTTCACCGAACACCTGCAACAGATCCAGGCGATGAGCAGCGGCCGCGACCGTCACAATCACCTGGACAGTGCTGCCCAGGATGGCCTGATCGAGCAACTGCTGCATTTTCACCACTGGCATTATGTGCTGCCCACCACACCTGCACTGGTGGTGCTCGACACCCGCACCCGGCGCTGGCGCAGTGAGCACAACCTCAAGCGGCCATCAGGGCTGATGGACTGGGAGGCGCTGTGCGAGCTGCAGCAGGCGCTGCTCGACCATCCTTCGGCGATCATCGTTTCCCCGGCACCGATCTTCGGGGTCAAGCTGATCGAGGGCGTGCAGAAGCTGTTCAGTTGGGCCGGGCACCCCTTGATGGTCGATGCAGAAAACTGGATGGCCCATCGCGGCGCGGCCCAGGTGATCCTCAACATCTTTCGTCACTCGCGTACCCCGGGCAACTACGTGATTCTCTCCGGGGATGTGCACTACTCGTTCGTCTACGAGGTGCTGATTCGCCAGCGCAAGCGCGGACCGCACATCTGGCAGATCACCAGCAGCGGCTTGAAGAACGAATTCCCGCCGTGCTTGCTCGACTGGTTCGACCGCCTAAATCGCTGGCTCTATGCGCCCTGGTCGCCGCTCAACTGGCTGACCAAGCGGCGGCGCATGCAGGTTGAGCCGCGTATCCCGTCACGCAGCAAGGCTGGCGAGCGCCTGTGGAACGGTGCTGGCATCGGGCAGGTGTTCTTCAACGACAACGGCCAGCCTTGTGCGATTTATCAGCTGAATGCCGACGGCTCGCCAGCGGTGGCCTTCGTTGATAATCGCGACAAGGCACCGACCCGGCAAACCTCATTCAGCTCCGCAGGAAGACGCTAAAGGCTCGCGG
>JAUSOF010000049.1 GCA_030656145.1 Pseudomonas sp.
GTACTCTTGCTTGAGCACGAGGTCGGCAGCCTCGCGTTTGAATTCAGTAGAAAAGGAACGACGTTGCTTGGTCATCTGACACCTCGATCTGGCGAGCATTTTCGCCTAAATGGGTGTCCGGTTTCATTAGGCCACTACAACCCTCAAGCACAAGCTCGATGAGCTGGAAGACGCCTGGGGCGTAGAGCCCGCCAAGCTGCACACGCATTTGCATGAACTTGGCCCGCAACAAGCCGCCAATTTCATCCGCCAGCACAGCCAGCTACTTAACCAACTGGCCGACGTCAGCGCCCTACTCGGCTCAGAAAACTACCCGCTGATCGCCCCGCACGTCGACCAGCTGATGGAGCGCGCGCAAAACTACGGCGCCAACCTCAAGCCCCACGATTACCTCGAAAGCTTTAACGCCTTTATTCACAACCAGCTCAACCTGTCCGCCGCCCTGAGCGTGGTGGTCAACCGGCCGAAAGACCTCACCCGCGAGCAGCTGCGCGAAGTACGCCTGCTACTCGATCAGCACGGCTTCAGCGAAGCCAGCCTGAAAAGTGCCTGGCGCAACCAGACCAACCAGGAAATCGCCGCCAGCATCATCGGCTATATCCGCCAGGCCGCGATCGGTGAAGCGCTACTGCCCTTCGACCAACGCGTGGCCCAGGCCATGCAGACCATCTACGGCCTGCAGCCCTGGACCCACATGCAACGTAAATGGCTCGACCGTTTGGCCAAACAACTGGTGCATGAAGTGGTACTCGATAGCAGCCAAATCAATGAAGCATTCAAAGATCACGGCGGGCTAAAACTTCTCAACAAGAACCTATCCGACCAGCTTGAGACTGTACTGGCAACACTTAACGAGCATCTCTGGCCGCAGGTTGGCTGACAGAACGCGCGCAGTCATAACCTTGCAAAGCATTAGCCATCCACATAGCCTTACACGCAACACACCCGCCATGCCTATGACTACTCAGGTAGCCACGCACAAATTGAGCGGGTTTTTTATTTGATAAATGTAGGCCCGCGACTTTGTCGGCAGCCTCAACCCAGCACCGAATTGTTGGCGTACGAAGTGAGCGGCCTAATTCACACCCGACACGCGCCCTGCCTGCGGGCGTGAGCTGAAGTGCCAGCTAAAGAAAAATTTCATTGACTGTTATATGCATTAAATGCCTACACTGTCCTCAGTCCCAGGACAAAGGACACTCACTAGGCTGCAAATAATGAAGAGTCAAGATCTCCTTTTACTATTCAAGCTAATCAGCCTTGAGCAGCAAGAACGCCAGCAGCAACGCTTAGACAGCGACTCACAAGTGCGTGAATCGCTGTTGGCGCCGGCCAGTAGCTGGCAAGGCTGGGAAGACGTTGCCGAGCAAGACCCGCCCATTAGAGCCGACAGCTACTCGGTACGCGCATTAGAGGCATCCCTTGGCATCAGCAAAACCGAGGTCGCGGCCGGCCTAAAACGCTGCCAATACATCGGTTTGCTGCGCTTAGATCCCAACACTCAACTGCCGCGCGTCAACAGCAAAGCCCTGCTTGGCTTTGTCGAGCATGGCTTGCGCTATGTTTTTCCGGTCAAACCAGCAGAGATCACCCGTGGCATCCCCACCGGCTTTGCCGCACCCATTCTGGAAGGCAAGCTGATGAGTGGCGGCGACATGATTCACGTGTGGCCCGACGCTTTTGGTAACCGCAAAGGTCAGTCGGTCAAACCGCTATTCAAAACCGTACCCGGCGCGGTGAAGAAAGACCCGCGCCTGTACGAGTACCTGGCCCTGATTGACGCCGTGCGCATGGGCAGCCCGCGCGAGGCGCAAGTAGCCAATGATCTGTTGCACGCGAGGGTTCTGCAGCCATGAGCAGCGCACAAAACATCCACATGCTCGAAGTGGTGGCCCAGGCACTGGGCCCGGACCTGTGCTCGCAGGTCGCCTTTGTCGGCGGCTGCACCACCGCGCTGCTGCTCACTGATGAGTTCAGCCTCGAAGACGTGCGCTATACCGACGATGTTGACCTGGTCGTCCATCTCACCGGCTATGCCCAATGGCCTCGCCTGATGGAGCGCTTACGCGGGCAAGGCTTCATGGAGTCGCAGCAGGATGAGGTCAACTGCCGCATGCGTCTGGGCGAACTCAAGGTCGACTTCATGCCCGACGACGCCGCCATTCTGGGCTACAGCAATCGCTGGTTTGCGCCGGGCTTTGCCAACGCTCAGCCTTACACCCTGCCCAACGGCTGCCAGATTCGTCTCTTTACCCCGCCCTACTTCCTCGGCACCAAGCTTGAGGCCTATGCCGGCCGAGGCGCGAACAACCCGCTAGAGAGCAAAGACCTGGAAGACATCCTCAACCTAGTCAATGGTCGCGAAGAGCTGCAACAAGAGGTACAAACCGCAACACCAGAGCTGCGCGCCTATCTGGCAACAGCCCTGGGTCCGCTGCTGGACAACGGCGACTTTGCCTACCTGGTACAGAGCGCTGCGCGTGGTAATAGCGAACGTGAAGCACTGATTTGGCAGCGTCTGCGCGCACTCGTCAGTAAGGCCAACTGAATGCCGCTTACCCATCATTGGCTGACCCACGCGGGCCTGCGCACCGCCGATAACCGCGATGCTTACACCCAAGCGCAGCGCACGGAGGCGGCGCTGTATTTCGTTGCCGATGGCAGCAGCAGCCGGCCGGGCAGTGGCGAATTGGCACACGCCTTGGCGGACTACCTACACACAGCCTTCCTGCAGCTGCCAACCGCAGTGCTTAGCCGCGACGCGCTTGCGCCCGCCCTTTGCGCGGCGTTGCGCGACGCCCGCCTCGAGCTTGGCCGCCGCTACCCGCAAGCAGCCTGCAGCTACCTACTGCTAGCGCTGCTGCCAGAAGCCGCGTTTAGCCTGCACGAAGGCGACTGCTGCCTGGGGCAACTCGACAGCGTCGGCAATATCCAATGGTTGAACGCCCCCCATTGCCAAGCCAATTGGCGTGGCACTAGCAGCCATGCTGACTTAGCCCGCGACCCAGCTCGGCATCGCCTTACCCGCTGTTTCAGTGCCCGCCGCCAACCGGTGCCACAGCTCTCGCACTGGCCGCTAGCAACCGCGCCGCAATGGTTATTGGCAACGGATGGCTTCTGGGCTGACCTTACGCCTCCACAGCAAAGTGAATTCCTGCACAACGGCCAGGTAACACAGGCCGACACGGACGACGACATCAGCTGCCTGCTCGTAAGCGCCCCGCGAGCCGTCACATGAGCAGCCGCCCCCCATTCAGTGAGCCGAATAGCCCCGCCTATTCGGCTCACGCCCCTATCAATCAGTTTGAGAGCCAAGCATGAACAACTCCGATATCGTCCAGAAGCTCTGGAACCTCTGCGACGTATTGCGTGACGACGGCATTAACTACAGCGACTACGTCACCGAGCTAGTCCTGCTGCTGTTTATCAAGATGGAATACGAGCAGGTGCAGAACAACGACAGCTTCGGCCACAAGCTGCCCGAGGGCGCGCGCTGGCCAGATCTGTCCGGCAAGTCCGGCCTCAACCTGCTCGACCACTACCGGCAGATGCTGCTGGATTTGGGCAAAAACAGCGACCCGCTGATCGCCGCCATCTATGCCGACGCGCAGACCCGCCTGAAAGAGCCACGCCACCTTGAGCAGTTGATTAAATCGCTGGATGGCATCGACTGGTTCAGTGCCCGCCAAGACGGCCTGGGCGACCTCTACGAAGGCCTGCTGGAGAAGAACGCCAGCGAGACCAAATCCGGTGCCGGTCAGTACTTCACCCCGCGCCCGCTGATCGACAGCATCATCAACTGCCTCAAGCCGCAGCCCGGCGAAACCATTCAAGACCCGGCTGCCGGCACCGCCGGCTTCCTGATTGCCGCCGACGCCTATATCAAGCACCACAGCGACGACCACTACGACCTCGACGCCAAGGCCCAGGCCTTCCAGCGTAACCGAGCCTTTGTCGGCGTAGAGCTGGTGCCCGGCACCCGCCGCCTGGCGCTGATGAATACCCTGTTGCACGGCATGGAGGGCGACGAAGAAGGCGTGGTGCATCTCGGCAACAGCCTCGGCCAAACCGGCGCCAACCTGCCCAAGGTCGATGTGATCCTCTCCAACCCGCCGTTCGGCACCGCCAAAGGCGGCGGCGGCCCGACCCGCGACGACCTCACGTTTAAGACCAGCAACAAGCAGCTGGCCTTCTTGCAGCATATCTACCGCGGCCTCAAACCCGGTGGCCGCGCCGCCGTGGTGCTGCCCGACAACGTGCTGTTCGAGGCTGGCGTCGGCACCGAGGTGCGCCGCGACCTGCTGGATAAATGCAACCTGCACACCCTCCTGCGCCTGCCCACCGGCATCTTCTACGCCCAGGGCGTGAAGACCAACGTGCTGTTCTTCCAAAAAGGCACCATCGCCAACTCACGCCAAGAACACGGCTGCACCCAGCGCGTATGGGTGTATGACCTGCGCAGCAATATGCCCAACTTCGGCAAACGCACCCCCTTCGGCCCCGGCCACCTGAAACCTTTCGAGGATGCCTACGGCGCCGACGCCAACGGCAACAGCCCACGCGCAGAGAACGTCGAAGGCATCGGCGAACTCAGCCGCTTCCGCGTATTCAGCCGCGCCGACATCGCCGCCCGTGGCGACTCGCTGGACATCAGCTGGCTAAAAGATGCCGACAGCCTGGATGCCGCCGACCTACCGGCACCGGAAGTGCTGGCCGGTGAGGCTATGGCAGAACTGACCGAGGCCCTGCATGAGCTGGAAGAGCTGATGAAGGCGCTGGGCGCCGGGGATGAAGTGGCAGCGCAGAAGCAGTTGATGGCGGAGGTGATGGGGTTGGCGGTGGTTCAGGAGGCTGGGGATGAGTGAGTTGCCAAGCGGATGGATTGCAACCACTCTAGGGCAAGTTGTGAACTACGCCGAAAATGAAAAAATCGAGCCTGTTGATATGGCGCCAAATGCTTGGCTTCTTGAACTCGAAGATATTGAGCGCGACTCATCAAAGCTACTGGATAAAAAAACTGTCGCTGAACGAGCACCCAAAAGCTCTAAAAACAAATTCCGTGCAGGCGATGTCCTTTATGGGAAATTGCGCCCCTACCTGAATAAAGTTCTGCGCGCCAATGAAGATGGATTTTGCTCTAGCGAAATAATTCCAATATCTGCTGGACTACTTAATCGTGATTTTATTTTCCACGCACTAAGATCACCTGTATTCATTGATTATGTGCAAAACGCTTCGCACGGTATGGGCATGCCTCGACTAGGCACGCAACAAGCCAAAGCGGCACCATTTCTTCTGCCACCACTCGCCGAACAAATCCGCATCGCCCAAAAGCTCGACGAACTGCTGGCCCAGGTCGACACCCTCAAAGCCCGCCTCGACGCCACCCCCACCCTGCTCAAACGCTTCCGCCAATCCGTCCTCGCCGCAGCAGTTTCCGGACGGTTGACGGAGGAGTGGCGAACCGTAAATGCACCCGAAATAGCTTCAACTCTTGATGAAGGCTGGAGGACTATACCAGTAGATCAAATTTCCGCAGACGAAAAGTACTCACTGGCAATTGGCCCTTTTGGCAGCAATCTGAAAGTCTCTGACTATCGAGAGGAAGGCAGACCACTCGTCTTTGTCCGTGAAATACGCGCCGAACGTTTCGGTGATCAGAAAACAAAATTCATCACACCTGAAAAATTTGCAGAGCTGAACGCTCATCAGATTTCCGCCGGAGACATTCTGATAACGAAAATGGGTGACCCGCCTGGCGACGTAGCGATTTACCCAGAAAATGCGCCAGACGCAGTAGTCACGGCAGACTGCATAAAGTTCAGAGTTAATGAGTCCATAATTTTGCGGAAATTTGCCTATTTCCAGATGAGGTCAGAGCTGTTTAGGCAGAAAATCAAAAAGATTTCTGCTGGCGTGGCGCAGCAAAAGGTCAGTCTCGGCAACTTTAGAGAAGTAGCTTTACTCGTACCCCCGCTCGCCGAACAAACCGAGATCGTCCGCCGCGTCGAACAACTCTTCGCCTTCGCCGATCAACTGGAAGCCAAGGTTGCCTCAGCCAAAAGCCGTATCGACCATCTGACCCAAAGCATCCTGGCCAAGGCCTTCCGTGGCGAACTGGTCGCGCACGACCCCAACGACGAACCCGCCAGCGAACTGCTGGAAAGAATCAAGGCGCAACGCGCGGCGGCCCCCAAGGCCAAACGCGGCCGCAAGGCATCCGCGTGACCGCCCAAGCGCGCATCAACCACCTGACCCAAAGCATCTTGGCCAAAGCCTTTGCTCGCCCCATCCCTGGGGCTCGGCCTACGGCCCAGCCTGCGGCTGCCCAATATCGCTCCCGGCGATATTGTCGTGGTGAATTGGTAGCGCAAGACCCCAACGACGAACCCGCCAGCGCGCTGCTGGAACGTATCAACGCCCAACGCGCCGTCGCACCCAAGGCCAAGCGCGGCAGAAAGGCATCGGCGTGAGCCGCGTCGAACAACGCTTCACCTTGGCGAATCCCAACCCTGTGTTTCGCCCTTCGGGCCAGCCTGCGGCTGTGCAAAATCGCTCCCGGCGATTTTGTGCCGACCAGCTGGAAACCAAGGTCGCCTCGGCCAAACGCCGTATCGACCACCTGAGCCAAAGCATGAACTCGCGCGCTCCTGCGCTCGGGCCTTCGGCCCGCCCTACGGGCGTCCCCTGGCGTTCCCGACGCCAGGGTCAAAGCCCAACGCGCCGCCGCACCCAAGGCCAGGCGCAGTAAAACACGTAGGGTGGGCAACTGCGGAGCATTGCCCAGCGCAGGGCAAGCGCCAAGCCTTGCCTGCCAACGTACAACGCCGCACAATTCTGCAGGCCGGTGGAAAACACTTCGCGGTTTTCCACCCTACTCCCCAAGCCCCCAACGCCCATACCATCGGCTTTGCTAACTCGGTGGCAGGCATGGTGCTGGTCGACGGCAACCGCCTGGTGAACTTGATGATGGACCATGAAGCCGGGGTAACGTCACGATTGATCAGACTGCCGAAACTCGACAGCGATTATTTTGATGAGACATTTATTGACCGAAATCTTACGATAAACGCCGTTTTATCGATGTAAAGACCCCGATTGATCGATAACACGTAGCGTGGGCATAGTTTTTATGCCCCTCAATACCGCGATTCGCATCGCCAAGACTTAGCGCCTTTTTGCATATCGAGCCCAACATGCCCAAACATCTGCTGCGCCCGCAGGGTGACTTCCCCTCTGCAGGACTTCCCCGTCGCCTCGCGGCGATGTTCTACGATTTTCTGCTGTGCCTGGCCCTGCTGATCGTCGTGACCTTTGCCTACAAGCTCGCGCTGATGGGCTTTTACGGCGAAGAGCAACTCAAACAACTCTCCGATGCCGGCGCACTGGATGGCGACCCTTTACTGTCCACCCTGCTGGTACTCAGCCTGTTTGGCTTCTTCAGCAAATTCTGGACGCACAGCGGCCAGACCCTGGGCATGCAGGTATGGGGTATTCGCATCCAGAACGCCGACGGCACTGCCGTCAGCCTCTGGCAGGCCTTGCTGCGTTTCCTGGTCGCCATTGCCTCCTGGCTGTGCCTGGGCCTGGGTTATTTCTGGGTGCTCTGGAACAAGGACAAGCGCAGCTGGCATGACATCTACTCCGACAGCCACACCGTGCAATTGCCGAAGAACATCCACAAGAACACGCAGTAGAAAAACCAAAAAGCCGGCGCATGCGCCGGCTTTTTGTCAACGCCAGGAGCTATCCCGCGCGACGTAACAGCCATACCCCGGCCAAAGCGCAAATGGACGCGGGCACCAGTACGGCGAACAACGGCGAGAAACCGAATACCAGACTGGAAGGCCCGAGCAAATCCTGGGTAATACGGAACACGAAGCCCACCACCACGCCAGTGAAAACCCGCTGCCCCAGGGTTACCGAGCGCAATGGCCCGAAGATAAAGGAGATGGCCATCAGCACCAGCGCGGCGGTCACCAATGGCTGCAGCACCTTGGTCCAGAACGCCAGCCAATACTGGCCGTTATTCAGGCCCTGCTCAGCCAGGTAGTGGATATAACGCCACAAGCCGGTCACCGACAGCGCGTCAGGCTCCAGCACCACAGTCCCCAGCAGCTGCGGGTTTAACTCGACATCCCAGCGCTCATTCGGGGCCTTTACCACCTCGGTGCTGCGCTCACGAAAATGCGTGGTCACCACATTTTCCAGCTGCCAGTGATCGCCCTGATACTGCGCACGGCGGGCAAAACTGGAAGACAGCATGTGGCGCTGATCATCGAAGCGATAACGGGTCACACCAAACAGGACGCCATTGGGCTGCACCGCATTGATGTGCACGAACTCTTCGCCCTGGCGATGCCACAGGCCGCGCTTGGAGCTCTGCGCCTCACCAGCGCCCTGAGCCATGGCGCGATCCGCCTGCGCCCGATTCTCGCTCCAGGGCGCCAGGTACTCGCCGATCAGAATACCCGCCAGCATCAACACCAGCATGGGCTTCATTACCGCCCAGACGATGCGCCCGATCGAAACCCCGGCGGCGCGCATGATGGTCAGCTCGCTGTTGCTGGCCAAGCTACCCAGCCCGACCAGGCAGCCAATCAAGGCTGCCATCGGCAGCATCTCGTAGACGCGCCTTGGCAGAGTCAGAAAGACATACCAGGCGGCCGCCTGTAAACCGTAATTGTCGCCAACGTCGCCCATCTCATCGATAAAGGCGAACAGCAATGCCAAGCCAACGATGACCCCCAACACAGTGAGGATGGCGAAAAAAACCTGGGTACCGATGTAACGATCAAGTCTAAGCATGAGCCACCTCCGACACGGCACGGCGACTTGCCCACTTCAGACGCAACGGTTCCCAATAAAGCAGCACAAGACCAATCAACAGAAACACTCCATGCACCCACCACAGCCCTAACGCCTGAGGGATTCGCCCTTTATCCAGCGCACTACGCGCCGCGATCAGCAGTGCCAGGTAAGTCATATACAGGAGGATTGCCGGCAGCAGCTTGAGGAAACGGCCCTGGCGCGGATTGACCCGCGACAGCGGCACCGCCAGCAGGGTCACGATAAACACCAACAAGGGCAGCGACAGGCGCCACTGCAATTCGGACTGCAAGCGCGGATTGGTACTGCCGATCAAGTCACGGGTCGGTACCGCTTCACGCTCGCTGACCTCGCCGCTGACCGAGGGCTTGGGCAACAGCACGCCATAGGTGTCGTACTGGATCGCCCGATAGTTGGCTTCGCCCGGGTTGCCGTCGTAACGGTAACCATTCTGCAGAATCAGATAGCGACTGCCGTCGGCCTGAATTTCCTGGCGCCCGCTTTCCGCCACCAGCACGGTGATGCCGCGCTCCTTGTCGCCCTCACGGGAAAAACGTTTCTCGGAGATGAAGATGCCGGCCAACTCACCGCGATCTGCCGACAGCTCCTTGGTATAGGTCACTCGCGAGCCGTCCTTCATGGCCTGGAAACGCCCAGGCACCAGGGTATCGAACTCGGTCAGGGCATCCTGCTCATTGAAGATTTTCGCCACCTGGGCCACACCTTGCGGTGCCAGGCCCATGCTCAGCCAGGCCACCAGCAGGGCCACCAGCAGGGCTGGAGCCAGGGTGTAGCCCAGCAAGCGTTGCTGACTCATGCCGGTGGCCGAAAGCACCGTCATCTCACTGTCGAGATAGAGCCGACCGTAGGCCATAAGGATGCCGAGGAACAGCCCCAGCGGCAGGATCAGCTGCAGGAAGCCCGGCAGGCGAAAGGCCATGATCATGAACAACACGCCCGGGTCCAGCAATCCCTGGGCCGCCTGCGCCAGGTATTTGATGAAACGGCCACTCATTATGATCACCAGGAGCACGGCACTCATCGCACTCAAGGTAACCAGCACTTCACGAGACAAATAACGGAACACGATCAAACCAGACACTCCAGGGTTGTCAGGCTCAGGCGGCTACGATCACACTAGCCACACTGTTTGCCGGTTCGCACACAGACGAACCATCGAAAATAGCCGGCATTATCCTGCAATAACGACTCATTGTCTTGGGGACACCACGCCATGGAATTTATTGTCAAAAGCGCTCGCCCGGAAACCCTGAAAACCGCCACCCTGGTCATTGCCATCGGCGAAGGCCACACGCTCGGTGAAACGGCGAAAGCAATTGATAACGCCAGCGCCGGGGCGATCAGCGCCCTGCTCAAGCGCGGCGACCTCGCCGGCAAACTTGGCCAGACCCTGCTCGCGCACAACCTGCCCAATCTCAAGGCCGAGCGCGTGCTGCTGGTCGGCAGCGGCAAGGAGTCTGAACTATCAGACCGCCAACTGCGCAAAATGATCGCCTCCATGCATGGCGTATTAAAGACCCTGGGCGGCAGCGATGCGGTGCTGGCCCTGGACGAAATCCAGGTCAAAGGCCGTGACGCCTACGGCAAAGCCCGCCTGATCGTCGAAAGCCTGGCCGATGGCGACTATCAATTTGATCGCTTCAAGAGCGAGAAAGCCGGCCCCAAGGCACTGAAGAAGCTGACCCTGCTCAGCGCCAAGGTCGACCAGGCCGATGTCGAGCGTGCGACCAGGCACGCCCAGGCGATTGCCTGCGGCATGGCGTTCACCCGTGACCTCGGCAACCTGCCACCAAACCTGTGTCACCCCAGCTATCTGGCCGAAGAAGCCAAGACCCTGGGCAAGACCTACAAGAACCTCAAGGTCGAGATTCACGACGAGAAAAAACTCAAGGAACTGGGAATGGGCGCCTTTCTCGCCGTGGCCCAGGGCAGCGACCAGCCACCGCGCTTGATCGTGCTCAACTACCAGGGCGGCAAGAAAAACGAAAAACCCTTCGTCCTGGTCGGCAAGGGCATCACCTTCGACACCGGCGGCATCAGCATCAAGCCGGCGTCCGGCATGGATGAAATGAAGTACGACATGTGCGGCGCCGCCAGCGTGTTCGGCACCCTGAAGGCCGTGCTCGAGCTGCAACTGCCGATCAATCTGGTGTGCCTGCTGGCCTGCGCCGAAAACATGCCCAGCGGCGGCGCCACCCGTCCTGGCGACATTGTCACCAGCATGAGCGGGCAGACCGTGGAAATCCTCAACACCGACGCCGAAGGCCGCCTGGTGCTGTGCGACACCCTGACCTACGCCGAACGTTTCAAGCCGCAGGCGGTAATCGACATCGCCACCCTGACCGGCGCCTGCATCGTCGCGCTGGGCAGCAATGTCTCCGGCCTGATGGGCAATAATGAAGAGCTGGTGCAGCAGATTCTCGGCGCCGGCCTCACCGCCGACGACCGCGCCTGGCAACTGCCGCTGTATGACGAGTACCAGGAACAGCTCGACAGCCCGTTCGCCGACATCGCCAATATCGGCGGGCCAAAAGCCGGCACCATCACCGCCGGCTGCTTCCTCTCACGCTTCGCCAAGAAGTACCACTGGGCGCACCTGGACATCGCCGGCACCGCCTGGATCAGCGGTGGCAAGGAAAAAGGCGCCACCGGCCGACCGGTGCCGATGCTGACCCAGTACCTGCTGGATCGCAGCCAGGCGTAACCCGTGTAGGAGCGAATTCATTCGCGAATGAATTCGCTCCTACACCTCAAGTCCATCGTCGAAATCACCATGCCCCGAATAGAATTTTACGTATTGTCCTCCAGCGCCCCGGCAGACCGCCTGCGCGCGGCCTGCCAGCTGGCGATGAAGGCCTGGCGTGCCGGCTTGCCGGTGTTTCTGCGCGGCTGCGATAACGAGCAATGTGTGGTGCTCGACGAACTTCTCTGGCATTTCAAGGCCGAAGCATTCGTACCGCACAATTTGCACCAGGACGACCCACTAGCGCCGGTGGTGATTGGCCTGGATGAGGAGCCGAACGCGCAGCAAGGCGTGTTGATCAACCTGAATCCGATCCTTTCGCCGTTTGTCGAACGGTTCAGCCGGGTGATCGAAATCGTCAACCAAGAACCCGATCTATTGTCCGCCTGCCGGGAAAACTTCCGCAGCTACCGCCAGCGCGGCTATGATCCCAAACGAGTCGAACTCTAAGTTCCGTACCATGGACACACCAAAACCGCCGCAAAAACCCACCCACCTGCTGGACGACCTTGAGTCGATCCGCGAGCTGCTGGGCGACGAAAACCTTGACCCACCCCTGCTGACCGACTCGATCGACCCGGACACCATCCCGCTACTTTCGGATATCGTCACTCCGCCGCCAGCACCGAGCTATGCGCCAACTACCGAGCCCGTCCCGGCGCCCCAGGCGACATCCCTGCGCAGCAGCATCCAGCAAACCCTCACTCGCGACAGCGAATTGAACCGCCTGGACAATGAACTGCGCGCCGCCGCCGAGCTGATCCTGCAGGATGTGATCGACGACTTCGTGCCGCAGATCGAAGCCGAACTGAAACGACGCCTGCAAGCGCGCCTGACCCGCTTGCTACCGCCGCGCAAATAGCAATTCCCGTAGCCCGGATGCAATCCGTATATGGACTCCCCCCGTTTTGCCAGTGATACGCTCTTCAAACGAACCTAGGTACGACTGCTTCCGTATATCCGGCTTCTAATTAAGGCATTAGGTGCCTTGAGCCATAATGAAAATCCGCTCATGTGCTCCTGA
>JAUSOF010000050.1 GCA_030656145.1 Pseudomonas sp.
TGCTTGATTCAATTGTTAAAGAGCGGTGGTTGATTCTTTCGTCTCAACCGAGGCGCGCATTCTACAGCAGCCTCATGTTCCGTCAAGCTTTTTTTCAAACCGATTTCCGAAGAAACCCTTTCTACTCAACCGCTTGCGCATTCGATCAGCTCTAAGCTTCTCGTCAGCGGGAGGCGAATAATACAGCGTTTAAAACCGCTGTCAACCACCTCATTACCGCTTCCGATTATCTCGGCTACATCGCCAACAGCGCGTCTACTACCACCCTGCCAGTCCGACGCATTCTACACAGCTTTCGCTGCATTACAACCCCTCTTTTAAAGCTAACTTCTTGTTTTACAAGAGGTTTTAAGAGTGGCATGCGCCAGAAGAGGTGCGGATTATAGGCCCAACAGAATCTACGTCAAGGCTTTATTCGGCTTTTATGCTCCTTGATAGCCTATCGACATAAATAACCCCCCAGCAAGCAGGAACAGCACCCACACACATCAGTAGATCAGTAGAAACCGACCCCACTGATACGACAAAGCCGTCGATGCAGGAGCATCAACGGCTTTGTGACCACATGGCTACTGACTATTACTCAGCAGCTTTACGTCGACGCAACTGCAGCAAGTACTGAACAGGACCAGAAGCGGCGTAGGCCAGGAAGATGATCAGCAGAATTCGTGGTGGATCACTGAACACTACAGCGAAGACCAACACTACCGCCAGAATGGCCACAAAAGGCACCCGCCCTTTCAGATCTAAATCCTTGAAGCTGTGGTATTTGATATTACTGACCATCAACATCCCGGCAACTGCCACCAGAATAGCGACGACGAAGGCCATGTTCGAGCCTTTGATACCGAAATCACTGAAAGCCCAAACGGTGCCGGCGACTACACCGGCTGCAGCCGGGCTTGGCAGGCCTATAAAGTAGCGCTTGTCGGCACTACCTATTTGAGTGTTGAAACGAGCCAGGCGCAACGCCGCGCCTGCGACATAGATAAAGGCAACCATCCAGCCGACTTTACCCATACTCCCCAGCGCCCACTCAAAGGCCAGCAACGCAGGTGCCACACCGAACGCAACCATGTCGGACAGCGAGTCATATTCAGCACCGAATGCGCTTTGTGTATTGGTCAGTCGCGCAACTCGGCCATCGAGGCTATCCAGCACCATGGCCACGAACACAGCAGCAGCCGCCACATAGAAGTTTCCGTTCATCGCATTGATGATGGCGTAGAAACCCGCAAACAGGTTGGCGGTGGTAAACAGATTGGGGAGAAGGTAGATGCCGCGATGACGAACCTTGCGACCTTCGGCATCATGGCCCTCCTCGATATGCTCATCGATAGGCAGCAAGCTTTCAGCGTCTGGGGTCGACGGGGACTCTTCTGGACGTTCATTCATGAACAACACCTTGCAACTGATTTGGAGAATTTCGACAGCCGTTACCAACCAAGGGTAGCTGTCAGCTTTGACTCAATGCTCAGGCTTTATACCAGAAGCCTTGCCTCAGAATGAAAAAACGCGGCCTTAGCCGCGTTTTTCCCTCACATAGACAGACCTTAGTTCTTGGTCTTGTCGACGATCTGATTGGCAGTAATCCACGGCATCATGGAGCGCAGCTTCTCACCGACCACTTCGATACCGTGAGCCGCATTGTTACGGCGATAAGCAGTCATCGACGGATAGTTGGCGGCGCCTTCCTGGATGAACATCTTGGCATATTCGCCATCCTGAATACGCTTCAGGGCGTTACGCATAGCTTGACGGGACTCAGCGTTGATCACTTCCGGGCCGGTCACGTACTCGCCGTATTCGGCATTGTTGGAGATAGAGTAGTTCATGTTGGCGATACCGCCTTCGTACATGAGGTCTACGATCAACTTCAACTCGTGCAAACACTCGAAGTAGGCCATTTCCGGGGCATAACCCGCTTCAACCAGCGTTTCGAAACCAGCCTTAACCAACTCGACACAACCGCCACAGAGGACAGCCTGCTCGCCGAACAGGTCGGTTTCGGTTTCGTCCTTGAACGTGGTTTCAATAATACCGGTACGGCCGCCGCCAACACCCGAGGCGTAGGACAGAGCGACGTTCTTGGCGTTACCGGACGCATCCTGATAGATCGCGATCAAGTCAGGGATGCCGCCGCCTTTGACGAACTCGGAACGCACGGTGTGACCCGGCGCCTTTGGCGCAATCATGATCACGTCAAGATCGGCACGCGGAACAACCTGGTTGTAGTGGATCGCGAAGCCATGGGAAAAAGCCAGGGTAGCGCCTTGCTTGATGTTCGGCTCGATTTCGTTCTTGTACAACTGGGACTGAAACTCGTCTGGAGTGAGGATCATCACCAGATCTGCAGCCGCTACAGCAGAGGCGACATCAGTCACCTTCAGGCCATGAGCTTCGGCCTTGGCCACGGTAGCGGAGCCTTTGCGCAGGCCAACAGTGACATCAACACCGGAATCTTTCAGGTTGCACGCCTGGGCATGGCCCTGGGAACCGTAACCGATGATGGCGACTTTTTTGCCCTGGATGATCGAGAGGTCACAGTCTTTGTCGTAATACACTTTCATGGAAATTCCCCTATTACCTGGCCTGCAAGGCCGTTCACTAAATGGTTATATGCTGAGCACTTTGTCACCACGGGCAATGCCAGTGACGCCGCTGCGTACGGTTTCCAGGATCGAGGCTGCGCCTATTGCCTGGATAAAGCTGTCCAGCTTGTCACTCGTGCCAGCCAGCTGAATGGTGTAGACGCTGGTATTGACGTCAACAATCTGCCCACGAAAAATATCGGTGGTGCGTTTGACCTCGGCGCGCTGGGCGCCGGTGGCCTTAACCTTGACCAGCATCAGCTCGCGCTCGATGTGCGCGCTCTCCGACAGGTCGACCAACTTGACCACCTCGATCAGCTTGTTGAGGTTCTTGGTGATCTGTTCGATCACATGATCGTGGCCGACGGTAGTCAACGTTAGACGCGACAGGGTCGGGTCTTCGGTTGGTGCAACAGTCAGGCTTTCGATGTTGTAGTTGCGTTGCGAGAACAGACCGACAACACGGGACAATGCGCCTGGTTCGTTTTCCAGTAGCAGGGAAATAATGTGTCGCATGATTAGGTACGCTCCGTCTTGCTCAGCCACATATCGCGCATCGAACCGTCTTTGATGTGCATCGGATAGACGTGCTCACTTGTGTCGACCTGAATATCGAGGAATACCAGGCGATCTTTCAGCGCGAACGCCTCTTCCATCTTTGGCTTCAAGTCTTTCAGATCGGTGATACGCATACCAACATGGCCATAGGCTTCTACCAGCTTTACGAAGTCAGGCAATGAGTCCATATACGAGTGCGAGTGGCGGCTACCGTAGTTCATATCCTGCCACTGACGCACCATGCCGAGCGCGCCATTGTTCAGGTTGACAATTTTCACCGGCAAATCGTACTGCAGGCAGGTCGACAGCTCCTGGATGTTCATCTGGATACTGCCTTCGCCGGTCACGCAGGCTACATCATCATCCGGGAAGCTGAGTTTGACGCCCATTGCCGCAGGAAAACCAAAGCCCATCGTGCCCAGACCGCCTGAATTGATCCAGCGATTGGGTTTGTTGAAGCGATAGTATTGGGCTGCGAACATCTGATGCTGGCCCACGTCAGACGTCACGAAGGCGTCGCCTCGAGTCACTTCACTGAGGGTTTCGATAACCGTCTGTGGCTTGATGATCGTGCCGTCACCCTTGTCGTAGGGGAACATGCCGCGACTGCCGCGCCACTCTTCGATTTGCTTCCACCAACTGGAGAGCGCTTCTTTGCTGGGGGTCTCGCCAATTTCCTTGAGAATCGCCACCATCTCGGTCAGTACGCTTTCCACAGGACCGACAATCGGTATATCCGCCTTGATGGTCTTGGAGATCGACGCAGGATCGATGTCAATGTGGATGATCTTGGCGTTCGGGCAGAACTTGCTTGCACCATTGATGACGCGATCATCAAACCGCGCGCCAACAGCGAAAATCACATCCGCATGATGCATCGCCAGGTTGGCCGTGTAACTGCCGTGCATGCCCAGCATGCCGAGGAACTGGCGATCGCTGCCTGGATAACAGCCTAACCCCATCAAGGTATTGGTCACTGGCAGATTGAGCATTTGCGCCAGCTCGGTCAGCGGCGATGATGCGCCGCCCATGATCACGCCGCCGCCCGCATAGAGAATCGGCCGCTTGGCGCTCAGAAGTAATTCCGCCGCCTTGCGAATCTGACCCGAGTGACCGCGCAGCGCCGGGCTGTAGGACCGCAGTTTGACCTTCTTCGGGTAGACGTATTCGAATTTTTCCGCCGGGTTGGTCATGTCCTTGGGGATGTCCACGACCACAGGACCGGGGCGACCGGATTGCGCCAGATAGAACGCCTTTTTCAAGACTTCTGGAATTTCGGACGCATGCTTGATCATAAAGCTGTGCTTCACGATCGGCCGGGAAATACCGATCATGTCGGTTTCCTGGAAGGCATCGGTACCGACCATGTTGCTCGGCACCTGGCCGGACAACACCACCATTGGAATCGAGTCCATGTAGGCCGTGGCAATACCGGTAATGGCATTGGTCGCGCCAGGCCCGGAGGTCACCAGTACAACACCGGCCTTACCAGTGGCACGTGCATAGCCGTCAGCCATGTGGGTCGCTGCCTGTTCGTGGCGAACCAGGATGTGATTAACTTCCGGCTCTTGGAACAAGGCATCGTAAATATGCAGCAGGGCACCACCAGGGTAGCCGTAAATGTTCTTAACGCCTTCGTCACGCAAGAAGCGGACGACCATTTCAGCGCCGGATAAAAGCTCCACGTTATTCACCTCTAAAACGCCAGAAAACCGCCCGCATTGGGACGGCCTAAGATAGGTTTACTGCCAAGCAGAGCATGAGCGACGGTGGTCGCCGACTACGTCAGCTACTACTGAGCAAGTACTGGGAATACCCCAAAGTGTTGCGGGGTCTTCCCACCCAGCGCGAGGTAACGCGTTGCGGGTGAAACAGGTCGGCACGGGTACGCGCCTCATGTCTGCTGAGCTAAAGCCTGCTTGCGGCGGACTCCACTACAGCGAACGTCGAATTGTTCTGATTCGAGGAGGGCAAGTCAAGTAATCCGTGCTGGATTCTGCAATCAGTGGCTTATCTTCACTGTTTATCAAGCAGCGACGGCGTTTGGTTATGCACCGAACAGGTCCCGAGCAGTACAACCGGCCGGCGGTAAACAAGTGGGAAGGGGCTACGAATAAGGCAAACCTGGGCACCACCACTCGACCCGAACGCACACAGCAGGGCGCAAATAGTTGTCGAGTGCCCGACGTCCTGTGACACAGCGCAGGATGAAGATTCGGGCGATTTGGTTATAGTAGCGGCCAGGTATCGGAGCTCTAAAAAGGAAACAGCATGCGCCGTATGATTCTCACCAGCAGCTTGCTGCTAGCCCTGAGCGCAAGCGCCATGGCCAGCCAGGTATACAAATGGGTCGATGCACAAGGGGTCACTCACTTCGGGGCGCAGCCGCCACAAGGTCAGCAAGCCACCACCATCAATACTGCGAGCCCACCACCGAAGACCGCAAAGCCTGAAGCAGCACCGACTTTCGAGAGCATTGCCGACCCGGAGCAAGCCGCCATCGATGAAAGCGTGAAACGCGCAGTAGCGACCCAGGAAGCCGAACGCAAGAAGTATTGCGAATCCACGCGCACCAATCTGGCGCAACTGCAAAACAACCCGCGCGTGCGCGTGGAAGTTGACGGCGAAGTGCGCCGACTGAATGAAGAAGAGCGCCAGCAGCGCATCAGCGAAGCCAAGCAGGCCATTATCAAAAACTGCAAGTGAACACGCAGGCAGACCGGATGCCGCTTCAGACCGCCGCGCAGATCAGTTGATCGAGCTCGCCAAGCAGACTGATAAGCATCCTGGCCTGCTTACTGCGCCCGCCATAGACCTGCTCCGCCATCGGCTGAATGCCACACGCCTCTGGCAGCGGGGCATCGCTCTCGAGCAAATGCTTCATGCGCGGCAAGAATATCCACTGCAGCCATTGCTCAAAAGCCAGCGTATCAACGCAAAAAGGTTGCTGACTGGCAAGTGCCTGATCGCTTGGAGCCTGATCGTCCCACCAGCCTTGCAGGCGAAGCTCACGCTCGATCAGCAACAACTGTTGCGCAATCACAGGCACACGAGCGTCCATTACAAACTTACCCGCGCCCGCTCGCGCGCCTGCGCCGCGCCAGCCGGGTCGCCCTGACGCTCACGCGCCTGGGCAATCAGGTTCCATAAACTGGCCTGCAAAGCCGGGCGGCCACTGGCATAGCTCAGGCCGCGCCGAGCGAACTGTTCGGCCTGCGCCGCGTCACCCTGAGCCAAGCGCACTTCCGCCAGACGATAGAGCACCTGCGGCTCACGCGGGGCAATGCGCTGAGCGCGCTCCAGGCTGGACGCCGCGCTGTTCAAGTCACCACTGCCTTGCTGCTGCTGAGCGGCGGTAAGCAATGCCAGCACCGGACCATCCAACTGCTCATCGGCGGCCAGACCACCGGAACTCGGAATACCGCTCGGTATCGAAGGCGGCGCGCTATAAGTGCCACCACCCAGGGGCTCACTGGGCACGGGGCCCGAACTGAATGGCTCGCTGCTGATGCCACCGCTTATCGGTGAGCTTGGCGCCGGAAACGTCTGAATGGGCGTCGAACTGCCGCCGGCACCCGGCACCATCACCACAACGCCGGAGTCCTGAGGCTGACTCTGGGGCGGCTGAACAACCGAACCGCCACCCAAGCCAGCTTGCTGTTGGCCGTAGACCGAGGAACTGGAATCAACAACAGGGATAGAGCCGCGCGGCACACTGGCGCAACCGCCAAGCACTACCGAGGCGGTTAAAGCTGGAATCAACCACTTAATCACTTCACACCCTCTTCACTTAATCCAACCAACCACGCACCCAATCCATCACCGAATCTACCGGCGCCTGAATACCACACGCCTGACCGGGCACTGGCTCACTGCCGCGAATATACGGCATCTGCACGACATTCGGGCAGCTTGGGTCGGAACCCTGGCCACTGGCGGCATTTACCCAAGCTTGAACAACATTATCCGGTAGCGGCATATCCAGCGGCAGCGGATCAGCCTTGATCATGAAGTCCGTCCAGACCTGCAAAGCACCGGTTGCTCCAGTCAACGGCGTAGGGCCATTATCGTCGCGACCGAGCCAGACCACTGCCAGCAGATCCTGACTGAAGCCGGCGAACCAGCTGTCACGTGAATCATTGCTGGTGCCGGTCTTGCCGGCTAATGCCAGAGAACTGGGCAGACGACTGTACACCGAGCGTCCAGTGCCCTCTCGCATGGTGCGCTGCATGGCATGTTGCAGCAGGTAGATCGCCCCGGCATCGAAACGTTGCTGGATCTGGTAAGGATAGCGTTTGAGGGGCTCACCCTCGGCCGTCAGCACGCTGCGGATACCGCGCAGGGGCGTGTTGAAGCCGCCATTGGCGATGGTCTGGTACATATCCGCCACTTCCAAGGGCGTCAGCGCGCCGGCCCCCAGCAACATCGACGGATAAGCCGGCCACTTACGCGAAACACCTAATCGTTCAAGTGTTTTGAGTACATTAGGTACACCCAGTTCCAGCCCCAATTTGGCACTGGACAGGTTGTAGGAATTGACCAGGCTCTGGTACAGGTAGACGGTGCCGTGGGCCTTGCGATCATAGTTTTGCGGGCTCCATACCTGGCCATCCTGCCCCTTGATCGAGAACGGCTGGTCCTCCAGCAAGCTGGTCAAGGTGAACTGACTCGGACGTTCCAAAGCGGCCAGATAGATTGCCGGCTTGATCAGGGAACCGATCGGCCTTACTGCATCAAGGGCGCGGTTGAAGCCGGCATAGCGCGGCTGGCGACTACCGATAAGTACCTGCACTTCGCCAGTTTCCGGGTTGGTCACAACCATTCCGGCCTCAACCTCATCCACCCCCTTGCGGCCGGACAGGCGCTTGAGCGAGTCGGCCAGGGCACTTTCCGCCTTGAGCTGGAGAATCGGGTCGAAGCTGGTAAAGATGCGCAGGCCTTCTTCGGTCAAATCCTCTTCGCGGTAATCCTCGCGCAACTGGCGCTTGACCAGATCGAGGAACGCCGGGAACGAGCTGTCTGCCATGCTCCCGCGCTGGGTCACACCGAGCGGTTTCTGCTTCGCCGCAGCGGCCACCTCGAGCGTAACTACGCCCTGCTCGGCGAGAACATCGAGAACAAGGTTACGCCGCACCAACGCTCGCTCAGGATTGCGCCGCGGATTGTAGTAAGTCGGCCCCTTGACCATGCCGACCAGCAAAGCCACTTGTTCGAGTTTCAACTCGGACAGCGGCTGACTGAAGAAATACTGACTGGCGAGGCCGAACCCGTGCACCGCACGCTGACCGTCCTGGCCGAGAAAAACTTCGTTGAGGTAGGCCTCGAGAATATCCTGCTTGTCGTAATGCAGCTCGAGCAGCACCGCCATCATGGCCTCGGTGGCCTTGCGAATCAGACTGCGCTCATTGGTCAGGAAGAAATTCTTCACCAACTGCTGGGTCAGGGTACTGCCCCCCTGAACCACCTGCCCGGCCGTCGCATTGACCCAGACCGCGCGAGCGATCGACTTGGGCGACACGCCAAAATGACTGAAAAATTCGCGATCCTCGATCGCCACCAGGGTTTCCACCAAATAAGGCGGCACCTGCTCCAGCTTGATCAGCAAGCGGTCTTCCTGGTGCGCAGGGTACAAGCCACCGATCAGCATCGGCTCCAAGCGGGCCACAGCCAGGCTACTGCCATTGGCCTGGCTCAGGCCGGCGACGTAATCGCCGGAAAACCGCACGCGCACACGCTGTGACGGCTCACGGCTTTCATAGAACTGGAAGCCGCGCGTGTGCAGCTCGAGGTTATTGCCGGCGACCGAGACGGCACCCGGACCATTGGCCGCACTCTCGCGGCGATAACCCAGGGCATCCAGCTCTTTGAGGAAGTCGTCCTTCGCCAGTTTTTGGCCGACGAACAGCTCCAGCGGCCTGGCATAGACCTTGGCGGGCACCGTCCAGCGCTTGCCGGAGAATTTCTCCTGCACCACTGCATCGAAATAAACCGCAAATCCGGCGAGCACCACCAAACCGACAAGGCCGAGCTTGAATGCCCAGCCCAACCAGGGGCGCATGCCGCGCGAGCGGCCCTTTGAACGAGAACGAGGAGATCGGGTACGAGTCATGGCGCGGCATTATACGCACTTTACCCGGGACAAGCAGGAGCAGCCCGGCGGTTTGCATAGCGGCTCTCAATGGCCATAATGGCCAACTCTATTTGTTTGAAAGCCAAGGATCGCCCGTGAGCCAAGCCCTGATTGCCGCCCTGCAGAACCCGGCCATTTATCCTCACCCGGTAGAGGCTTTCCAGGTCATCGAGACGCATATCTCCTGGGTAGTATTGACCGGCCCCTACGCCTACAAGATCAAGAAACCAGTCAATTTCGGCTTTCTCGACTTCACCGAACTGGCTGCTCGCGAGCACTTTTGCCAGGAAGAGTTGCGTCTCAACCAACGCCTCACTCAAGGCCTGTACCTGGAAGTTTTGCCGATCAGCGGTAGCGAGCAAGCACCGCAATTGGGCGGCAATGACCCCGCTATCGAGTACGCCTTGAAAATGCGCCAGTTCCCGCAGGATCAATTGCTTGCCGAAGTACAGGCGCGCGGAGAGCTGAACGAAGCGCATATCGATGCCCTGGCAGAGCAAATCGCCCAGTTTCATCTAGACGCGCCCCAGGTGCCCCAAGCCCACGAACTGGGCTCACCGGAAGCGGTAATGGCGCCCGTCAGGCAGAATTTCGAACAAATCCGCGCACTGCTTGCGGACAAGGCCGACCTGCAACAACTCGATGCCCTGCAAGCCTGGGCAGAAAGCAGCTTCGAGCGCCTCGAGCCGCTGCTGACACGGCGCAAGGCCGAAGGCTTCATCCGTGAATGCCATGGCGACATCCATCTGGGCAATGTCACGCTGCTCGACGGTCAGGTCGTACTGTTCGACTGCATTGAATTCAACGAGCCGTTCCGCCTGATCGACATTGCCTCGGATGCAGCCTTCCTCGCCATGGACCTGGAAGACCGCGGCCTCAAACCGTTCGCCCGACGTTTTATCAGCGCCTGGCTGGAGCACACCGGCGACTACGCCGCGCTGGAACTGCTGAACTTCTACAAGGCCTACCGCGCCATGGTGCGTGGCAAAGTCAGCCTGTTCCGTCTCGGCCAGGAGTCAGATGCCGTCCAACGCGCCGTGATCCTGCGCCAGTATCGTCGCTATGCCACCCTGGCAGAGAGCTACAGCGCCATTCCATCGCGCTTGCTGGCCATCACCCATGGGGTGTCCGCCGTTGGCAAGAGCCATGTGGCCATGCGCCTGGTCGAAGCACTTGGGGCCATTCGCCTGCGCTCGGACGTGGAGCGCAAGCGCTTGCACGGCGAACAGAAAGGCGCCGACAAAGACCAGCTGGGTGCTGGCATATACAACCAAGACGCCAGTGCGGCCACCTATCAGCGCCTGCACCAACTGGCCGATGCCGCGCTACATGCCGGTTTCCCGGTGGTCATCGATGCCACCTACCTCCAGCAGTCACAGCGCCAGGCCGCCTGCCAGATTGCCGAGGCAACAGGCGTGCCCTTCCTGATTCTCGACTGCAGCGCCCCTGATGCAGTGATCGCCAGCAGGCTGGCGCTGCGTCAGGAAACAGCCCGGGATCCCTCCGACGCCACCATGGACGTGATCAACGCCCAGCAAGCCAGTCGCGAAGCACTTTCCCAAGCCGAGCTCATCCTTAGCCAGCGCGTCGACACCCATGAGAGTGCCAGCCTGGATAGCCTGATTGCGCGGATTCGCCAGCACCTGCCAGGGCTCTAGGAGGCTGCCCGAGAACAGCGACCGTAGCGAGGGAAAGACCGGCTTGAGGCATTTTTTGTGCTCTTTTGAGGCGAATAGTCGCTCTATTAAACGAAAAAGAGCGCGAAAAATGACCAATCCGGCTTTTCCGCAGTAGGTCAGTCTGTTCTCGGACAGCCTCATAGGCCCAGCACAAGGCAAATAAAGCCGCGACGGGCTAAGCGCGTCGCGGCCACCTATACTGCCAAAGAACCCATAACGGACGTCCTGCTCATGAGCCAACCCTGCCAACTCGATAGCCCGCTCTATCAGCTGCTACACAATGAGAACATCCGTGGCTTCAACGACCAAAAACCCAAGGATGGAGAGGTAGACCTGTGCAATGGCGACTTTCGTGGCCTTGACTTGAGGGCGATCGACGCCAAGCGCATCAATTTCAGCGGCGCGTATTTTCGCGGCACGGACTTGCGCGGACTTGATCTGCGCGAAGCACTACTTGAAGGCGCGAGCCTGGCCCATGCGCAGATTTCCGGAACCTACTTCCCCGCGGAGTTGAGCGCCGATGAAATACTCATGTCGGTTAACTTCGGTACGCGCCTACGCTACCGCACGCGCTAACCCCGAGCGAAACGTCCTAATTGTTCGGCGCCGGTGCCGGCCTCTAGAGCAGTTTCCGCCGACACGACGCCGCGCGCCTGCTCAAGCAGATGGCCGTTGCCCTGAACGGCAACTGGCCACCGCGCCCCTCCACCCGCATCGCAACACCGACGCTAGCCATGCACTGCATTCGGCTAACCGCCCACCTGGTCGGCAGAACTGCACTGGCTGCACCAGCAGGACGCAATGCGGCCAAACAATTCTGGCCTGCACTGCCCGGGAGCTGGGGCGATATCAAACAGCCACGTTTTATTCGCTGGCCGCTACACTCATAGCAGGCATAGCGCGATGAGTGCCTGTTCAACGGCTCACAGACTGCGCAAGGAGGCTCTATGAATGACGAATTGCAGCACTTGAAGAACCTTGGCAAAACCTCAGCTCAGTGGTTACATGCCGTTGGTATCCACAGCGCAACTGACCTACGCAGACTAGGCGCTGTCGATGCCTACCGAGCCGTACGTGCGCGCGGCTTTCGCGCCTCCAAGGTCTTGCTCTACGCCATTGAGGGCGCCTTGCTTGATGTGCACTGGAGCGAGTTGCCGCCAGCTCACAAAGCCGAATTGAATGGCCAACTCGAGGCTTGTCCCGCGCACAACAAGCGCTAGCTCACAACCTGTACACGCCAGGATTTACCTGACGCTTGGCAGCGCTTATTGTCTCAGGGACGCTCGTACGCCTAAGCCAGACTAGCCAGTTCAAGGAATTGCACACATGTATCTACTCGGGGAGCAACCAGCTTACGCCGACCTGCTGATCAACCGACTACAAAGCATCCCCGCTCAGCTATTGGAAGGGCTGACACCCTGCGGGGCCGCCTTGCAGCTGACGCGAGTCGAGGATCTGGCTAAAGAGCTGCCGGCTAACCAGTTGTTCATCATCGAGAATGGTTTGCTGCATGCGCTGGTTGACGAACGCCCGCTGTTCTATCTGCAAGAGGGTGACTTGGTTGGACTGCGCCAGGGCATCGACCTGCCCAGCTGCCGCTATAGCAGCGAGGAGCCACTCAGCCTGACCCCTTACTCGCGCAGTGAGGTGTTCAAGCATATCTACATCAGTGAACCGCGCCAGGAGCTGTTCATCCAGTACCTGATCGGCCATACCGCCCTGCTCTCCGACGCGTTGGCGCGCCTCAAGCAACCGGAAATCCGCCCCGCGACCGGCTTTCAGCACTTCGCCGCAGGTGAAGAACTGATCCACCAAGGCGACGCGGCTGATCATGTATTCATCATCATCGAAGGCCATGCGACGGCCTATGTCGACGGGCACAAGGTCGGAGACGTACAAAAAGACGAGATCTTCGGTGCCATGGCCGTATTCACCCGCGAGAAACGCAGCGCCACCGTACTGGCCAGCGAACCGTGCACGGTGATGGTAATTCCCAAGGAGCAATTCCTCAGCCTGATGCAGAGCAATCCGCGTATCGCCCACAGCCTGATTGAGAGCATGGCGCGCAGGATCGACCTGCTTAACAAGGAAGTGACCCAACTGCGCCTGCCAGCAACCGCCTGACGGAGCCTCGCGCTCCACTCTCGCAAACCCGGCCATCTGCCGGGTTTGCTGTTTTCAGCTCACCGTGGCGACGCACTGCAATTATTTTTGCCAAGATGATTGACATGCAAATGATAATCGCTATTATTAGCAACAGCCGGTCGCGAGATCGGCGGGTAAGCTTAAGAGACCTTCAGTCGGCCTCTTCAGATTATCTCCTCATCAGGCTAATCACGGTTTTGACCCGGCTCTTGCCGGGTCTTTTTTTGTCTGGCAAAAAGTGCTCGCGCTGTTTCGCCGCGGCATGGCAAAAAGACACGTCATGCCAACGACCCTTAGGCCGCACGCAGCCAACGTGGCCCGACCAACGTGGTACGAGCCTACCTGCGTTAGTACTCGAGCTTGGCGTAGAGCGTTTTGCGTGACGCCTCGCGTGCCTGCTTGAGCGTGTGAATCCCCCGCTCGGCGAGTAAGGGAATCAGCTTAAGGAACACCTCACCCGTAACCATCGCATCGCCCAGTGCGGTATGCCGGCCCACCACGTGGACCCCGAGGCGAGCGGCGATCTGCTCCAGTCGATGATCGTCAGCCGCGTGCCCCGGATGCACCAGAGCCGACAACAGCAGGGTATCGAGTACAGGCTGGATGAAGCGGATGCCGGTCTGCGCCTCCTTGAGTTGCAGGAAGCGCATGTCGAAGGCGGCATTGTGAGCGACTAGCACCGTATCTTCGGCAAAGCGCTGAAACAACGGCAGCACCTCGCCAATGCTCGGCTGCCCCGCCAGCATTTGTCGTGATAGGCCATGCACCTGCTGTGATTCGCGCGGGATTGGCCGGTGCGGGTCAATCAGTTGCTCGAAGCATTCCTGCATCAGCAGCCTACTGTTAACGATGCGCGCTGCACCAATCGAGATGATTTCGTCACCCTCAGAAGGCGACAGCCCGGTCGTCTCGGTGTCGAACACGGTATAGGCCAAATCGCTCAACAGCCGCTCATCGAGCTCCGGGGTTTGCCCCGGCTGGCTGAACAGATCGAAGTCGTAATACACCGGCCGCCCCTGAACCCTGGAAGGGAGCGGCGCCTGTGTTTGCGGCTGGCTGACCGGCAACTGCAGATACAGACGATTGTCGCCGACAAGCGCACTGGCCTGGCACCAGAGTTCGCCGCCATGCCGCTCCAGCACCTCCTTGAGCGTGGATGCAGCGGCATCCTCTTCGGCCAGCGGACTGCATGGGCGCTGCTCCCACTCATGCAACTGCTGCGAGTCGAGTGCTGCCCCGCTCCAACACAGGGCCAAGCGCACAAAACGGCCTTCGACGGCCAACTCGAATTGCACCTCACGAATACCCAGTGTGGCCACCATGGCGCCCATCAGTTGGGTCAATGCCTGCACCAGGGAATAGCTGTCCAAACTCAACCAAAGCGACTCATTGCCGCCCTCATAGCGGGCGACAACCCCAAGCGTGGCGGCAAAGTTACGCTGCAAGGCAAGCAGTAGGTCGGTCGCCAGCATGTCTTCCAGCGGCCACTGCGGGTGCAGCAGATCGGCATGCTGGCTCAGCGTCTGCTCAAGGTGCCGGGAAAGTCGCTGCGCTTCGTCACTGATAACCTGGCCAAAGCGTTGACGGCGTTCGGCATCCATCTCCGGGTATTGCTGCACGGTCTCCGCGGCCGCACGGATATTGCCCAAGGCCGCCCGAGTACCTTCGGTCAGTTGCTGCAACAGTGCATCGCGACGGCTGTTGAGTTCGACCGAGCGGGTGATGTCATCGAGGATCAGGACGAATCCGATCAGTTCACCATGCTGATCCAGCACCGGTGCCATCTGCGCCCGCAGCAGATGAGTACCTCGTGCCGTGACGAAATGCGCTATCGGGCTGGTACTTTCCTGCTGCAGACGCTGCCTGACCCGCTCCAGGGCATGCACAATCAGGCGCTGATCGAGAATGCCGAAGATCGAGCGGCCCAAGCCCACCGGCGCACCGGCCGGACCAGCAGCATCCGGCTCGAGTAACAGGCTGGCACTGCTGTTATAGAGCAGAATGCGCCCCTCGCGATTACACACCAGCACGCTTTGTTCGAGTTCCGACATCAGTGCGGCCAGGCGATTCTTTTCCTGCTCGAGACGCGCATTGGCTTCCTCAACGCGCACTGCGACCTCACGCTGCAGTGCGCAATGCGCCTCGGCAAAGGCATTCAGGGCCGCGCCCAGCCGACGCATGTCGCGGCTACCCGTGAGGGCCACACGATGCGCGGGATTGACCCGGCGAATGATGTCGATCTCCTCGCTCAGGCGGATCACCACCTCTGGGTAGGCCGCCAGCCACAGGCGCAGGAGCACGCCGAACGGGAGCAGCAGAAACCCGGAAAGCACCACCAGCAGCGCACCACGCCCAGCCATCAAGGCGAGCACGGCGGCACGCTCCTCGCGGCTCAGGTCAGCCCATAACAGGCTACCTGCGAGCGCCAGCAAACTGCCAAGCAACAGGCTGAGGATGGCCAGCCAGAAGGCGAAACGTAGACGTGGACTCATGGGCTATTCAACCGCCAATTGCGCGCCGATCTGTGCCAGCAACGCCTGGGTCGAGAACGGCTTGGTGATGTAGGCGTTGGCGCCCAGGGCCAGGCCCTTACTGATCTCGACCTCGCGGCCCTTGGCCGTCAGCATGACGATGCGCATGTGCTGCCAATCCGGGTTCTCGCGGATCTTCTGGCACACATCGAAACCGCTCAGGCGCGGCAGCATCACATCGAGCAGCACCAGGTCAGGCGGCTGACGCTGGATAGCCTCCAGGGCCTCCTGACCGTCGTGTGCGACCATCACCTGATAACCGGCCTGCTCAAGCAGAAATTCCAGGGAGATGACGATATTCGGTTCGTCGTCGGCGATTAATACGGTTTTACTCATACTCCATACTCCGTTTCGCGGCCTGCGTCTGACGCGGCCACATTCGCCTGCCCCAAGGGCAGGGTAAAAGAAAAGGTTGCACCCTCTCCGCGCGCACTCTGGACCCACAGGCGGCCGCCGAAGTGCTCGATGATCTGCCGGCTGATTGGCAGTCCCAGGCCGGTGCCTTGTGGCTTCTCGGTGAGGTTGTCGCCGGCCTGGCGAAACTTCTCGAAGATAGTCTGCTGATCGGCTGGGTCGATCCCGCAGCCGTTATCGCGCACATTCACCTGCAACGCATCGACCAGCACCTGCACGGCGATGTCGATGCGCCCCGCCTCGCGGTCGCAGAACTTCACTGCGTTAGAGATCAGGTTGAGCAGTACCTGCAACAGGCGGTCGCGGTCGGCCAGTACCGGCGGAATCTGCGCCGGCAGGTCGAGGCGCAGTTCCACACCCTGTTCTTGCAACAGCTGACTGGTGGTGGCCAGGGCATCCTCGATCACCTCTTGCAGGTCGAGTGCGGCCGCGTGCCATTCGGCACGTCCCGACTCGAGTTTGGCCAGGTCCAGCACCTGGTTGATCATCCGCGTCAGGCGCTCACTCTCCTTGACGATGATGCCGACGAAACGCGCGCGCTGCGCAGGGTCCAGCTCGGGATTGTCGTGGAGAATCTCGGAGAAGGCGCGGATTGAGGTCAGTGGTGTGCGCAGCTCATGGGTCACCGTAGAGATGAAGTCATCCTTCAACAGGTCGAGCTCCTGCAGCCGTACATTGGCCGCGCGCAGCTCGCCGGTGGCCGCCTCCAGTTCCTGTGACTGCTGCTCCAGGCGGCGGCTGTAGGCAATCACCTGCGAGGCTTCGTCCAGAATACCGAGTACCTCATCCATGCCCAGCGGCTCCTCCTGTACCACCGAGGCCAACATCACCCGCGCCGAGGCGTTGCCAATCGCGCCCGCCAGTTGCTGCTCGGCGAAGTGCACCAGGGCAGCATCCGCCACCAGCTCGCTACTCGATGCCAGGCCTTGCTGCTGGGCGTAGCCGGCGAATGCCTCGGCGGCCCGCGCCGGCCCGAGGAAGCGCCCGACCAGCGCGATCACCTCCGTTACCGAGGCGCTGCCGCGCCACAAACTGGAGCTACGCCCCGCGACCTTGAAGGCATCGACGAACAGCAGCGCCTGGGCATGCTCGCGACTGCTCTGCCGACTGAACAGCGACACGCCGACATAGGCGCCGAGGTTGGCCAACATACTCCAGAACAGCGAATGGCCGATCTCGTCCAGCCCCGCCAGACCGAACAGCGCCAGCGGCTTGAGCCAGGCGATGGCGAACGGCCCCTGCTCAATGAAACTCAGCGGCAACCAGCCGGACTTGGCGAACGCCGGCAACAGCAGGGTATAGAGCCACAACAAAAAGCCCAGCGACAGGCCAGTCAGGGCACCGGCACGAGTGCCCTGCTTCCAGTACATGCCGCCGAGCAGCGCCGGGGCGAACTGCGCCACTGCGGCGAACGACACCAGGCCGATCGAGACCAGCGCATAGGCCTCACCTGCCGCGCGGTAATACACATAGCCGAGCAGCATCAACAGCAGAATGGCGCCACGGCGAATGCCCAGCAGCAACCCTGACAGATCTGTGCGCTGCGCCAGGCCGAGGGCTTTCCAGCGCAGCAGCAGCGGCATCGCCAGGTCGTTGCAAATCATCGTCGAGAGCGCAATGGTTTCGACGATGACCATGCCGGTGGCGGCTGACAGCCCGCCGATGAACACCAGCAGCGCCAACGCCTGTTGCTGATGGGCCATGGGCAGGGTGAGAACGAAGGTGTCGGCATCCACTGTGCCGGCAGGGAAATGCATCAGGCCGGCGAAGGTGATCGGCAGGACGAAAATATTGATCGCCAGCAGGTACAGCGGAAACAACCAGATGGCCTTGGCCAGGTGGTTCTCGTTGACGTTCTCGACCACGCTGATCTGGAACTGACGCGGCAGAAACAGAATTGACAGCATCGACAGAAAGATCAGCGAAGCCCAGGAGCCATAAGTTCCGGCCGGACCGCCAAGGGTCAGCAACTGGTCAATATCGGGCAAGCGCGCGGCCTGCTCGAATACGTCGGCGAAGCCATGGTAAAGACCGAAGGTGACATAAAGGCCGACCGCCAGAAACGCCAGCAGCTTGACCAGTGACTCAAAGGCGATGGCCGCCACCATGCCTTCGTGGCGCTCGGTCGTGTCGAGGTGGCGGGTGCCGAACAGGATGGTGAAGATCGCCAGCAGCAGCGCCACATAGAGCGCGGTGTCCTGCAGCGGGCCGAGCGCCTCGCCCTGGTTCGGCATCTGGATCGCCGGGTACTGCCAGAGAATCAAAAAGCTGCTCGACACCGCCTTGAGCTGCAGGGCGATATAGGGAATCACGCCGACCACGGCAATCAGGGTGACCAGACCACCGAGCAGCGCACTTTTACCGTAGCGCGCGGCGATGAAGTCGGCGATCGAGGTGATCCGATTGGCCTTGCTGATGCGGATCATCTTGCGCAGCACCAGCCAGAACAGTGCCGCCATCAGGGTTGGCCCGAGGTAGATCGGCAGAAAGCCAACCCCACTGGCGGCGGCACGGCCAACGCTGCCGTAGAAGGTCCAGGAGGTGGCGTACACCGCCAGCGACAGGGCATAGATATACGGATTGGCGATTATCGAGCGGCCGGCATCGGCCCGTTTATCACTCCAGTAGGCGATCGCAAAGAGAATGCCCAAGTAGGCACAGGAGGTCAGCAGGATCAGGGCACCGAGCGGCATGGGCAGCGCCTCCTCATCGGCTTGAGCACTCGACGACCAAGATCATCGCCACGATCAGCAGCGCCCAGATCCCGAACAGATAGGCAAACAGCAGCGGAATACCAAACACCTCGCCGCCGCTGTCGAAAAGCGCCAGCAAGGGATAGCTGAACAGCAAGCAGCCCAGCATGAACACAGCCACCAGCCGCTGTGCCCGCAGTGTGCGATTGGCCATAGCCCGAACCTCCTGGGCTAAGTGTGGCCGATTATTCGCTCGGCGCACTGCGCGACCATGGTAGGGGGCCAGGCAAGGATGGTTTTTAACGCACCGCGGCTAACTAAGCAGGGAGACCACCTGCTAGCCGGCGAAGTCGGCGCAGTAGTCGCGCGCCGGCAACGCCGGGGTATACCAGACGAAATCAGCGGTAGCGGCGCTGACCGATTGTCCCACGCTGGCCAGAATCAGTACCCGAGAGACGGCTTGATCGCCCAGATCCGCCACGTGCAGCGGCACCCCCAGATCACGCCGCACATGAAAGGTGCCCGCGAACAGCAGGCTTGGTTGTGGCGCAGCCAGCAAGGCCGTGGCCATGCGCCGGTCACGCTGCTGCTGCACGGCAAGCATGGCCGGCATCTGGCTCTTCGGCAGCTTGCCGCAGTGCGAGGTGAAAATTTGCGCCAGCAAGGGCTCCTGCACCGCTGGCGCCGTGGACAGTGCACCACTCAAGGCCGGGCGCTCGCGATAAATCTGCCGTATTTGCGTTTGATCCAGATTGGCGGCGAGCAGCGGGTAAGGCTGGGCAAGCGCGTGCTGCACAATCGGCCCATACAGCGTCCAGTCCCAACCTGTTTGCCAGACCAGTGCCGCGGGCAGATCGGCGACCGGCTGCCCGGTGGCCAAGCGGGCACGTACCGCATCGACATTATTCTGCTGATCGGGCGTGAGCATTTCCAGCAGCAGGCTGCCCTGCGGGCGTTGCGCCTCCAGTGCCTGCAGCAACCAGAGCTGCAGAGCGTGATGATCGGGGTTGTCATGCGCCTCGCCGACCAATACCCGTGGCACTGGGGCCAACTGCTCGATCAGTTGCTGCGGACTCAGGCGCTGCCCCGTGCGCAGGTCGACGATCTGCCCCAGATCGGCGTGTTCACGCCCCTCGGGGCTTTGCCAGTCAGGCAGCGGCGGCAAGGAAGCCTGGCAACCAGTAAGCAGAGTGACAACGAACACAAGCAGCAGGCGCATAAGGGAATCCTTGGTGTTTTAGGGCTAAGCAAAGGGTAGCAGCGTAGACGCGCCAGGAGCCTGTCCGAGAATAGCCATTGCCTGCACAGTGTAGGTTGGTGCAGAAAAACGAAGCCCAACACAATCAGTCTGTTGGGGCTCGCGGCGCTCAGCCTGAGCGGAATACACCTGCATTCCCGGACACTGGGTGAATAGCCAGCGGCAACGCAGATGCGTTGCCGGGCGACTAGCCGCGTAACAGAGTATCCGCCGCCGATACAAATCTAGCGCGCGACGATCAGCGGATGCCCGCGGACAGGATGGCGTTGCACGAGCACCTCCAGGCCGAATACCGCCTGCAACGGCTCGGCACGCAACACTTGCTCGGGGCGACCCAAGGCATGCGCGCGACCGCCATCGAGTAACAGCAAACGGTCGCAGTAGCGCGCCGCCAGGTTCAGGTCATGCAGGATCACCAGCACTGCCGCGCCCTGCCCGGCAAAGGCCTGGGTGGCCTGCAGGGTGGTGTGCTGGTGCAAGGGATCGAGCATCGAGGTCGGCTCGTCGAGCAACAGGACCTGCCCCTCACCTCCGGGCCAGAGCTGCGCCAGCACCCGCGCCAGGTGCACGCGCTGACGCTCGCCGCCGGATAAGGCCAGGTAACTGCGTCCCGCCAGATGAGTAGCATCTGCCGCCTGCAGCGCCTCGTGGATGATCTGCGCATCGCGTAGCCGACCGCTGGCATGCGGCAGCCGACCCATAGCGACCACTTCCTCGACACGAAAAGCGAAGTTCAACGTCGAGGTTTGTGGCAACACCGCCAAGCGCCGTGCGCGCTCGGCGCCCTGCCAGTCACCAAGATGGCGTTGATCGAGCAGCACCTGCCCACAGGACGGTTGCAGCTCACCGCAGAGCGCACCGAGCAACGTGCTTTTACCCGCACCATTGGGGCCGAGCACGCCGAGCACCTCACCCGGTTGCAGCTCCAGGTCGATATCAGCCAACACCGTGCGGGCACCACGCTGAACCGCCAGCTTTTCCGTTCGCAGCATCAGGCACGCCCCCGCAGTAATAGGTAGAGAAAGAACGGTGCGCCAATCAACGCGGTAACGATACCGATCGGCAGTTCCGCCGGTGCCAGCAGTAGCCTTGCGGCCAGGTCGGCAAACAACAGCAGGCTGGCACCCGCCAGTGCCGAGGCCGGCAGCAGTACGCGGTGATCGGGGCCAACCAGCAAACGCATCAGATGCGGCACCACCAGACCGATAAACCCGATCATCCCTGCCGCCGCGACCGCAGCGCCGACGCCAAGGGCGGTGCACAGCACCAACTCGCGCTTGACCCTTTCAACCGCAAAGCCCAGATGTCGCGCCTCCGACTCACCGAGCAACAGGGCATTCAACGCCCTGGCCCGCCGTGGCAGCCACAGCGCCACCGCCAGGGTGACCAGCAACAACGGCCACAACCGCGCATAGCTGGCGCCGTTGAGACTGCCGAGGTTCCAGAATGTCAGGGTGCGCAGAGTGGCATCGTCGGCCAGGTAGGTGAGCAGACCAATCGCCGCGCCTGCCAGCGCGGTCAAGGCGATACCGGCCAGGAGCATGGTTGCCACATGGGTCTCACCGTCGCGACGGCCCAGCCGATAGACCAGGGCCGTGACCCCGAGACCGCCGATAAAGGCACAAAACGACAACAGATATGGACCGAACGCCTCCGGCAGACCGCCCAGGGCGGCGGCGCCAACAATTGCCACTGCGGCACCCAGCGCCGCACCGCTGGAGACGCCAACCAGGCCGGGATCGGCCAGCGGGTTGCGAAACAAACCCTGCATCGCCACCCCACACAGCGCCAGCACCGCACCAACGGTCAACCCAAGCAGGGTGCGCGGCAGGCGGATCTGCCCGAGAATCAACTCAGCCTGCTGCAGATCATCGCCGTTTGCAGGCATGCCGAGCAGGCGCAACGCCGCCTGCAGGGTATCGGTCAGCGGCAGACTGACGGGCCCCAGCGCCAGGGATAACCAGAGTGCGAGCACCAGTAACAGGCCCAGCGCGACAAACAGTGAGCGCGGCTGAATAAGCGGACTCATGGCACGGGCTGCACGGCGGCGCTTACCGAGTGACTGACTGGATAGAAGGCTGCGGCCAAGGCCACCAATTGATCCGGTATGCGCGGGCCAAGCCCTCCGACCAGCAGGGTCGGGTCCAGCGCGACTAACCGATCATTGCGTGCGGCGCGGGTCGCGGCCAAGGCCGGGTTGTGTTGCAACAATGCCTGCTTGGCTTGCGCCCCAACCAACTGCCTATCGGCGAAGATCACCACCTCGGGATCGAGCGCCAGCAACGCTTCGCTGGAAAGTGCCTTGTAGCCGCTGTGGCTGGTCAGGTTGCGCCCGCCGGCACGTTCGATCAGCCAGGCGGCGGCCGTGTCCTGGCCTCCCGCCAAAGAGCTGTTGCCTGCATGCCCAAGTAGCAGCAACACACTGGGCGCCGCTTGCTTGCGCTGAGCCTGGACCAGCCAGTCCGCATGCTGCTGCAGTCGCTGCCGATAGCTGGTGAACACCTCGGCGGCGCGGCGCGACTGGCCCAATAGAGCACCCATACGCTGCAGGTTGCCCTCCAGAGTCATCAGGTCGGGTTTGGCCGAGAGCAGTTCGACCTTCACCCCCGCCGCCTGCAGTTGCGCCAACACCGGTGGCGGACCCATTTCCTCGCTGCCCACAAGCAGTTGCGGGCGCAGGGCGAGAATGCCCTCCGCTGCCAGTTGCCGCTGATAGCCGATACTCGGCAGCGCCTGCAGCGAAGCGGGATGCTGACTGGTGCTATCGACACCGACCAATTTACTTTCGCCGCCCAACAGCACCACCCATTCGCTGAGCGAACCACCGGCACTGACCCAGCGTTGCGGCAGTGTTTCGGCCACTGCCGATAACGGCGGGCACAGCAGGCTCGCGACCAGCGCGAATGCGGGACTAAGGCACTTCATGATGTGGCTCCAAGAGGATTCGGCTGTCCTGAATGCCTTGCTGCTGCAACAAGGCCATCAGTTCGAGAAAGGCGGACAGCGGCGCCTGGCGATCCAGCGCCAGGTCCAGCCCGGGTTTGTCAGCAGCGGCGAACGCTGCATGCAGTGCGCCACGTAGCTCGGTAAAATCTGCCTGCACCGCGTCGCCAAGACGCCAGCCACCATCTGCCGTCAATTGCACCTGCAGACGCTGGCCGTTACCGGCACCAGCCGGCGACAACCGTTCCTGGCTTTGCGGCAACTCCAGCGGCAACTCCAGTAGCGGTGTCTGCGCGGTGAGTAAAAAGAACACCAGCACGATAAAGATCACATCCAGCAGCGGCATCAGGTCCGGCAACAGCGTGGTCTGCGGGCCGTTCGTCTCGGCCAATCGAATCACGGCAGCACCCATCGCGCGGCACCGGTATTACCCGGCAGATCCAGCTCCAAGCCATCCAGGGCCAGATGGCAGCGATTGAGCAGCGCCTGTACGCTTTCCAGGTAATGCTCGGCCCAGAGCGCGAAACCCTGCCCGGCAGCCAGCGCCGGAATCGCGATCAGCAACCCCCAGACCGTGGTGTAGAGCGCTTGCCACAGGCCGTCGGCGAGGAGCGCCGGGGTCACCGGCCGATCCAGCCCGGCAATATTGGCAAACATCTCCAGCATGCCCAGCACCGTACCGAGCAAACCGAGCATCGGCGCCAGAACCCCGATCAGCTGCAGCAAGCGCAGTTGCCGATTGAGCCGGCGGCGCTCCTCCAGCAGCCAGCAACCGAGCACCTCTTCACGCTGGCTGGCCGGCATGCCGCTATGCTTGAGCAGCAGCGCCAGGCCGAAGCGCCAACCGCGCTGCGCACCTTGGCAATGCTCGCGCTCACAGGTGCGGCAGGCACCGAGCGCCGCCTTCCCGGCGGCGGCACTCAGCGGCTGCAACCGCAGGAACACGCTGAGCCGCTCAAAAACCAGCGCCAGCGCCAGCAACGAACACAGCGCCAGCGGCCAACCCAGCGCGCCCATGGAACTCCACCAAACAGGCATCTCAGCGCTCCAGTGCCGGTACGCTTTCAGCCAGGGCACGCCAATCTTCGCGCTCAGGGATGCCCGGCTTGCGCACGCCAAACAGCTGCAGGATCAGCTCGCCATCGGCGTCGAAAGCCTCCCAACTGGTGATCACCCCGTCGCTGCTCGGCTTACGTACGCGCCACAGTTCGCTGACAGCCGTGGCTTTCAGGTGCAGATTGAACTCAGCATCCAGCACATTGAACCAGTCGTCGAACCAACGCAGGTTGCACACAGGGCCGCTGTGGATCTGGATGCAATGGCGGTTGCCGACAAACACCATCAGCGGCACCGCGCCAGCACCGGCCTGCTGCAACAGGCCCGGCAAGGCGCTGGGCGCCAGCGGCTCGGCCCATTCACGGCCGGCCAGGCGCAACGCCTGGGTGCGCGTGGTGCCATGCTTTTTCAGCAGAGCGAAGAAATGGTGGGGGTCTTTCAGGGACGACCAACCGACACGCAACGCATTCACATCGACCAACCCATCGCCTTGCGATTGCTCGCGTAACGGCAGGGGTTGCAGATCGAGCACAGGGGCCTGCTCGGCGTCGCGAAAACGCTCGACCAGTGACGCCCAGGCATCGAGCTGGCTGTCCTCGGTGAGGAACACCTTGTGCACCGCCGCCCCCTGACGGTCGAACACTTGCATGCTGCGCTGGGTGCCTTGGCCGGTTTGCTCCTCAAGGGCGAACACGCTGGCCCAACCACCGAGGAACAGGCGCAGGTCGATATCCGCCGAGACCACCAACCCCATCTGCGCATTGCCGCTGACAGTCACCTCGCGGTAGTGGCCCTTGCGCTCATGCACACAGTGCTGGTTGCGGGTCAGCACCATGACATAGCCCAACTCGCCGAGCGCCGGCAGCAGGGCCGCCCAATCCGTTCGCAAGCGGATCGCGTCGACGCCCAGGCGGCTGGCGATCAGCTCCGCCTCGCTCACCGCCAGGCGCTCGGCGGCATCGCGGGCACGCAGGCGCGGCTGCTCGCTGCGCAGCACCTGCCACGCCAGATAGAGATCATTGGCCACCGGGGTGGCCTGGGTTTGCGTACTCATGGGTGAACTCCTTGCAAGTGGTCAGCGGCTCGCCGCCAGGGCGAACTGAATAGGGATTTGCACACGACTCGGCACCGCACGCCCGCCTGCGGTTTCCGGGCGAAAGTGCCAGGCAGACACCGCATCCAGGGCGGCGCGATCGAGGCTGTCGATGCCCGAAGAGCGCAGCACGCTCACGCCGCGCTGCTCGCCGCGCTCGTTTAGGCGCACTTCCACCATCACCGTGCCTTGCTGGTTGCGCCGACGCGCCTGGGCTGGATAACGCGGCGGCCTGGGTGGCTCGCGAAAGCTCGGCTCGCGGCTAAACACTTCGCGCAGCGGCTCGACCTGGGCGACCGGTACCCGTGGTGGTGGTGCAGCTGCCTTGGCAGGCTGCTGCGGGACAGGCTCGACACGCTCGGCCATGGCAGGCCCCGGTGGCGCGGCCGCCTTAGGCGCTCGCGGCTTGACCGGCTTGACGACTGCTGGCGTGGAGCTTTGCGGCTGCGGCTGCGGCGTCAGTATTGGCGGTTGCGGCGCCGGCACTTGCTGCAAGGCCGCCAGGCGCAACACCTGCGGCGCCTCGGGTGCTTGCGTCAGCGCTGGCGGCGCTGCTGGTGCATGCAGTAACCGACTGGCGGTGACATGCACGGCCAGCG
The DNA here is from genome assembly GCA_030656145.1 of Pseudomonas sp. Taxonomy (GTDB): domain Bacteria; phylum Pseudomonadota; class Gammaproteobacteria; order Pseudomonadales; family Pseudomonadaceae; genus Aquipseudomonas. The sequence continues at coordinate 25,691 of JAUSOF010000050.1, forward strand.
ACAGCAGCAAAAACACCAATAAACGCAGCATGGGGAGAACCGGGTAAGCCTGAACGAGATCTATATGATAATTATTTGCATCTGCATGTCAATGTCGTTTACGTTTGCCGCCGATGCCAATCCGGTGGTCACAGAAACCACCCGCACAATCCAGGAGCCTTACATGTCGAACCACCCGCCCTTTGCCCGCCGCCCCTGGCTGGCCCTGCTGTTGCTCAGCCCCGCGCTGGCGCTGGCCGCCGAAACACCAGTCACTCAATTCGATACCCTGACGGTCACGGCGACGCGCAGCGAGCAGACGCTGGACCAGGTGCCGAGTACCGTTTCAGTCATCGGCGAACGTCAGATCGACCAGCAGAACATCAACGACATCAGGGATCTGGTGCGCTTTGAACCGGGCGTGTCGGTGAGCGGTACCGGCAGCCGTTTTGGCCTATCCGGTTTCACCATTCGCGGCATCGGCGGCAACCGCGTACTGACCCAGGTGGACGGCGTCGCCGTACCCGATGCCTTTACCTTCGGCCCCTTTCTCAGCGCGCGGCGCAACTACGTTGACCTGGACACCGTGAAACAGGTGGAAATCATCCGCGGCCCGGCCTCGTCGCTGTATGGCAGCGACGCCATCGGCGGTGCAGTGAGTTTTCTGACCAAGGATGCCGGCGACTACCTGGACGCAGGCGACGATACCTATGCCCGCCTGAAAACCGGCTACGACGGCAGCGATGACAGCTGGCAACGCAGCGCCACTTTCGCCGCGCGCCAGGGCCAGGTCGATGGTTTGCTGCACCTCGGCCGCCGCGATGGCCAGGCTACCGACACCTTCAGCAGCCGCGGCGGCAACGGCAGTGCCCGCGGCGCAGCCAACCCGGTCGACTACCAGACCGACAACCTGCTGGCCAAACTCGGCTGGGACTACGCCGAGGGCAACCGCCTGCAGCTGGTCTACGAGCGCTTCCAGGATGACGCCGACACCCGTGTACGCAGCGATTACGGCACCTTCAGCAGCATCCCGATCCCAATTGGTCCAGGCATGACCCTGTACAGCAACAGCCTGAGCGAAACCAGCGACGCCCAGGACAGCGTCGAGCGCGAGCGCTTCGGCCTCGAACATCGTTTGCAGCTGAACAGCCTGCTGGCCGACCAATTGAACTGGCAGCTGAACTACCAGACCAGCGAAACCCGGCAGAAAACCCTGTAGAACCGCAGCACCTGGACCAGCTTCGCCCCACCCACGGCCACCCCGCCCGGTACCGCCGTCGAGCGTTTGCGCATCCGCGACTCGCGCTATGAAGAGCAGACCTGGAGCTTCAGCAGCCAGTTCGAAAAAGCCTTCAGCATCGGCAACAGCGCCCATCAGCTGACCTACGGCGTCGACCTCAAACGCAGCGACAGCAGCGATCTGCGTCAGGGCAGCGAGGTCAACCGCAACAGCGGCGCGGTCATTGCTAACACCGAGGCCTTCCCGCTTAGCGACTTCCCCGATCCGACCACCGAGGAGTACGCACTGTTCGTCCAGGACAGCGTCGATATCGGCCGCTGGAACCTGCTAGCCGGGCTGCGCTACGACCACTACCAGATGAAGCCGGATGCCACCGCGCAATACCTCAACGGCAACCCGGTGGATCGCAACCCGTCCGCCTTCAGCGACAGCGCCTTGTCGCCCAAGCTCGGCCTTACCTATCGCCTGGACGATGCGCACAGCGTCTACGGCCAATATGCCGCGGGCTTTCGCGCGCCCCAGGCGGTGGATATCTTTGGTGAGTTCGTCAACGTCAACAGCGGCTACCAGACCATCGCCAACACCCGCCTCAAGCCGGAAACCAGCGACAGCTACGAGCTCGGTCTGCGCGGCAAGTACCAGGCCGGCAGTTTCGGCGTGGCGCTGTTCTACAACCGCTATGACGACTTCATCGAGCAAGTCACCCTGGCCAACGATCCGACCGGCAACAACCGCCTGACCTTCCAGTACCAGAACCTCGACCGCGTCAGCATTCGCGGCGCCGAAGCCCGTGGCGAGCTGTTCCTCGACCAGTTCGGCCTACCTGCCGGCACTCAACTTCGCGGCGCGATTGCCTACGCCCGCGGCAGGGACGAGTCCAGCGGCCAGCCGCTGAACAGCATCGACCCGCTGAAAGCCGTGCTCGGCCTGGGCTACGCGGCACCAAGCGGCAGCTATGGCGGCGAGTTGGCCTGGACCCTGGTGGCCGCCAAGGAGCGCATCGACGAAACCCTCACCGCCAACCAATACCAACCCTCCGGCTACGGCACCCTCGACCTGAACGGCTGGTGGCAGCTCACCGAGGCGGTCTCGGTAAATGCCGGCCTGTTCAACCTCACCGACAAGCAGTACTCGCAGTGGGGCGATGTGCGCGGCCTTAGCGCCAGCAACCTCGGCCTCGACCGCTATACCCAGCCGGGCCGCTACGCAGCGGTGAATATGGTCTGGGAAATCTGATCGCTGCCGAACAAGAGGCAAACCGAGTTCCACTTGGCGCAGGGATGCGCCTTCCACTTCCAGCACAGACCGGGATAATGCCCGCCTGAGCTGGAGATGCCGATGAAACGTTTATGCGCCCCCAACGAGCTGACCGAAGGTCAGAGCCGGGGCTTCGTGATTGACGATGAAAAACTGTTTGCCGTGCGCAAGGACGGCCAGGTGTTCGTCTACCGCAACCGCTGCCCGCACAAGGGCATCAGCCTGGAATGGCTGCCGGATCAATTCCTTGACCCCAGCGCCAGCCTGATCCAGTGCGCCACCCACGGCGCGCTGTTTCTCATCGATTCGGGCGAATGCGTGGCCGGGCCTTGTGCCGGGCAAGCGCTGCACGCGCTGACCTGCACGGAAAATCGCGAAGGAATCTGGGTCGAGGCGTAGCCCCGATTGCCGCGCGCACCAATGAAAACCCCGCGTTATGGCCTCGGACGCCGGTGCGCACGGCGCACCCTACGGTGACTGCCCGCAAAGTCGTAGCCCGCAAACAACCCTGGAGAACATCGACACCGCGTAGGGTGTGCGGGGCCGCCTAGGCCGCGCGCACCGATAATCCCCACCCAAACCCCGGCGCAGCAAATCTACAACTGCACCTCAAGCCGGTGCGTCAGGCGCACTTCCTGCGGGGTGATCTGCGCGCCATAGGCCAACACCTCGACACCGGCGCTCACCGCCTCGCGCAAAGCCGCGGCATAGGCCGGGTCGATCTCCTCGGCCGGGCGCACCGCGTCGATCTCTGTAAGGTTGACGCAGTACAGTTGCACGGCACGAATCCCCTCGCGCGCCAGCGTTGCCAGTTCGCGCAGGTGTTTGGCACCGCGCTCAGTGCGTGCATCGGGAAACGCCGCGACCCGGCTGTCGGCAAAGCCCAGGGTCACGCTCTTGACCTCGACAAAGGCCGCGCCACTCGGGTAATCCAGACGAAAATCGATGCGGCTGCGCTCCTGGCCATAGGCCACTTCACGCTGCAAGGCGCTGAAGCCGGTCAGCTCACTGATCAACCCGGCACGCAGCGCCTCTTCGACCAGGCCGTTGGCGCGTCCGGTGTTGATCACCGCCAGGCGGCCCTGTGGGGTTTCGCCGATTTCCCAGGTACCCGGCAACTTGCGCTTGGGATCATTGGTGCGACTGAACCAGACCCGCGCGCCCTCACTCATGCAATTGAGCATCGAGCCGGTGTTGGGGCAATGAATGGTCAGCAGTTCGCCGCTGGCGGTTTCGATATCGGCGAGAAACCGTTTATAGCGGCGCAGCAGGCGACCCTGCTCCAGCGCGGGCTCATAGCGCATCGGGGCGCCAGCTTTTCAGGCCACGGGCAATCCGCTCGACAGCCTGCTGCAGGCGCGGCAGATCCTGGGTGTAGGCGAAACGCACATGCTGGCTGGCCAGGTAACGACCGAAATCCAGGCCCGGGGTGAAGGCCACATGCTCGGTCTCCAGAAAGTGCTGGCAGAAGGCGAACGCATCGCCGCCAAAGGCGCTGATGTCGGCATATAAATAAAAGGCGCCTTCGGGCTCCACGGCAATCTTGAAGCCCAGCTCGCGCAACGCCGGCAGCAGGAAATCACGACGGCGAGCAAACTCATGCCGGCGCTGCTCGAGAATCTCCAGGGTCGGCGCCTCGAAACAGGCCAGCGCGGCATGCTGGGCCATGCTCGGCGCGCTGATATAGAGGTTCTGCGCCAGCTTTTCCAGATCTGCCACCGCCGCCGGCGGTGCCACCAGCCAGCCGAGCCGCCAGCCGGTCATGCCGAAATACTTGGAGAAACTGTTGAGCACGAAGGCATCGTCATCCACTTCCAGCACGCTGCTGGCATCCACGCCGTAGGTCAGGCCGTGATAGATCTCGTCGACCACCAGATGGCCGCCGCGCTCTTTCAAGGCGTGGGACAACCCGCCCAGTTCCTCACGAGATAACAGCGTGCCGGTCGGGTTGGCCGGCGAGGCGACCAGCGCGCCGACGCTGTCCTGGTCCCAATAGCGTGCGACCAGATCCGCCGTCAGTTGATAACGCACCTCCGGCCCCACCGGCACCAGCTGTGCGGCGCCTTCGACCAGGCGCAGGAAATGCCGGTTGCACGGATAGCCCGGATCGGCGAGCAGCCAGTGCTTGCCGGGGTCAACCAATAAACTGGTGGCCAATAACAGCGCACCGGAACCCCCTGGGGTTATTAAAATCCGCTCAGGGTCTATGCTCAGTCCATAGCGCTGGGCGTAGAAGCCGGCAATCGCTTCACGCAGGGCCGGTATCCCACGCGCCGCGGTGTAACGGGTGTGCCCAGCCGCCAAGGCGGCCTGGCCGGCAGCGACGATGGGGGCGGCAGTGGTGAAGTCCGGCTCACCGATCTCCAAATGAATGACGTCGTGGCCGGCGGCCTGCAACTGGTTGGCGCGGGCCAGCAAGGCCATCACGTGAAAGGGTTCGATAGCGCGGCTGCGCGCACTGTAGGACGGGGCCATGAACCTGCCTTGGATAGAGGTTGAGGCGCGGATTCTACCCAAGCCTTAAGCGAAACGGCAGCAACCATGACAACCGGGAGTGGCGCGGCTTCGGTTGTTCTGGTAAGTTCGCCCGCTTGCAGCCGCAGGGCCGGGATTTTCCCGGCATGGACAGCATCCTGCGCAGTGGACTAGATAGAGTGAGGGGCGGTCATCCATGCCTACAAAAGCGAAAGCAAAAAGCAGCCAACTGATTCGTGGCTTCGAACCCTATAAAGAAACCAAGGGCGAAGAATACATGGGTGAGCCGATGCGCGCCCACTTCACCGGCATCCTCAACAAGTGGAAGCTGGAGTTGATGCAGGAGGTCGATCGGACCGTGCATCACATGCAGGACGACGCAGCCAACTTCCCGGACCCGGCGGATCGCGCCAGCCAGGAAGAAGAGTTCAGCCTGGAACTGCGTGCTCGTGATCGTGAGCGCAAGTTGATCAAGAAGATCGACGAAACGCTGCAACTGATCGACGACAACGATTATGGCTGGTGCGACTCCTGTGGCGTCGAGATCGGCATCCGCCGACTGGAAGCCCGCCCCACCGCCACCTTGTGCATCGATTGCAAGACCCTGGCGGAAATCAAGGAAAAACAGATCGGTTCCTGATCTGACCCACGGGGCGCTTCGGCGCCCCGTGTTGTTTCTGCCGCTGCGCGATCCTGGTCGTCCCCTGTGGCAGCCCGCGCGGACTGCGATTGTTCTCATGCTCGCGCACAAGCCTCTATATTCCTCCGTATGAACGTTCCCGCTTATATCGGTCGTTTCGCCCCCACCCCCAGTGGTTACCTGCACTTCGGCTCATTGGTCGCGGCGCTGGCATCCTATCTCGACGCGCGCTCGGTCGGCGGGCACTGGCTGCTGCGCATGGAAGACCTCGACCCGCCGCGTGAAGTCGCCGGTGCCCAGGACGCCATCCTCAGCACCCTGGAAAGTTACGGCCTTGAATGGGACGGCGAACTGCTGCGTCAGAGCGACCGCCATGCCGAGTACGCCGCCCTGGTCGAGCGTTTGCTGCAGCAGGGGCTGGCCTATGCCTGCACCTGCTCGCGCAAGCAACTGGAGGGCTCCCACGGCATCTACCCCGGCACCTGTCGCGATGCCGGGCATCCCACTCGGGACGCCGCGATCCGCCTGCGCGTGCCTGACGCAAGCTACGGCTTTATCGACCGCGTACAGGGCGACTACCGCCAGCACCTGGGCCGCGAAGTCGGCGACTTCGTCATTCGCCGCCGCGACGGCTTCTATGCCTACCAATTGGCGGTGGTGCTCGACGATGCCTGGCAAGGCATCACCGACGTGGTGCGCGGCGCCGACCTACTCGACTCAACCCCGCGCCAGCTGTACTTGCAGGAACTGCTCGGCCTGGCGCATCCACGCTATCTGCACGTGCCACTGATCATCCAGCCGGATGGCCACAAACTGGGCAAGAGTTACCGCTCGCCAGCGCTGCCAAGCGACCAGGCCGCCCCGCTGCTGGTTCGCGCGCTACGCGCCCTGGGTCAAGCGCTGCCCGGCGAACTGGAGCAGGCCCGCCCGCCCGAACTGCTGGCCTGGGCAGTCAGCCACTGGGACGCTGGGCGCATCCCGAATAGCCGCACCCTGGCGGAGGCGCAACTGCGCTGATGCCGTGAGCGTGTCCGATTGGGCTAGGCGCCCGCGCCGCTCCTGAGTCCTGCTTGAGCATGACGTTGCGCGCGCCGAGACGCCGCATTTGCCTTATCCTTGCCCCCACTATTGAACTGCCCCACAGGACCGTACCGATGAAAGCCCAGCTCGAAGAATTGATCGGCAAGATAAGCTCGGGCTGCATGCTCGCCGAAGACGTCGCGCGCATCGCCGACGAGGCAGCCCAGGCCTACGCCGACCCGCAAGCCTTCCTCGCGGCCAACCCGGATATCATCTACGACGACAGCTTTCCGATCCCGCTCGGTGAGTGGGTGGTGGTCGGCAGCCTGCCGGATACCGTGCTGTTCCAGGCCGACAGCTACGAGCAGTTGTTCCAGCAGATCGTCGACTCCTTCGGCCCGCAAGTCAGCTTCGTGCTCAAGCCCAAGCAGCTTGCCAAGACCGAAGCGCTCAAAGCGCTCAACCGTATCCAGGTGCAACTCGGCAGCCTGTCGCCGGAAACCGGCGGCTACGTATTGGTGAACTTGAGCGAAGCGCTGGATGATGAACTGCAAGCCGTGCTGGTCTACCGCAACGACCTCGAGCGCGTGCTGGCACTGGCGGTGGAAATCGGCATCTATGCCGCACCGGCCTATGAGGCCATGAAGGCTGCGCAGGCCGAGTAGGCGGCGCCGCGAAACAGGCCTCGGGAACGCCAGCCCCTGGGCCTGAGCCAATGGCTGTCCAAACACCCCGCTCGACCACCTCACACCACGGTGAAGAGATGTCCGGCGCTTGAGCCGCAGGGTGCACCACTTCAGGCGATAGCCGTGCTGTACGACGCGGCAGTGAAACGATCGAGCGCGTCCACAGCAGCCGGGGGCTTTGTCCACATTCTCCCGCCTATAAACGCCATTACCGTAATAGCTCGGCGATTCCTTATGGCCAACACGCTCACCGAGTGTCGAGCTTGCTCGAACACGCCGAAGGTCGCCCTGCCTGTTCGCTTGAGGATCGCATCTTGAACAACAAAATCATCTCCACCTGCGCCATCACGCCTGAACTACCCGCCCTTTTTCAAGAATAAGCAGGCCCCTATGAAGCGCATTCTGATTTTCACAGCAGGCGTCCTCGTCGCTGCCGCGGGCCTGTTATATGGCCTGCAGAACGACTTTTTCTCGACGAACGTGCAGGCCATCACCCAGGCTGCCGCGGCTGGCGAACCCGCACGGGGTGCGCCAGCAACCGCCGCGCCCACTGCGCCGGAACCGCTTGCCCCGCCGACTGCAGTGGCGCTGAAGGCGACGCCAAGCGATACGCCACCAGCCGAGACCGCGGCCGAAAACCTCAGCCCACCAGAACCAACCGCGCCCGAGCCAATCGCCACCGAGGCCCACACCATTGCGCCGACGCAGGCCGAACTCTTGCCGATGCACCCCGGCGCGCTGCTGATTCCCGTGACCGGCATTACCGCAGCGCAGCTGCAGGACACCTTCAACGACACGCGCGGCAGCGAGCGGCACCACGAGGCGCTCGACATCATGGCGCCAGTGAAGACGCCAGTGGTGGCGGTCGACGACGGCAAGGTGATGAAACTGTTCACTAGCGTGCCAGGCGGGCTTACCGTCTACCAGTACGACCCGAGCGCAAGCTTCGCCTACTATTACGCGCACCTGGACAGCTATGCCGCCGACCTGGTGGAAGGTCAGACGCTCAAGCGCGGCGACCTGATCGGCTACGTCGGCGCCACCGGCAACGCCAACGCGCTGGCGCCGCACCTGCATTTCGCAATTTTTGCACTCGGCCCCGAGAAGCAATGGTGGAAGGGCACCGCGATCAACCCCTACCCCTTGTTCCAACGCTGAGTCCGACGCCGCGCGCCCATCAGGTTGCCACGACGGCTTCCTCGGCGATCTCCACCCGGTTGCGGCCCAGCTGTTTAGCTTGGTAAAGAGCCAGGTCGGCCTGATTAATCATGCTCTCCGGGGTGTACTGGCTGGACCGGCCCGCGTGAATCAGACCAAGGCTGACGGTGAAACATACCGACTCACCCGCATCGCCAGAGATGATCAATTCGGCAACGGCCTGGCGCAAGCGCTCGGCAAGCAGCAGGCTCTGCTCCAGGGTAATTTCTGGCAGAACCAGCGCGAACTCCTCACCACCATAGCGGGCGGCGATATCGCCCGGCCGCTGACTGAAGCTGCGCAGCAGGACGGCCAGCTGGCGCAGGCACTCGTCCCCAAGCGGGTGGCCGTAGCGGTCGTTGACCGCCTTGAAATGATCAATGTCGAGGAGAATCAGCGTCAGATCGTGACCATGGCGGCGGGCACGAGCATGTTCGGCGGCGAGCATGACGTCGAAGTGGCGGCGGTTACTCAGGCCAGTCAGACCGTCTTGCTGAGACAATTGCAGCAGCTCGTGGTTGACCTTCTGGAGCTGGCGGGTCATATCGCTGTACTGGCTTACGCTCCAGCAAATAGTGTCCAGCTCATGGAACAGGGTGCGCTGTGGCAGCTGCACTGGTTGCCCGGCATTGAGCTGTTCCAGCGCCCGAGTACAGTGCAGGATCGGCCGCAGCAGGAGGCGCTGAAAGGCGTACAGCATGCCGAGGGTCATAGCGCCAAGTAGCCCCATGGTGACCAGACCATAGCGCCGGATCTGATCCGCTTTCCTCTCGACAGCCTTGGCGATTTGCTGGGTCTTCAGCGCCGTATCGCTATTGAAGCTGGCAGCCAGCTGCCTCTGCTGATCCAGGGCCTGCTGGTAGGTCTGGCTGATCTCGACCTCCAGGGCCTGCAGCTGTGCGAAGCGGTTCTGCAGCTCGCCGAGGACATGCGCAGAGTCTGCGGGTAGACGGGCCTGTAACTCGCTCGCCTCCCGCCCCAGAGCCTGCCAGTTCGTGCCAATCAGGCCGAGTCGGGTGCAGGAGGCGGCAAAGCGCAAAGCAGCGCCGGGGATAGCTTCGTCGCGCGACAGGGCGCCAGCCAGGGCCTGCAACCCGGAAAGGAGAACGCGTTGGCTATCACGCAACCGCGCCAAGGCCTGAATATCAAGGAAGATCCGTGAAACCTGCGCCACCTGCACGCTGCCCGGCTCGAAGGCGAAGCTGTCGAGCAGCACTTGAGCCTGCAAACGGCTGTTGCGCGCCACCTGGCTGTCGGTGCTCCAGTAGAGCGTCTGGATGAAACCGAATAACTGCTCGGTGCGCTGAGTGTTGTAGCGCCAACGGGTCAGGTCGGGCAAATACTCGTCGCGCACCTGGTTGGTCTTATCGACGATGCCGCCGAGCAGGGGTAACGACACCCAGACGGAAAGGCTGAATAGTAGAAGCAGGCCACCCAAAGCCAGCCGTACGAGGGCGGCCAGACGGGGGCGAAAATGCGGGGATGGCGAGATCATGCGCGATGGTCAGTAGATGCTGAAGGGGAAGTAATTACGATTGATGCGGTCGTAGACGCCATTCAGGCGAATTTCCTCCAGCGCCTGATTGACCCGACCCTGCAAGGGGGCGTTCTTGCGCACGGCAATGTGCGCCTTGCTGCTCAAGGTATCGCCGAGCAGGGGTCGGCCGATGAAGTCAAAGCCGGCGGCCTTCGGCTGCTGCAAGAAGTCCAGCAGGTTGATGGTGTCGGACAACACAAGGTCGGCTTGACCATCGAGCAGCAAGGCGAAGGCCTTCTCCTGATCGTCGACCAGCAGCACCGGGCTCTGGGGATAGCGCTGCCTGGCAAAGTCGGCCTGAATGGTGCCACGGATAATCGCCATGCGCAGGCCCGCCAGCGCCTCGGGCGAACTATCGGCGACGATGCCGGTTTTGCCAGCGAATACCGAGTGCGATTGGTAGTAGTAGTCACTGAAGGCGACCCGCTGCTCACGCTCGGCGGTACGCGCCATGCTGGCGACAATCATGTCCACCTGATCTGACTCCAGGCTGGGGATCAGTTGCTCCCAGACGATCGCCCGGATCTCGCAGTCGACCTGCATCTGCTGACACAGAGCCTGAGCGATCTCGACGTCGAAGCCTGCCAGGTTGCCGCTGTCATCGTGGAAGCTGAACGGAGCATAGTTGCCCTCGGTGGCGATACGCAGGGTTTCAGCATGAGCGCCCTGAGCCAGCAAGAGGCTGAGCACCAACAGGGAAGCAAGGGTCTTACCTAAGCTCATCGTCGAGGTCCTGAGGTATTTTATGCTGCTTAGTGAACGCAAGTTTGGTGCCACGGTAAGCATATAATTTGCTTACCGTGAACGGCCTGCACTAACGAGCCCATCACCGTGCAGCCTCATTCGTTTTGCCCCTGCACTGCCTGCGGCGCTGGGCGCGGCAGGTGCCCGCTCCACATTCAATACCAAAGAGCCACCATACAGCAGGCCGACAATGAAAGCATAGAGCGCAAGCGGCCGGCGTTCAGTGCTCCATAGACTCCCCGGCCATCCGCCATTTTATGCTCAAGACCTAACAAGCCTGTCATCGACCTCCCGCAATGGTACCCCCCGAGGCGCAGCACGCGATGGGTGCGGTCGACTACTCGCTTGTCACACCCCAAATAGTTAGTTAGCCTAACAAAATATAAAAGGAGCACGCATGCCTATCACCGACAGCCTTAAACGCCTGCAATGGCACATGTGGCACCACTGGCGGCAGTACGCCCAGCACAGCGGCAGCATGGAGCTGAGCAACAGCGAGCTGGATTACCTGTATGCCCTGATGTCCGCCGAAAACGGTCTGCGCCTGACCGAACTGGCCGAGCGCATGAGCGTCAGCAAGGCCAGTGCCAGTGCCATGGCCAGCAAGCTGGAAGCACGCGGCTACCTGCAGCGCCTGCCCTGCAGTGAAGACGGGCGTGCCATGCGCCTACTGGCCACGGCCAAATCCAACGCGCTGGAACAGGAAGAGCGCGATGTGTATGTACAAACCGCCGCCAGCCTTGAACAGAACCTCAGCCGTGAAGAAATGCAGCAGCTGAGCCATTTACTGGCCAAAGCCTGCCAGACCCTAGAAATCGGCTGAGCCAAGCGCCGTCATTCCCACGCGAACTCCTTATGAACAGCCAAAGCATCACCCGCACCTTCTGGCGCTATAGCATCCCGGCCATCGCCGCCTTGATGATCAGCGGCCTGTACATGGTCGTTGATGGCATCTTTATCGGTCACGCCATGGGCGCCACCGGCTTGTCGGCCGTCAATATGGCCTGGCCGTTATCCGGGGTGATGCTGGCCATCGGCATGATGGTCGGCATGGGCGGCGGCGCCCAATGCTCTCTAGCCCAAGGGGCTGCGCAGTGGCCGGAGGCGCGTACCTACCTGGCTCAGGCACTCTGGCTACTTGTGGTGCTGGGTATTCCCACGGGCATGCTGGTGGTACTGACCGGCCCGGCTTTTATGGCCATGCAAGGCGCCGAAGGCGACCTGGCGCAACTGGGCAACGACTACCTGCTGGTAATCGGCTGGGCAGCGCCCCTGGTATTCGGCTCCATCGCCCTGCCCCTGCTGGTGCGCAACCTCGGCGCACCGCGCCTGGCAACCGTGGCGATGCTGGTCGGCGCCCTCACCAACGTGGCGCTCGATTACCTGTTTATCGTCGAGCTGGAGTGGGGCCTGCGCGGCGCAGCCCTGGCCACGGTGATCGGCGAAAGCTTGTCGGTGCTGATCTGCCTGGGCTTTATCTGCAGCCGGCACAACCCGCTGCAAATGCCGCTGGCGGCCTGCACGCTGAACCTGCGCAAGAGTCAGGACATCCTCACCACCGGTTTCTCCAGCATGCTGATGTACCTCTACATGAGCTTGGTGGTGGTGCTGCATAACCTGCTGTTCATGCACTACGGCAGCCCCTTGCAGGTGGCTGCCTACGCCATCGCCGGCTACCTGATGGCCTTCTACTACATGTTTGCCGAAGGGGTGTGTGGCGGCATGCAGCCGCTGGTCAGCTACTTCTACGGCGCCCGCGAACCGGACAAAGTGCGTCGCGTGCTGCGCTTAGCTCTGCTCACGGCAGTGGGCAGCGGTGTGCTGATGACCGTGGCCCTGGTATTGCTGCCTAGGTTGTTTGCCGGAATCTTTAGCGGCAGCGACGAGGCGCTGCTGGATGCCACCGTGCTGGGCTTGCGCCTGCATCTGTTCGCCATGTTCCTCGATGGCTTTATCATTCTGGCCGCCAGCTTCTTTCAGGCCATGGGCCGGGCGCGCAATGCCACATTGGTCACTGTGGGCAATATGCTGATCCAACTACCATTTCTCGCCGTACTGCCGCTGCTGTGGGGGCTCAACGGTGTGTGGCTGGCCTTGCCATTGTCCAATGTATGCCTGAGCCTGGTGGTGATCTGGATGCTGCGACGTCAGCTGCAGCAATTGAAAAAAATCGAGAGCAGACCATTCAATCCAACCCAGAACTAGCCGCTATGACCGACGCACAACAGCAGCTCTTCAAAAAGGGGGCGAATTTATTAATCAACCTCTACACCCGGGGCATAACGCCCAGCCGTGGATAACACCCTCCCCCTACAACTCCCCGCGCAACGCCTTCTCGAACAACCGGCTGTACTCGCTTGCGCTAAAGGCTATCGGATTGGTCCCGGACGAGGGGTCGACCGCGGCCATCTGCCCGACCTGCTCGACGCGGCTGTCGTCGATGCCGATCTGCGCCAGGCTGTGGGGAATGCCGACTTCGTTGCGCAGGTGCAGCACCCAGTCGAGTACGCCGATAAAGCCGGGTTTGGCCAGGTTGAGGTAGCGCGCCAGGCGTTCCATCTGTGGCTCGATACGGGCCTTGTTGGCCTGCAGCACGTAGGGCATCAGTACCGCATTGAGCAGGCCGTGGTGGGCGTCGTACAGCGCACCGAGAGGATGGGCCAGGGCGTGCATGGCGCCGAGACCGCGCTGGAAGGCGGTGGCACCCATGCTGGAAGCCACCAGCATTTGCAGGCGCGCCTCGACATCCGCGCCATGGCTTACCGCGCGCGGCAGGTAGTGCTGAACCAAACGCATACCTTCCAGGGCGATGCCTTCGGCCATGGGGTGGAACAGCGGCGAGCAGTAGGCCTCGAGGCTGTGCGACAGGGCGTCCATGCCGGTGGCGGCGGTGATCTTCGGTGGCAGGCCGATGCTCAGTTGCGGGTCGAGGATGACCAGGGCCGGGAGCATCCGCGGGTGGAAGATGATGCGTTTGATGTGCTCGGCGTCGTCGGTAATCACCGAGGCGCGGCCGACTTCCGAGCCGGTGCCGGCGGTGGTCGGCACCGCCACCACCGGCGCCATGCCGGCGACGTCGACGCGGTTACAGTTGTCGCCCACGTCCTCGAAGTCCCACAGCGGGCGACTCTGACCGACCATCAGGGCGATAGCCTTGCCGGCGTCCAGCGCCGAACCGCCGCCGAAGGCGATCACCCCGTCGTGGCCTCCGGCCTTGAAAGCGGCCACGCCATCCATCACGTTGTGCCCGGTGGGGTTGCTTTTGATCGCCGAAAAAAGCCCGGCCTTGAGGCCATCGTCGCGGCACTGCAGCAGGGCGTGGTCGATCAGCGACAGGGCCGCCAGGCCGGGGTCGGTGACCAGCAGCGGCGCGCGCATACCCAAGGCACGGCAGGCGGCCGGCAGTTCGGTGATGCGCCCGGCGCCAACGCGAATCGAGGTCGGGTAGTTCCAGTTCATGCGGTATTGATTCAGGTCCATGGCGCACCTCACAACTTGGTTTTCAGATGGAAGGATTTCGGTCGGGTCAGGTGCTCGTAGCCGACGGTTGAGAGAGTGCAGCCGCGCCCTGAGTGCTTCACCCCAGTCCAGGCCAGGCCCGGGTCGAGGTAATCGCAGCGATTGAGAAACACCGTGCCGGCCTCGATCCGCTCGGCCAGGGCCAGGGCGGCGTCGACGTCGCGGCTGAAGATGGCGGCGGTGAGGCCGAATTGGCTGTCGTTGATCAGCGCCAGCGCCTCCTCGTCGTCCTTGACCTGCTGGATGCCGACCACCGGGCCGAAGGATTCCTCGGTCATCACTCGCATGCCGTGGTAGACGCCGGTCAGCACCTGGGGCGCCAGGTAGGCGGAGCCGGGGCGATCGAGGGCGAAGCTGGCCGGGTCGATATGGGCGACCGCGCCCTGGGCCACGGCCTCGTTGATCTGCCGGCGGACGAAATCCGCCGCCTCGCTGCGTACCAGCGGGCCGAGGGTGGTCTGCGGGTCGTCGGAGCGGCCCAGCTTGTATTGCCTGACCAGCGCCACCGCCTGTTCGACGAAGGCCTCGAACAGCGAGGCGTGCACGTAGATGCGCTCGATGCCGCAGCAGGATTGCCCGGAGTTAAAAAAAGCACCGTCTATGCTGGTGGCCACCGCATGACTGAGGTCGGCGTCGGCGCGCACGTAAGCCGGGTCCTTGCCGCCCAGTTCCAGGCCGACGCTGATAAAGCGTCCCGCCGCTGCCCGCTCGACCATGGCGCCGCCCGGCACCGAGCCGATGAAGGACACATGCTGGATCGCTTGCGCCTGGATCAGCTGCTCGGTGTCGGCGTGACTCAGGTGCAGGTACTGGAACACGCCTTCGGGCAACCCTGCCTCGGCGAAGGCTGCGACCATGCGCTCGGCGCACAGCGGGGTCTGCGCCGAGTGTTTGAGCAGCACCGCGTTGCCGGCCAGCAGCGCCGGCAGCACCGCGTTCACCGCGGTCAGGTAGGGATAGTTCCAGGGGGCGATGACCAGGGCCACGCCCAACGGTTCGCGACGAATGAAGCGAGTGAAGCCGGGCTGCTCCGGCAAGCGGATGTCGGCCAGGGCGCTCTCGGCGATATCGGCCATGTAGCTGGCGCGCTCGACGAAGCCGCGAATCTCGCCGGCGGCGTAGCGGATCGGCCGGCCCATCATCCAGCAGAGCTCTTCGGCCAGCTGGTCTTCCCTGGCGGCGAAGGCGGCGATGGCCCGGCGGGCGATGGCCACGCGCTCGGCCAAGGGCACGCGCTTCCAGCCCTGCTGCGCCTGCTCGGCCTTGGCCAGGGCGACCTGTATCTCACTGGCCGAAGCCAGCTCGCGCTCGACATACAGTGAGCCGTCGATGGGGGATATGCATTGCAGCTTGCTCATTGCTCACTCCGCAGGATGTTGTTCCGATCAGCCTGTAGGAACCAGCTTGCTGGGGTTCGGCGCTACGACGATGCTTTCGACCTGCAAAGATCGCCAGCAAGCTGGCTCCTACGAGAAGGAACGTGCATGACTCAAATGATTTCAAAGTAGCGATCCAGCTCCCAATCGCTGACATGCCGACGGTATTCACGCTCCTCCCATTCGCGGCTGGCGGCGAAGTGCTCGACGAACGGATCGCCGAACAATTCGCGCGCAGCCGCCGAGGCTTTCAGGCGCTGCGCCGCATCCCACAGGGTGCGCGGCAGGGCCAACTCCGGCGCGTGCTTCTGCGCGTAGGCATTGCCGACCACCGGGTCGGTCGGCTGCCACTCCTGCATCACCCCGTACAGGCCGGAGCCGATGGCTACGGCAAGGGTCAGGTACGGATTACCGTCCGCCGCACCGAGGCGGTATTCCAGGCGCTGCGACTTGTCGCTACCGGGAATGACCCGTAGCGCCGAGGTACGGTTTTCTACGCCCCAGGTGGCGTCGGTCGGCGCCCAGAAGCCAGGGATCAGGCGCCGGTAGCTGTTCAGGGTCGGCGCCACCATGCACAGGAACTCGGGCATCAGACGCTGCTGGCCGGCGAGAAACTGGCGCTGGATCAGGCTCATGTTGTGCGCCTGGCTCGGGTCGTGGAAGGCCGACTTGCCGGTCGTCCGGTCGCGCAGGGAGACGTGAATATGCCCGCTCTGCCCTGGGTACTTGCCCGACCATTTGGCCATGAAGGTGGCCATCAGCCCGTTGCGCTGGGCCAGCACCTTCATGAAGGTCTTGAACAGCGCGCCCTTGTCCCCCGCCGCTTCAGCATGGTCATAGGCGATGGCAGCCTCGATCACACCGGGACCGGTCTCGGTGTGCAGGCCTTCAATGGGGAAGTCCATCCGCTCGGCCAGTTCGAGAATCTCGTGGTACAGCTCGGCGTGCACCGAGTTGCGGATGGTCGAGTAGCCGAACCAGTCCGGGGTAAACGGCTTGAGGTTGCGATAGCCCTTGTCCCGCGCCGACTCCGGCGTTTCATCGAACATGAAGAATTCGTATTCCAGCGCGGCGAAGGGATCGAAGCCCATGGCCTGGCAACGCTCGATCACCCGGCGCAGGGTGGCGCGCGGGCAGACCGTTTCCGCCGTTTCGGCAAACTCGCAGATAAACAGCAGCATGCCGTTCTCGAAGGGAATATCGCGGCAAGTGTGCGGCAGCACGCGCACAGGCGCATCCGGGTAGCCGGTGTGCCAGCCGGTGTAGCTGGCGTTATCGTAGAGCTGATCCTTGACGTCCCAGCCGAGCACCACGTCGCAGAAGGCGAAGCCACTGTCGAGGGCGCAGAGGAACTTGCTGCGACTCAGGTACTTGCCGCGCATCACGCCATCGTTGTCGAACACCCCGACCTTGACGTGACTGAGGCCGCGCTCTTCGACGATGCGTCTGGCGTCCTCGCTGGTTTTTACATCCCGCGGATTGAGCATAAACACCCCTGTCTCTTGTTGTTATTTCGACTTCCGGTGTCGTAGCTCCAGGCGACCACGAATACTGCTGCATGCAGGCAGCCAAACCACCCACATGCCGAGCCACACCCTTGCCTGGCTGAACGCCCGGTGAAAGCTCATTGAGTGTGGTACAGGATTGGCAACTTGGCGGGCGGGGCAGGCAAAAAAACTACGGCCCGGCGCGCCTGCAAAACAAGGTTATGTAGGGGTTAAGTGTTGCGAGGAGATAAGCGCCGGCGCGTTGCCTGAGGCGCAACGCGACAAAGCCCAATGAGACGGTGCATCTGTTTGTTGGGCTTGGCTGCGCTCAACCTACACACCTGCGCCAATCTAGCTGCGCCCTCCTCGCCCGCCCTACGCTGCGAACGGATCACGTTTTTTTGCAGTAGGCGGAAGTTTTTCGCAGCAGTTCAGCGTGAGCGCATCTTCGCCGCCGACCCGACTCGGTTAGCCAAGCATGCGCGGCAGGATGTCCTGCCCTTGGCGGCGATGGGCAAAAGTCATCAGTACATGCCCGGCGATCAGCAGTAACAACAACCAGCCGCCCCAACCATGGAAGAGGTTGGCCGGCAGCATCAGCCACTCGATCTTCTCGCCGGCAAAGCCCGGCATCAGCTGCAAGCCGAACACACTGAGTTCACGGCCCGAACCATATTGGCGCAACAGGGCGAACAGCGGCACACAGAACATCAACCCATAGAGCGCGATATGCCCCAGGCTGGCAGCCAGCCCAAGGGATGCCGGCCGCTGCTTGCGGCTGTGCAGCGCCCAGCCCACGCGCAACAGGATCAACAACATCAACACCACACCTGCGGCCTTGTGCGTGCCCCACATAAATTCATCAAGGGCAGACTCCTCAAGCAGCACCCGCACCACAGTGGTCAAAAACTGCCAGCCCAAGATAAGCGCCATAGACCAATGCAAGGCGCGGCTAATAAACCCATAGCGCTGGGCGTTGTCGGAATAATTACGTGCCATAGTGCAGATCTCGAAACGAATACATGAAAGAAGTTTAGCGGGCGCAAGTCTAAAGCCTAAAAGGGAATCGATAGCAACAAAGCGTATTGCGGGGCACAGTTGCTTGCCAGCAGCGCACATGCCGAGCGCTGCACAACCCAACGCAGCGTCCGCGATGTTCGGATTTGACCGATATTTCACTGCTGGCACGGTATTACCGGGCGGCGTTGCGCTTTAGTCGCGGCACCAGCGTCGCTAAAGCGCCTCCCACGGTCAATTCAGAGGCGCTGGCAAGCCCCCGCCTCCACGCGCTAAGCATGTCGACAACCGGCAACTCAGACATTGCCCGCTGGCACTAGCCGCGATACGGCGCACCCGCCTTGGCCATCAGGGCGTTGTATTTCTTGAATATCTCCACTACACGGGCGCAGCGTGGGCTGGTCTTGGCGATTTCGTCCCAGAACTTCAGCGCTTCGGCTTCCACGGTGGCCCACTCCTCGTCCGGAATGGAGGTCAATTGCAGCTTGCCGCCCTCGACCCGCAACTGAGCCTCGCCACCCCAGTACCAGTGCTGGCGGTAGTAGTTGGAGCTGTCCATGCACAATTTGAACAGGGTTTTCAGGTGCTCGGGCACGGCATCCCATTTGTCCGAGTTAGCGAAGTAGGAGCCGCACCAGGCCCCAGAGATGTTGTTGGTGAGAAAGTACTTGGTCACATTGGCCCAGCCGACGGTGTAGTCCTCGGTGATGCCAGACCAGGCAATGCCATCCAGTTCGCCGGTCTGCATCGCCACCTCGACGTCTTCCCAGGGCAGGGTCACCGGAATCACGCCAAAACGGGTGAGGAACTTGCCGGCGGTGGGAAAGGTGAAGATGCGCTTGCCCTTGAGGTGTTCGAGCTTGGTGATCGGCTCCACGGTCGCGAAGTGGCAAGGGTCCCAGGCACCGGCACCGAGCCAGGTCACGCCTTTGACTTCGCCATAGGCCTCGGCCCAGATTTCATTGAGCCCGTACTGTTCGAACAGCACCGGTATATCCAGGCTGTAACGGGTGGCAAACGGGAAGTAGCCGCCGAATACCGAGATATCCACCGGCGCCGCGATGGAGTCATCATCGCTCTGCACCGCATCGATAGTGCCGCGCTGCATGGCGCGGAACAGCTCGCCAGTGGGCACCAGTTGGTCGGCGTAGTAGAGCTGGATTTCCATCTGGCCGTTGGCTGCCTTATTAAAGGCATCGATGGAGGGTTTGATCACGTGCTCGCCGAGGGCCGGGCCGGCATAGGTTTGCAGGCGCCAGGTGATTTTCTTCGGTTCCTGGGCATAGATATGCGCCGAACCCAAGGCAGTGGCACCCACCGCACCAGTGGTCACTGCCGCGGTTTTGAGGAAGCTGCGTCTCGTAGTCATGCTGGTATCTCCAATAGTGTCGATTCAGATGTCATACATCCGCATAGCACCACTGCGACCACTAGGAGCCTGTCGGGCTTGACCGTTCGTAGCGAGGGACAGTCCGGCTTGATTCAGTTTTGTTGGTCTTTCGAGGCGAATAGCTCGCTATTTAACGAAAAAGAGCAGCAAACATGAGCAAACCCGGCTTTGCGCAGTAGAACGGTGTTAAGTCCGACAGACTCCTCGGGGCGGTGCAGCGTTTTCAGGTGGGCAACTCGATCCTCATGGGTGGCTGGAGCGTTCTGCTTCGCATCAACAATCACATCGTTATTTACTGCCGTTCCTGAATTCTTGGGTTCAGCGTGCGTAGTGCCACTGCGGTAACCACAGCGCCAGTTGCGGAAACACCATCACCAGCACCAGGGCCAGAACCATCACCAGCACGAAGGGCGTGACCGAAACGTAGATGTCGCGCAGCGACACCTCCGGCGGCGCCATCGCGCGCATAAGGAACAGGTTGTAGCCGAAGGGTGGGGTCATGTAGGCGATCTGGCAGGTGATGGTGTAGAGCACGCCGTACCAGATCAGGTCAAAACCGAGGGCGCCGACCAGCGGAATATAGAGGGGGGCGACGATTACCAGCATGGCGGTGTCGTCGAGGAACATGCCCATGACGATGAACGACAGCTGCATCATGATCAGGATCTGCCAGGGCCCCAAGTCCAGCCGGTCGACGAAGAAGGTCTCGATGGCCTTGACCGCGCCGAGGCCATCGAACACTGCGCCGAAACACAGCGCGGCGAGAATGATCCACATAAACATGCAGGTGATGCCCAGCGTCTTGCGCAGGGTTTCCTCCATCACCTTGGCGGTCAGCCGGCGCTTGAACAGGGCCGCCACGGTCGCCGCCGCCGCACCCACCGCCGAACTTTCCACCAGGCTGGTAACGCCCATCAGGAACAGCCCGGTCATGGAGAAGAAGATGAACAGCGGCGCAATGCCCGCCTGGAGCAGGGCCAGTTTTTCGCGCCAGCTGATCTGCAGGCGCTCCTCCTCGGGCAGCGCCGGCCCGAGCGCGGGGTTCAGGCGGCAGCGAATGACGATATAAAGCACAAACAGAGTGGCCATCATCAGCCCTGGGAAGACCCCAGCCAGCCACAACTGGCCCACCGGCTGGCGGGCAATCATGCCGTACAGCACCAGCACCACGCTGGGTGGAATGAGGATGCCCAGCGAACTGCCAGCCTGGATCACCCCGGTGACCATGATCTTGTCGTAGCCGCGCCGGAGCAGTTCGGGCAGGGCGATGCTGGCACCAATCGCCATGCCGGCGACGCTCAGGCCGTTCATCGCCGAAATCGCCACCATCAGGCCGATGGTGCCGATGGCCAGGCCACCGTGCAGCGGCCCCATCCAGACATGGAACATGCGGTAGAGGTCTTCGGCCAGCCCGGATTCGGAGAGCATATACCCCATGTAGACGAACATCGGCAGGGTCAGCAGCGGGTACCACTTCATCAACTTCATCGCGGCGTTGAACGCCACTTCCGAACCGCCATCGCCCCACAGCAGCAAAGAGGCAATCACCGCGACAAAACCGATGGCACCGAACACCCGCTTGCCGGTGAGCAGCAGCAACATCATGGTGGAGAACATCAGCAGCGCGATGAGCTCGTAACTCATTACAGCGTCTCCCCGCGGGCGCTGGCGAGATCCTTGAAGAAGATTGCGATTGCCTGCAGCAGCATCAATGTCACGCCGATGGTCATGACGATCTTGATCGGCGCCATGCGCGGCGACCAGGCTGAATAGCTGGTCTCGCCATATTCGAGGGCATACAGCGTCGAGGAAACGCCACCATAGAGGAGAAAGACCAGGTAGAAAATCAGGAAGCCGATGGTGATCGCATCCATGGTCGCACTGGTGCGCGGCGACCAGCGGCTATAGAGCAGGTCCATGCGCACATGGGCATCGAGCTGCATGGAGTAGCCGCCACCCAAAAGGAAGTAGGCGACCATCAGGAACTGCGCGACTTCCAGGGTCCAGATCGCCGGAGTGCTAAAGGTCTTGCTGACCGAGGAATACAGCAGCACCGCCAGCATGACAAAGATCAGGTACATGGCGAAGCGGCCGATGACCCGATTCATCGTGTCCACCGTTCGTACAAATATCCGTATGACCTTAGGCATGCGAATCCCTGCGAATTAGTCGTTATCTGGTCAGACTAGTCGAAGATTCAATAAAGCCAACCCGCCAGTCTCCGCGTGGCCTACAGGTCTTTTCGCGGTCACGATTCGGCATGCCAAGCGCAACGCCATGTGGGCGCGATCTCGAGCGCGAATGGTGGCGTCAGAACCCGCTAACGAGCCGTCCGGGTTCGCGGCCAATTACCATTCTCGGACAGGCGTCTGGGCGTCCCCGCCCCTCCGACAAATGCGTGGCGTGCCCTGGGAAAGTCGACTCGAAGTGCGGCCGGCCTGGTGCGCGGCTTGCGCGGACTCTAAAGCCCGGCGTCGTGCAGGCGTTGGGCATGCTCGACGAACAGCCCCACGGGATCGGCGCCCTTGCCGACCAGACCAAAAGTCTGGTTGACGATATCGAAGTGGTCGAGCGGAAAGTTATCGCCGATCACCACCCCGAGGTGCGAGCTGTAGCGCCCGACCATGCCGTCGCAATGCCCCGCCTCGCGCTGAAAAGTGCGGGCGAACAAGCGGCAGGCCCGGTTTGGCCCGTCGAAGCGGTTGCCACCACGATCAGTAATGCCGGGCTGCAAGGTGCCGGACCAGGAGTAATAGCGCACACCATTGACCTCGGCGGCGCCCTCGCCGCCCCAAGTATCCGGCAGGCCTTGGGGGAATTGCCGATTGAAGGCGGCAACACCGTCGGTGGTCAGCGATTGCTGGGCAGCGGCGACATCCAGAGGCAGGCGTGGGCCTTTATAGCCGGTCTCCATCCAGGCCATGCACACTGCCATGCCGCGCATCAAGGCAGCCAGCAACCTCTCGCGCCAGCTGCCGTGGGGCGCCTTGCGCTGGAGAAAATCGGCCAGCTCCGAGCCGTGATTGGGGCCGGCGACCGAGGTCACCGATGCGATCCATTCCGGCCTTACAGCCGCCGCATAACGCGCACTCAGCGCGCCCTGGCTATGGCCGATCAGATGAACCTTGGCGGCGCCGGTTTCCTTGAGTATCTGGGCGATGCGCTCGAGCAACTGCTCACCACGCACCTCGCTGGAATGCACCGAGGACACCAGCACCGGAAAGACCTTGGCCCCCTGGCGGCGCAACGCCGCAACGATACCGAACCAGTAGGAATAACCGAGCAAACGGATGAAGCCGAGCAAGCCCGGCACCAACACCAGGGGGTAACGTGGCGCAGCGGTATTCGACATAACTAAGCATCCCTGTTCGAAACATATGAATCGGTGCCGCCAGTACGGTCGTCATGCGCGCAACGTGCGGCCAACCATACCCTAAAGTCGGCGAAAGCATCGATGTCACGACGCCAGCGGGCATAGCACGCGGCACGCACCAAAAAAGAGCATTGATTTTTGCTGCGCACCAAAAAAAACTACTCTGCGCGCCAATTCTGTCAGTCACAGGCCTTGCAGGCCCCGGCCCGCCTGCGCGAATACAGCTTGGCAAGCCCCTTGCTCTATCACCCTCATAATCCTGCCGGAAACTGCCCCCATGCTGGTGATCCACCAACGCACCGCTACCCAGGAACACTGGGACGCGGAACTTGAATTGACCTTCGAGGCTCGCAGCAAAAGTCGCCTGCGCTGCTTCAGCCGTAGCGGTGAAGACGTCGGCCTGTTCCTCGAGCGCGGCCAACCGCCCCTGCATGATGGTGAGTACCTGAGAGCGGAAGACGGCCGCATCGTGCGTATCTGTGCCCGCGCCGAACAGCTGCTGCACGTCACCTGCGCCAACCCTTTCGAGCTGATGCGTGCGGCCTATCACCTGGGCAACCGCCATGTCGCCCTGCAGTTGGGCGACGGTTGGTTGCGCCTGCCGGATGATTACGTACTCAAAGCCATGCTCGAACAACTGGGCGCCAAGGTCACGCCGATAGAGGCACCTTACCAACCCGAACAAGGCGCTTACGGCGGCGGTCACCACCACTCCCATGCTGGCGATGCCGAATTCAGCTACGCACCGCGCCTGCATCAGTTTGGTGCACGCAAGTGAACAAGGCTGGGGCGCAGAAACTGGTCAGCGTGCAGTTGTCGAACCGCCTGCCGGCAACAACTCGGGCAACGTGCTTGCGCTTGGTGCGCCCCGGTGAATAAGGCTTGGGCACTACTCAGACTCGCCAGTCCGCAATTGCCCATTGGCGGTTACAGCTACTCGCAAGGGCTGGAAATGGCCGTTGAGCAGGGCCTGGTCGCGTGCCCGGACAGCGCCAAGCGCTGGATCGCCGACCAACTGCTGCTCAATTTGACGCGCTTCGAAGCGCCGCTGCTGCTGGCCCACTGCACCGCTGCTGCAGGCGCGGACTGGACGACCCTGCAGAGCCTCGCAGCCCAGCAGCGCGCTAGCCGCGAAACCCGCGAACTGCATCAGGAAAGCCGACAGATGGGCTACTCCCTGAAGCAACTGCTGAGCGACCTGCCTGAGCTGGACGAAGAGGCCCACGCACTGTTCGCCACACTCAGTGAGCCGGGTCTGGCCGTCGCTTGGGCGATGGCTGCCCGGGCCTGGCAAATCAGCCCACAGGATGCCCTCGCCGCCTGGCTGTGGGGCTGGCTGGAAAACCAACTGGCGGTGCTGATGAAAACCCTGCCACTCGGCCAGCAAGCGGCCCAGCGCCTGACATCGCAACTGTTACCCCTGCTCGAGCTGGCGCAGCAGCAGGCAACCGAACGACCAGCCGAACACTGGGGCAGCGCCGCCTTTGGCCTGACCTTGGCGAGCATGGCGCACGAGCGCCAATACAGCCGCCTGTTCCGTTCGTAATACAAACGCTGTAGGCGCTTCACAGGCATGCGCCTACAAACACCGATTCAGTCGCCTGCAGGTTATGCGCCTCGGTCGACCCTCAAGTGAAGATAAGAGTGAGAGCAGCACTATGAATAGCCAACCCCTGCGCATCGGTATCGGCGGCCCGGTCGGTTCCGGCAAGACCGCCCTGACCCTGGCCCTGTGCCTGGCCCTGCGCGAGCGTTACAACCTCGCGGTGGTAACCAACGACATCTATACCCAGGAAGACGCCCAGTTTCTGGTGCGCAACCAGGCTCTGGAACCGGAGCGAATCATCGGCGTGGAAACCGGCGGCTGCCCGCACACGGCAATCCGCGAGGACGCCTCGATCAACCTGGAGGCGGTCGACCAACTCAACCGGCGCTTTCCCGGCCTGGATCTGATCATCGTTGAATCCGGCGGCGACAACCTGTCGGCCACCTTCAGCCCGGAATTGTCCGACCTGACCATCTATGTGATTGATGTGTCCGCTGGCGACAAGCTGCCGCGTAAAGGCGGGCCAGGCATCTGCAAATCCGACCTGCTGGTGATCAACAAGATCGACCTGGCTCCCTTGGTCGGCGCTTCGCTGGAAGTTATGGAGCGCGACACCTTGAAGATGCGCGGCGACAAGCCCTTTGTTTTCAGCAACCAGAAGATCGGCCAGGGTCTGGATCAGATCATTGCCTTTATCGAACGCCACGGCATGCTCAACGTCGCGTAACGCCTCACGACCAATCAAGGAGATCCATCATGAACCTGCGCAGATCATTGCTCGCCCTCGCCCTGTTTCTCAGCCCGGCCATGGCCTTCGCCCATGCCGGCCATGACCACTCCGGCCTGATGGCTGGCCTGGCCCACCCGGTATTCGGCCTCGACCATTTACTGGCGATGTTCGCGGTAGGCCTCTGGGCCGCGCAACAGACTGGCACGGCACGCTGGGCGCTGCCATTGACCTTCGTCACCAGCATGCTGCTCGGCGGCCTGTTCGGCTTCAGTGGCCTGCAGATACCGCTGATGGAAACCGGCAT
This sequence comes from Pseudomonas sp., assembly GCA_030656145.1. GTDB lineage: Bacteria > Pseudomonadota > Gammaproteobacteria > Pseudomonadales > Pseudomonadaceae > Aquipseudomonas. Next base: position 51,208 of record JAUSOF010000050.1, read on the forward strand.
CGCCGGCTCGGTTCTGGCCTTTGGTTTGCTGGTTGCGGTCGCCGCCCGCCTGCCGGTGTTCGTCTCGCTCGGCCTGACCGCAGTGTTCGCCCTTACCCATGGTGTAGCCCACGGACTGGAACTGCCAGAGCTGACCAGCCCGTGGGGTTATGCAGCCGGTTTTGTCATCGCCACAGCCGCCCTGCACGCCAGTGGTTACCTCATGGTGCGCTTGCTGCCGCAAGCAGCGGCGCCTCTGATCCGTCTGGCGGGCGCTGCTTCGGCAGTCACTGGTGCATGGCTGCTGGCCGGCTGAGCCGGCACCGCTGGATGCAGCTTCGAACGCTGGAGCTCCGGCCTCCCCGGATTGCATCCGGGATAACACGTCTCAGGTGCATCGCAAGGGTTAACCCGTCGCCTTCGACGAAGCGCAGACGCGCAGAAAACTGGAGACAATGGTGCCTGTCGGCTGGCGGGTACCTTCAGGAGCGCGCCATGGCCGCGATGCGTGTGCCAGCACGCATCGCGCCCTGCAACTGCTCGGGCGCTCGACGCAAGCAACGCACCGGATCAGCAGCTAATCCGGCGATTGAGCAAAAAACCAGCAACCACGGCTACACCTAGTCCTGTATGGCCTGGGTACAAGCGCACTCAGCTTATCCACAGATCGTTCCACAGCTGCACTGGATAACTATCTCCAAGATGCCTGTGGCGCTGAACAACTCCTAGAAATAACGGGATTAATCCTTGACCTGAAGCGCATCTACATGCCGTTTTCAGGCACACCGACGAACTGATCAAAATCTGATCAACCCACGCAAAGCCACGGACAACAAGGCATCCAGCCAGGCATACAGAGTTACCCACAGGCCTACCCACAGTAGCCGTGGACAACTTCCTGAGTTTATCCCCAATCTTTGGATAACTACCCCAGGCACTCGTTTTATCAACAGAACAGCACTGATCAAAAAACGTACAGATCATCCAGAGAGCCGCACAACTAGGCCTGCAGAAGCCTACACCCACCTTATCCACAGCTCACTCCACAGTCTTTGTGGGCAACTTGATTAATGCCATGCACTTGCCAAGCGCCACCCTGAGGCTATCGTCATCATTGATGCAATCAACCAGTCCGCAGGGCACCCGGGGTGTAGCCTGAGAGCCAGGCACAGGAGAATCTCATGCATTTAAATGACTTGTTACGCAGCTTACTGGTCGCTTATGCCGCTGGCGCCAGCGGCATAAGCGCCGAATGAACAGCCTGTAGGTCAGGTCGCATACAGGTAGTAGGCAGGCGCGTGTAGCGCTAGATTGAGACAGTCTAAAAACTCGCCCGCTGTCACGTTGTGCCCGATATGCTCACCGGCTTTGAGCCACCGCATTGTCGGAAAGTGAGCATGACCTTACGTTCAATTTGCGTGTTCTACGGCGCCAGCTCCGGTGCCCTGTCGATTTATAGTCAGGCAGCAAAAGACCTCGGGCGCCATCTTGCCGAGCAAGGTCTCGCTTGATCTACGGCGGCGGTGCAGTGGGCCTGATGGCGTAGTTGCAGACGCGGATCGGCATCATCACGCAGAGTCTGGAGCGCGCCGAAATTGGCCATCCGGGTCTTACGCGCCTGGAAGTGGTTGACTGCATGCATGCGCGCAAAGCCCGGATGGCCGAACTTAGCGACGCCTTTATCGCTCTACCCGGCGGACTCGGCACCCTGGAAGAACTGTTCGAGGTGTGGACGTGGGGACAACTCGGCTATCACAACAAACCCCTCGGCCTGCTTGATGTAAATGGTTTTTACAGCAAGCTCGACGAGTTCCTCGACCACTTGGTCAGCGAACGCTTTGTACGCTCCCCACACCGCGCCACACCGCGCCATGCTGAAGCGTGGCGAGTCGCCGAGCGAATTATTGGAGCTGCTGCGCCAATGGCAACCGAGCGCCACGCCTAAATGAGTGGCACGCCTGACTAAAAGAGCCTGTCAGGACGCCGAATGCAGCTGGACTTCGACAACCCCATCGTCACGCGCAGGCTGCTGCACGCCTGTCAGCTTGCTGATTAGCGCCCACTGCTGATCGAGTTCTTTGCTAACGGCTTCCAGCCTGACGATCATCCGTGAGCCCGCGCCGCGCACACTGGGGTCGGTGCTGCGCATAAGGTCGAATGACAATGAGGTAATAGCGGCCGTCAGGTGCGTGAGGCTGCGCGAGTGGAGTGCGAGAAGTTCGCTGAGCTGCTGATCTTTGGGCGACATATCGGCCTTTCCTTGGCTGGCATGAGCAGTGTGGATGTAGAACAACGAAGATTCTCGCATGCGCCAACCACTGCAGTTGACAAGATTCTACTCCAGCAGTTCATCAGCGCAAGTAGCCTACGACTCCTCCTGTGGTCGTGCTCGTTTGGCTGAATGCCGGTAACAATCTTGCATAGGCAAGCAGCACCGGCCTACGCAGGTCGGCGCGCATCCGTTACCATCGCGCCACTCATGAAAAGAGATGCGGCATGTATATCTATCGATTGGTTCTGATCCTGGTAGTGGGGATCTATCTGTTCTCCCCAGCGATAATGGACTGGTGGATCGACCCCAACGGCGCCTGGTACCGACCCTATTTGCTTTGGCTAATCCTGATCGTGGTGACCTTTATCTTGCAGAGTCAACGTGATGCTGACGAACTCTGACACGCAGCCGCGAAGCCTGGGATCCGTTGCCGCTTCGGCGCGGCTACACAGCAACGCGGCTGGCGCCGAAATAGCAACAGACCTGAATACCCGCCCTCTATATTTCTGCGCAGAGTCAACGCAATGCTGATGAGCTTTAGCCTTAGCCAGCTGATCCTGATCAGCGCCGCCTACCTGCTGGTGCTGTTTGGTGTCGCCTGGGTCAGCGAACACGGTCTGATACCGCGCTGGATCATTCGCCACCCACTGACCTACACCCTGTCGCTCGGCGTCTATGCCAGCGCCTGGGCCTTCTACGGTACGGTAGGCCTGGCCTATCAGTACGGCTACGGTTTTCTCGCCAGCTACCTAGGGGTGTCCGGGGCCTTTCTGCTGGCGCCGGTGCTGCTCTACCCGATCCTGCGCATCACCCGCACGTACCAACTATCGTCGCTAGCCGACCTGTTCGCTTTCCGCTTTCGCAGTACCTGGGCCGGCGCCCTGACCACCATATTCATGCTGATCGGCGTGCTGCCCTTGCTCGCCCTGCAGATCCAGGCGGTGGCCGACTCCATTGGTATCCTCACCCGCGAGCCGGTACGCGGACAGGTCGCACTGGCCTACTGCGGACTGATCATCCTGTTCACCATCCTGTTCGGCGCTCGGCATATCGCCACCCGCGAGAAACACGAAGGCCTGGTATTCGCCATCGCCTTCGAGTCGGTGGTCAAGCTGACTGCCGTCGGCATTATCGGCATCTATGCGTTGTATGGCGTGTTCGATGGCCCGCAGGACCTGGAGCGCTGGCTGGTACAGAACCAAGCCGCCCTGGCCAGCCTGCATACGCCGCTGCAGGAAGGCCCCTGGCGCACCTTGCTGCTGGTGTTCTTCGCCTCGGCCATCGTCATGCCACACATGTACCACATGACCTTCACCGAAAACCTCAACCCGCGCGCCATGGTCAGCGCCAGCTGGGGCCTGCCGCTATTTCTGCTATTGATGAGCCTGGCCGTACCGCTAATCCTTTGGGCCGGACTGAAGCTCGGCGTCACCACCAACCCGGAGTACTTCACCCTCGGCCTGGGCATCGGGGTCAACAGCCAGACCCTGGCGCTGATCGCTTATGTCGGCGGCCTTTCGGCCTCCAGCGGCTTGATCATTGTCACCACCCTGGCCCTGTCCGGCATGGTCCTCAACCATGTGGTGCTGCCGCTCTATCAACCGCCCACCGAAGGCAATATCTATCGCTGGCTAAAGTGGACCCGGCGCGCACTGATCGCAGCCATCATCATGGCTGGTTACGGTTTTTATGTGCTGCTCGGCGCCGAGCAGGACCTCGCCAACCTGGGTATCGTCGCCTTCGTCGCCACCCTGCAATTCCTCCCCGGCGTGCTCTCGGTGCTCTACTGGCCCACGGCCAACCGACGCGGTTATATAGCCGGCTTGCTGGCAGGCATCAGCGTCTGGACAGTGGGCATGCTGCTGCCGATGCTGGGCAATCTGCAAGGGTTCTACATCCCCTCGCTCAACCTGGTCTACGTGCTGGACGACAGCAGCTGGCACCTGGCGGCCATCGCCTCGCTGGCAGCCAATGTGCTGATATTCACCCTGGTCTCACTGTTCACCGAGGCCAGCCCCGAGGAGAAAAGTGCCGCCGAAGCCTGCGCCGTGGACAACGTACGTCGCCCGCAACGGCGCGAGCTGCTGGTCGTGTCACCCCAGGATTTCGCCACCCAACTGGCCAAACCGCTCGGCGCTAAAACCGCCCAGCGCGAAGTCGAGCAAGCCCTGCGCGATCTGCACCTGCCCTTCGATGAAAGCCGACCCTATGCCCTGCGCCGCCTGCGCGACCGCATCGAGGCCAACCTCTCGGGCCTGATGGGGCCAAGCGTAGCCCAGGACATCGTCGAGACCTTTCTGCCCTACAAATCCGGCAGCGAAACCTTCGTCAGCGAAGATATCCACTTCATCGAGAACCGCCTGGAGGATTACCACTCGCGCCTCACCGGCCTGGCCGCGGAACTCGATGCCTTGCGCCGCTATCACCGCCAAACGCTGCAGGAGCTGCCGATGGGTGTCTGCTCGCTGGCCAAGGATCAGGAGATCCTGATGTGGAACAAGGCCATGGAGGAGCTCACCGAGATCCCCGCGCACCGCATCGTCGGCTCGCGCCTGTCAGCGCTCAGCGAACCCTGGCGCGGACTGCTGCAGCACTTTATCGAGCTGCCCGACCAGCACCTGCACAAACAACGACTGGGGCTGGACGGCCAGACCCGCTGGCTCAACCTGCACAAGGCGGCCATCGACGAGCCACTGACCCCGGGCAACAGCGGCCTGGTACTGCTGGTCGAAGACCTCACTGAAACCCAGTACCTGGAAGACAAACTGGTGCACTCCGAGCGGCTGGCCAGTATTGGCCGCCTGGCTGCCGGCGTGGCCCACGAGATCGGCAACCCTATTACCGGCATTGCCTGTCTGGCGCAGAACCTGCGCGAGGAGCGCGAAGGCGACGGCGAGCTGACCGAGATCAGCGAGCAGATTCTTGAGCAGACCAAACGTGTCTCGCGCATCCTCCAGTCGTTGATGAGCTTCGCTCATTCGGGCGGCCATCAACAGACCGACGAACCGGTGTGTCTGGCACAGGTGGCACAGGAGGCCATCGGCCTGCTGTCACTCAACCGGCGCAGCGTCGAAGTGGAGTTTTTCAACCTGTGCGACTCCGATCACTGGGTAGACGGCGACCCACAACGCCTCGCCCAGGTACTGATCAACCTGCTGTCGAACGCCCGGGATGCCTCGCCTCCCGGCGCCGCTATACGGGTCAAAACTGAAGCCTCCGAGCACACCGTCGACCTGATCGTGGAGGATGAAGGCAGCGGTATTCCCAAGGCAATTATCGACCGTTTATTCGAACCTTTCTTCACCACCAAAGATCCGGGCAAAGGCACCGGGCTTGGCCTCGCGCTGGTCTATTCCATCGTGGAAGAGCATTATGGACAAATAATAATCGACAGCCCGGTTGACCCCGAGCACCAGCGCGGCACCCGCATCCGGGTGACCCTGCCGCGGCATGTCGGAGCGACGTCCATAGCGAATTGAACCAGCGACCTGAGACCGTCGAGAGACCGAATTAATGCCCCATATTTTGATCGTTGAAGACGAAACCATTATCCGCTCTGCCCTGCGCCGCCTGCTCGAGCGCAACCAATACCAGGTCAGCGAAGCCGGCTCAGTGCAAGAAGCGCAAGAACGCTTCAGCATTCCCAATTTCGACCTGGTAGTCAGCGACCTGCGCCTGCCCGGCGCGCCAGGCACTGAGTTGATCAGGCTCGCCGAAGGCAAGCCGGTGCTGATCATGACCAGCTACGCCAGCCTGCGCTCCGCCGTCGACTCGATGAAGATGGGGGCTGTCGATTACATCGCCAAACCCTTTGATCACGACGAGATGCTGCAGGCCGTCTCGCGCATCCTGCGCGATCGCCAGGCAGCCAAACAGATACCGAATACGTCCGCCGGTGCGACTGCCGGACGTAACAGCGAAAAAGTCGCCGACAACAGCAATGGCGAGATCGGCATCATCGGTTCCTGCCCGTCCATGCTCGAGATGTACAGCAAGATCCGCAAGGTCGCACCGACCGACTCCAACGTGCTGATCCAGGGCGAGTCCGGCACCGGCAAAGAACTGGTAGCACGCGCCCTGCACAACCTGTCCAAGCGCGCCAAGGCGCCACTGATTTCAGTGAACTGCGCGGCCATCCCGGAAAGCCTGATCGAGTCCGAATTGTTCGGCCACGAGAAAGGCGCCTTTACCGGTGCCAGCGCCGGCCGTGCGGGTCTGGTCGAAGCGGCCGATGGCGGCACCCTGTTCCTCGACGAGATCGGCGAGCTGCCGCTGGAAGCCCAGGCCCGCCTGCTGCGCGTATTGCAGGAAGGCGAGATTCGCCGGGTTGGCTCGGTGCAGTCGCAGAAAGTCGACGTACGCCTGATCGCCGCAACTCACCGCGACCTCAAGAGTCTGGCCAAGGTCGGTCAGTTCCGCGAAGACCTCTACTACCGCCTGCATGTCATCGCCCTGAAACTGCCGCCGCTACGTGAGCGCGGCAGCGATGTCAGCGAAATAGCCCACTCCTTCCTCCTGCGCCAGTGCAAGCGCATGGATCGCAACGACCTGCATTTCGCCCCGGACGCCGAACAGGCAATCCGCCACTACCCCTGGCCGGGCAACGTTCGCGAACTGGAAAATGCGATCGAGCGGGCGGTAATCCTCTGCGAAAGCACAAGCATTTCGGCCGAGTTGCTGGGCATCGACTTCGAACCGGAGGCGCTGGATGACGACAACTTCCTCGGCTTACCGACACAGGCCAGTGGCAATAGCCACGAACCAACCGAGGATCTGTCGCTAGAGGACTATTTTCAGCACTTCGTCCTCGAACACCAGGATCACATGACCGAAACCGAACTGGCGCGCAAGCTCGGCATCAGCCGCAAATGCCTGTGGGAGCGCCGTCAGCGCCTGGGCATTCCAAGGCGTAAAACCGGCGCGACCACCGACTAGCAGACCAGACAAGAAACGCATGCCGCCGCAACAGGCAATGCTGTTCTCTATACAGAAAACGCCGCTTACCCCGAAATGGGAAGCGGCGTTTTTCTTGATCTTTGCGCACTGTCACAAGATGCGATGAGACAGATCGCCGAGCGCAAGGTTCCCCTCATTGTTACCGCCTCAATACCGCGTAACAAAGTCCGGGGCTTACGGTAACGAGCACATGGCGAGCTCCGTTCTCGTAACGGCCCACAAAAACCTAAGCTATTGTTTTAAAAGGAATTGATAAAGATGGCACGGCTCATGCTTTATCTACGGCACAACAACAATAACAAGCACTGCACCCGATAATAAAAACAAGACGTAACGACTCCAGCACAATAAAAACAACACGGCGGAGGCGCAGCTAACTGATCATTTTGGAACGCAATTGCCGTTGGGGCCTGCCCCACAATCAGACAGAGAACAACAAAACTGCCTCAAGGCAGAGCCAGTACTGGTTAGGTCGTACAGCGACCATGGTAGCGTCAGCATTCAAAGTAATCCGTTTGCTATTGACTCCTGGCTTGGGAGATTTCCAGAGAGTCTCTGACTTGATGGAACGGGCAATTCAACAAAAACAACAAGCCCGCCATAATAATAAAAACAAAGCACGTACCTGCTTAGGGGGGAGCTCCGGCTCCCTCAGTAGCTTCAAAGAACCATCGCCAAGCCGATGCGTCCTGCAGCATATCCCCGACTCACCTACACCATCTCCTGACACAATGCTAGAATCCGCGCCATTCCAGTGGCCAGCGTCTATCCTGGCCTGTCATTTCGTCAAACAGTGCATCCCATGCTGAAAAAGCTGTTCAATTCTCTACGCTCGCCCCTGCGCCGCGGTAAACACCCGCACAGCACCCCCCAAGTGCTGAACAGTAGCCAGCACCCGATTAACCGCGGGGAAATCAGTCGCTATGCCATCAGCGTGGTCGAGCGCCTGCAGCAAGCCGGCTACCAGGCCTACCTGGTAGGGGGATGTGTGCGCGACCTGTTGCTCGATATCGAACCCAAGGATTTCGACGTGGCCACCAGCGCCACGCCGGAACAGGTGCGTGCCGAGTTCCGCAATGCCCGAGTGATCGGCAGGCGTTTCAAGCTGGTGCACGTGCACTTCGGCCGTGAAATCATTGAAGTCGCTACCTTTCGCGCCAATCACCCGGAAGGCGACGACGAGGCAGACAATCACCTGTCCTCGCGCAACGAGAGCGGGCGCATCTTGCGCGACAATGTTTATGGCAGCCTGGAGAACGACGCCCAGCGCCGTGACTTCACCATCAATGCGCTGTACTACGACCCGGCCACCGAGCGCATTCTCGATTACGCCAATGGCGTACACGACATTCGCAACCACCTGATCCGCCTGATTGGCGACCCAACCCAGCGCTACCAGGAAGACCCGGTACGTATGCTGCGGGCTGTGCGTTTCGCCGCCAAGCTGGACTTCGATATCGAAAAGCACAGTGCCGCGCCTATTTATAAGCTGGCGCCTATGCTGCGTGATATTCCCTCCGCGCGCCTGTTCGACGAAGTGCTCAAGCTGTTCCTCGCCGGTTACGCGGTTTACACCTATGAACTGCTGGTCGATTACGGCCTGTTCGGCCAACTATTCCCAGCCAGCGCCAAGGCACTGAAGCAGAATCCGGACTACACCGACACCCTGATCCGCAACGCCCTGGCCAGCACTGATCTGCGCATCAAGCAAGGCAAGACGGTAACGCCGGCCTTCCTCTTCGCCGCCCTGCTCTGGCCGGCGCTGCCAGCGCGCGTGATCAAACTGCAGGAGCGCGGCCTGCCAGCCATTCCGGCGATGCAGGAAGCGGCCCAAGAGCTGATCAACGAACAGTGCCAGCTGATTGCCGTACCCAAGCGTTTCACCATGCCGATCCGCGAGATCTGGGACATGCAGGAACGCCTGCCACGGCGCACCGGCAAACGCTCTGACCTGCTGCTGGAAAACCCACGCTTTCGCGCCGGTTACGACTTCCTTCTATTGCGCGAAAGCGCTGGCGAAGAGACCGGCGGACTGGGCGAATGGTGGACAGATTATCAGGACGCCAGCGACAGTGAACGACGCGTCATGATTCGCGACCTAAGCACTCAAGACGACAGCAGTGGCGCACCGCGCAAGCGGCGTCGCAGCGGCAGCAAGCGCAAACGCGCACCTGGCGCCGACGGTGCACCCAAGCCCGCTGCCAGCGAATAATGCAGCGGGTGTATCTTGGCCTCGGCAGCAACCTTGCCGAGCCGCTCGCGCAACTGCGTGGCGCTCTTGCAGCGCTGGCTGCGCTGCCGCACTCGCACCTGGCCGGCACCTCCGGCTTTTATAGCAGCGACCCGCTCGGCCCGGCCGACCAGCCGCGCTATGTAAACGCTGTGGCAGCGCTCGACACTGCACTGGAGCCGCTGCAGTTGCTCGACGCCCTGCAAGCTATCGAGCTAAACCAGGGCCGTGAGCGCAAAGCCGAACGCTGGGGCCCGCGCACTCTCGATCTGGATATCCTGGTTTTCGGTGACCTGATACTCAACGAGCCCCGCCTGCATGTGCCGCATTACCACATGCACGCCCGAGCCTTCGTACTCTACCCGCTGGCCGAACTGGCCCCCGAGCTGCGCCTGGCCGACGGCCGAACCTTGCAAGACTTGCTCCTCGCCTGCCCTTTCGAAGGCCTGGAACGCCTGCCTGACGGCCCGTAGGATGGGTTAGTAGGCAAGACCGCATTTTCTGCGCGGCGTAACCCATCATTGCGGCTATCTGCTGACGCCCTGCTGGGTTACGCGGCGCATCGAATCTGTGACTAGCGCGGGAGTGCAGCCGCCGCTAACCCAACCTACTACCTACCGGTTCGGATGGGTGACAACCCATCCTACGACCCGCACCAGCACTCCAGCCTCGACCCTACGAGAGCGCATTGGCGGTAACGCCAGTAACAGACCGGTAACACCTGCAATTGACTTCGAGTCGCCCCATCAGGACTATAGGCGTCCCGTTGCCCCGCACCGGTGCAAACCGAGGCCAATGCAGGCCACTTTGAAGCAGCGACTGACTGCTTGCCGAACGCCTGAGTGAGGACAATTGTTATGCCTGACGTTACCGTGACCACCCTGCAAAGCCTCAAGCAGAGCGGCGAGAAAATCGCCATGTTGACCTGCTACGACGCCACCTTCGCCCAGACTGCCGGCCAGGCTGGAGTCGAGGTGCTGCTGGTCGGCGACTCCCTCGGCATGGTGTTGCAAGGTCACGACAGCACCTTGCCGGTCACTGTCGCCGACATGGCCTACCACACCGCGTGCGTGAAACGCGGCAACCAGGGCGCCCTGATCCTTGTCGACCTGCCCTTCATGGCTTATGCCACCATTGAGCAGACGCTGCACAACTGCGCAATGGTGATGCAGGCTGGCGCGCACATGGTCAAACTTGAGGGCGCTGCCTGGCTGGCCGAGCCGATTCGCCTGCTGGCCGAACGCGGCATACCGGTCTGCGCCCACCTGGGCCTGACGCCACAAGCGGTGAATATCCTCGGCGGCTATAAAGTCCAGGGTCGCCAGGAAGCCCAGGCACGGCAGATGCGCGCCGACGCCATGGCCCTGGAGCAAGCTGGCGCGGCCATGCTGCTGCTTGAATGCGTACCCAGTGAGCTCGCCACGGAGATTAGCCAGGCAGTGAAGATTCCGGTCATCGGCATCGGTGCCGGCAGCGGCACCGACGGCCAGGTGTTGGTCATGCACGACATGCTGGGCCTGTCCCTGAGCGGTCGCACGCCCAAGTTTGTAAAGAACTTCATGGCCGGGCAAAGCAGCATCCAGAACGCGCTCAGCGCCTACGTCAAGGCGGTAAAGGACGGTAGTTTCCCGGCAATCGAACACGGATTTTCTGCATGATCACGGTTAAAACCACTTTGGAGCTACGCGCAGCCGTCGCCCAGGCTCGCGCCGAGGGCAAGCAGATCGGTTTTGTTCCGACCATGGGCAACTTGCACGCCGGGCATGTTGCCTTGGTTGAGAAAGCCGCTCAGCGCGCCGATTTCGTGGTCGCCAGCATTTTCGTCAACCCGTTGCAGTTCGGCCCCAGCGAAGACCTGAGCAGCTACCCGCGCACCCTGGCCGCCGACCAGGAAAAACTCCTCAATGCAGGCTGCCACCTGCTGTTCAATCCGGATGTGGACGAGATGTATCCCGACGGCATGGCCAGCCAGACTCGCGTCAGCGTGCAGGGTGTGTCCGAAGGCCTGTGCGGCGCCAGCCGCCCCGGCCACTTCGACGGCGTCGCTACCGTAGTGACCAAGCTGTTCAACCTGGTGCAACCCGACCTGGCCGTTTTCGGGCAAAAGGACTTCCAGCAACTGGCCGTGATTCGCACGCTGGTGCACGACCTGAACATGCCGATCCAGATTATCGGTGAGTCGACCATACGCGCCGACGATGGCCTCGCGTTATCTTCGCGCAACGGCTACCTCGACGCCGCGCAACGCGCCGTCGCCCCAGCCCTTTACTGCAGCCTGCAACAGGTTGCCCGCGCACTTGACGCGGGTGAGCGCGACTTCAGCAAGCTGATCGAGACGGCCCATCAGCAACAATTAGCCGCCGGCTTGCGCCCTGACTACCTGGAAATTCGCGAACCGAATAGCTTGCGCCCGGTAACAGTCAACGATCGCCAGCTGGTGATTCTGGCCGCGGCTTTTCTCGGCAGCACCCGCCTGATCGACAACCTGACGCTCGACCTCGACGCCACTGCTTGATCCACGGCCTTGGCACGGCTGCCGCATCTGGCACACAGAGCGCCAGGGTCGATAACACAGGCTCATGAAAAGCCGGCCGGTCGGCGTCGAGCCGCAACGCTAACGTGATTGCGCTAGCGCTTGTCTAATCCGTATATGGACTCCCCCCGTTTTGCCAGTGATACGCTCTTCAAACGAACCTAGGTACGACTGCTTCCGTATATCCGGCTTCTAATTAAGGCATTAGGTGCCTTGAGCCATAATGAAAATCCGCTCATGTGCTCCTGA